>NZ_JBIRWQ010000013.1:255821-262345 GCF_044388125.1 Actinoplanes sp. NPDC020271
CCGTTCCCCGCGTCCCCCCCCCCCCCCCCCCCCCGGCCCCCCCCCCCCCCGCCGGCCCGCGGGGGGGGCGCGCCCCCCCCCGCCGGCGGCCCCCCCCCCCCCCCCCCCCCCCCCCCCCACGCCTGCTCGTCACCGGCCCGCGCGTCGCGTACCACCGTGGACAGATCCCGCGCCACCACCTGTCGCATGTACGCCACTCCCCCCACCTCGCGCCGGTCGCTGACCAGAGCAGACTGCTCTCCGGGGCCGGCCGGTCGCGCCGGGGAAAACCCTGGTGTCCTGCGCGAGACGGACACACCGGGCAGAATCCCGGCATGATCCGGGACATTCTTCCGGTACGCCGTGAGGCCCGCCTGGTCCTCGTCGGCGTGCTGCTCTCGTCGATCGGGCGCGGCCTGACGCTGCCGTTCCTCTTCATCTACCTGACCGACGTGCGCAGCATGTCCGACGCCGCGGCCGGGCTCGTCATCGGCTGGTTCGGCGCGGTCGTCATGATCCTCGCGCCGGTCGGCGGCACACTGATGGACCGATTCGGGGCACGACCGGTCGCCCTCACCAGCCTGATCGGTCAAACCGTGGGTTCCGTTCTTCTCGCGTACGCCGTGACCCCCGCCCTGGTCTGCCTGGCGCTCACGGTCGCGGCCGCCGGCGTGGCGTCGAGCTGGGCCGGCAACGCCACGATGCTTGCGTCCCTGACCGGTGAACACGAGCGGCAGAGGACCTTCGGGCTGCAGTTCGCGCTGCTCAACCTGGGAATCGGGTGCGGCGGCGTGATCGCCGGGGCGTTCGTCGACGTGCACCGCCCGGGTTCGTTCGTGGCCATCTACCTGCTCGACGCGTTCACGTACCTGATCCCGGCGGCGATCCTGCTCGCCATGCCGGGCGTCGGGCGGCGGCTCACCGCGCCCGGTCACACCGAGCCCCGCACCGGCGGGTACCGCGAAGTGTTCCGCGACCGAGCGTTCCGGCGCCTCCTCATCTTCGGACTCGTGTTGACGACATGCGGATACGGCCAGATCGAGGTCGGTTTCCCCGCTTTCGCCGTACGGACGGCCGACGTCACCCCACGCGTCGTCGCCTGGGCTCTGGCCGCCAACACGATCATGATCGTGGCCGCGCAACTGTTCGTGATGCGCCGCATCGAAGGCCGCAGCCGCAGCCGTACCCTCGCCGTGGTCGGCGCCATCTTCGCCGTGTCCTGGCTGGTCCTCGGCGCGGGCGGAGTGATCGGCGACCGGATCCCGCTGCTCGCCGCGATTCTCGTGATCGCCTGCTCGACCATCTTCGGCTTCGGCGAGACCCTGCTGCAGCCGGTCCAGCCGGCGCTGATCAACGCCCTGGCGCCGGACCGGTTGCGAGGACGCTACAACTCGGCCCACTCCGTCAACTTCGGCATCAGCTCAGTGCTCGGCCCGATCACGGCCGGCCCGCTGATCGGCGCCGGCCACGCCATGACGTGGGTCGCCCTCACCATCGGCGGCTGCCTGCTCGCGTCGGTGCTCGCCCTCACCCTGCACCGGCTGCTCACCACCCACCAGGACGGCCGGGTCGAACTGACCCCCGAACCGGTCGCCGACGACGTGACGTGACCGCCTACTCCGCCCAGGACACCGTGCACTCGTGGCGCTCGGCGGCCTCGCCGAAGAACCCGGCCAGATCCCGGCAGGCGACGGCCAGCCGGTCCCGGATCGCCCGGTCCAGATCGAGGCGGACGCCGACCTGCCGGACGTGGGCCGGCACGCAGGGCTGGGACTACCTCTACGACCCCGGGGCGGTGCCGGGGCCTCCCCATCGATCACGGCGGGCAGGTCAGGATCACTACCGGTAGTCGCCCTCTCGCTGGTGGGGCCGGCCACACCTCATGTAACAAATTGACGTGTTGCGGAACCATTAAAGGAACCTTAAAGAACCTTGAGAGCTGGAACACATGGGTCGATGCTGGGCGGCACTCTCCCCGATTCCCCCATGAAGGGCCGACAATGTCCGATTCGAAGCATCGCCGCCCGTGGCAGCGGCCGCGGTGGCTCGCGGCCGGGACGATCACGCTGGTGGTGACCGGTCTCGGTGTCGCCGGGGTGACCGAGGCGCTCGCCGCGAGCAGCGGCACGATCGTCAGCTCGGCGAACGGCAAGTGCCTGGACGTGACCGACGGCAGTACCGCGAACGGCAACCAGCCACAGATGTGGACGTGTGCCGGCGGGCCGAACCAGAACTGGACCCTGGCCGACAACGGTCAGGTGCAGGCGCTCGGCAAGTGCCTGGACGTGGCGAACAACTCGACCGCCAACGGCGCCGTGATCCACCTGTGGGACTGCTACGACACGGTGGCGACGCAGAAGTGGTCGTACAACGCGTCGACGCACGACCTGGTGAACACCGCGGCGAACAAGTGCCTCGACATCAAGGACAACAACCTCGCCAACGGCGCGAAGCTGCAACTGTGGGACTGCTCCGGCGGCACCAATCAGAAGTGGACGTTCTCCGGCAGCCCGACGACGCCGACGAGCCCACCGACGACCGTGCCGACCAACCCGAACAACCCGGATCTCGGCCCGAACGTGACCGTCTTCGACCCGTCGATGTCGGCCTCGACGATCCAGACCAAGCTGAACTCGGTCTTCAACGCGCAGGTCAGCAACCAGTTCGGCAACGCCCGCTACGCGCTGCTGTTCAAGCCGGGCACGTACTCCAACGACGTCAACGTCGGCTTCTTCACCCAGGTCGCCGGGCTCGGCCTGACCCCCGACCAGGTGAACATCAACGGTCACGTGCACGTCGAGGCGGACTGGTGGCCGGACGGTTCCCAGAACGCGACGCAGAACTTCTGGCGCTCGGCGGAAGGCCTCTCGGTCACGCCCGCCGACGGACTCGACCGCTGGGCGGTCTCGCAGGCCGCGCCGTATCGGCGAATGCACGTACGGGGAAATCTGGCTCTTTCTGATGGTGGCTGGTCCTCCGGGGGCTTCATCGCGGACTCGAAGATCGACGGGCAGATCCAGTCCGGGACGCAGCAGCAGTTCCTGACCCGCAACTCGGCGATGGGCAGCTGGAACGGCTCGAACTGGAACCAGGTGTTCGTCGGCTCGACCGGCGCTCCGGCGCAGAGTTTCCCGTCACCTCCCTACACCACGGTCGGCTCGTCGCCGACGATCGCCGAGAAGCCTTACCTGTACGTCGACGGCACCGGCGCCTACCAGGTCTTCGTCCCGTCGCTGCGGGCGAACGCAGCCGGCACGACGTGGGCCTCCGGCACGCCCGCCGGGTCGTCGCTGCCGATCAGCAGCTTCTACGTGGTGAAGTCCGGTGACACCGCGGCGACGATCAACGCGGCCCTCGCAGCGGGTAAGAACCTGCTGGTCACGCCGGGCGTCTACCACCTGAACCAG
Organism: Actinoplanes sp. NPDC020271; assembly: GCF_044388125.1. Lineage (NCBI taxonomy): Bacteria > Bacillati > Actinomycetota > Actinomycetes > Micromonosporales > Micromonosporaceae > Actinoplanes > Actinoplanes sp. NPDC020271. Next base: position 259,208 of record NZ_JBIRWQ010000013.1, read on the forward strand.
ACGCTGAACGTGACCCGCGCCAACACCGTCGTGCTCGGTCTGGGCCTGGCCACGTTCATCCCGGACGGCGGCGTGGACGCCATGCACGTCGCCGACGTCGACGGCGTCCGGGTCGCCGGTCTGCTCTTCGACGCCGGCACGACCACTACCAACACGCTGCTGGAGGTCGGCCCGAGCGGCTCGACGGCGACGCACGCGGCCAACCCGACGGTGCTCTCCGACGTGTTCGTGCGGATCGGCGGCGCGATCGCCGGCAAAGCCACGGTCAGCGTGCAGATCAACAGCAACGACGTGATCGGCGACCACGCCTGGATCTGGCGCGCCGACCACGGCAACAGCGGCACGGTCGGCTGGACCACGAACACGGCCCGCAACGGACTGATCGTGAACGGCGACAACGTCACGTTCTACGGCCTGTTCGTCGAGCACTACCAGCAGTACCAGACGATCTGGAACGGTAACGGCGGCCGGACGTACTTCTACCAGAACGAGATGCCGTACGACCCGCCGAACCAGGCCGCCTACATGAACGGCTCGACGCAGGGCTGGGCGGCGTACAAGGTCGCCGACTCGGTCACCAGCCACGAGGCGTGGGGTCTGGGCAGCTACGCCTACTTCAACGTGAACCCGGCGGTCGTGAACGCACGCGCCTTCGAGGTCCCGGTGACCGGTGGCGTGAAGTTCCACGACATGGTGACGGTGTCCCTCGGCGGCACCGGCACGATCACCCACGTGATCAACAACAACGGCGCCGCCGCGAACAGCGGTCACCAGGTCACCTACCTGACGACCGGCCCGTGACCGCCGTCGCCCGGGCGTGCGAACGGGCACGCCCGGGCGACGGCCCCACTCAGCCACGACGTGGCCGGGTCCGTCTGCGCCGCGCCTGAGGACGGCGTGTCATGCGGGTCGCCTCGATGATGGCGACCAGCCGCTCCGTCCGCGCGGCGCTGGAAAGTACCCAGCAGAGCAGGCCTCCGGACGCCACGATCAGCAGAACGGCGCAGATCGCGACGGGACCACCGGCGGTGACGAGCGCGGCCACCATGCCACCGAGCCCGGAGATGCCGAGTGCGGACTTCATCGGCGATCCCTGACCCGCAGCTCACGGCGAAGCATCAGCGCCGACACGAATTGATTGGCGGCATAGGAGAGCTGGGCGGCTGGTCTCGCCCGACGCTCCGCGAGGCTCAGCAGTTCGGCGTAGAACTCCTCGCCGTATCGGTCGCGGTGCTCCGATGGAATGATACCGATGCTCAGCTCGACGAGTCGTGCCGCTTGCCGCTGAGGCAGGCAGGCGGCATCCCGCGACACAGCCGGCAGGATCACGAACGGCGGTATCTCGCCGCCCAGGCCAAGACCTCGAAGTTGAAGACGCAGCGAACGGATTTGCACGACATGGCGATGCAAGTCGTGGGAATAGTCAGCGCCGTCTCGCCCCACCACCACGGCAAGAGCCGCCTGAGACTGTTGCAGTGCTCGCATCAGTTGCGTGCCCGTCCGCCCGGCGACCGCCGCGGCGGCACGCCGGGCGCGAGCTCGCCGTGCCGCGGAGCCGAGCGTGCTCAACTCCGCCTCGGTGATCAGCGATCGGTCGCCCAGCGCCGCCAGCCCCGCCAGGTAGTGCGTGGCCTCCTGGTCATGAGCCCTCCGCACCAGGAAAACGAGTGCGGCCAGGGGAACCAGCATTTTCACGACGAGGACCAGAAGTATCCCAGCGGGCACCTCGGGCAGGACGGAGATCGGGCTGTTCCAGATGACATGACTGATCCAAGCCGAGGCGACCCCCGCCGACGCGACGCCGATCCGGTAGTAGATCGGTCGATCGTGACGTGCGATGGCGTGGAGCAGGCCGGCACCGGCGAGCGCGCTGAAGATCGTGTGGCTGGTGACACCGGCCAGAAGGCCTCGGACGACGAACGTGGTGAGCACGGGCGTCAGGGCGTCTCCATCACCTTGCAGCGCCACTGAGCCGACTGCGAAAACGACGTCCTCGCAGATCTGGAAACCCAAGCCGACCAACGCGCCGATGACGATACCGTCCAGCGCCCTCGTCAGGCTCTTTCGCGTCGCGAGAAGCACGGCCAGGATGCCCAGGGTCTTGACGATCTCCTCGACGGAGGGGCCGGCGATCATTGCACCCCACTCGGCGGCGAAGCCCGGGCCGATCCGTTTGGCGATGAGGCTGTCAAGGGCGGTGGAGGCCGGAATGGTGACCGCCGGAGCCACGGAAGCTCCCCAGGCGAAGGCGAGCATGAACACAAGCGGCCTACGACGGTCGAAATAGGCGAGAGCACGGATGAGGAACCACACGGGAGCGATCAAGGTGAGGAACAGCAGGAGTGCGGTCACCGTCGCCGCCGGGTACGTCCTCATGAACCGTACGACGATCATGCCCATCCGTCCGGCCCCGGCCGCCAGCACCGCCAGCACGACCAGCGTAACCATCATGGGCAGCCTCGGGCTGCGGAGCAGAGCGGCCCGGCTCTTCATGCGTCGCCGCCGGCAATTCCGGGCCATGGCCGGACGACAGGCAGAACAGGGGCGCGTCGAGTTCGGGGTTGCAACGCCTCCGCGGCAAGCAGGGCGCCGTCGGCGCTCAACCGGTAGTAGCGCCGGCGCGGGCGGCCCGCCTCGGCGGGATCGGTGTCCTCCCAATGCGACTCGAGCCAACCCAGCCCCTCGAGCCGGGCGAGGATCGGATGGATGGTGCCACTGGGCAGACCCGCCGATTCGCAGATCTCCAAGCCGTACAGCTCACGGCTTGGCTCGGCCAGCAGAGTGCGCAGGACCAGTTTCGTCGCCTGGGTCATCCGGGGTGCGCGTGACGCCATGGTCGTACTCTACCTAGACCCCTAGGTAGAGTACGACCATCCGTTCTTTCGCCATCCGAACCGCGGACCGCCCCACGAGCAGTCGGAGGTCACGCAGGGTTCACAGCACCCTTGTGAAGCTGCGCTGACCATGACCGCTGAGCTGCTCATCAGGGGAGACCGCGGCGGCGGACGATCCCGTAGCGCACCCTGGCCCTGGTCCGAGAAACCGGCAACCGGATGGCGACGGGAGCGCCACCGATCTGCGATCACCGGAGTTGAGCGCTCGACGAAGAGAACGGTGCAACCGGCGAACACGCCGGGG
>NZ_JBIRWQ010000014.1:0-247732 GCF_044388125.1 Actinoplanes sp. NPDC020271
TGCACTGCTGGAGGCCTTCACCTGTTCGCGAGATGGATCAACAATCCTCAGATCGAGTGGTCACACTTCCTCGACCAACGTCCCCGGATATCACAGCTAGCTAGCCCAGGAGCTCACGGATGTCGGCAGCGGTGAGCCCCGCGGATGCGAATTCTCCGCCGTCCATCACTCCGGCGAACAGTTCGGCCTTGCGTGCCTGCAGGGCCATCACCTTCTCCTCGATGGTGTCGCGCGCTACCAGGCGGTAAACGATGACGTTGCGGGCCTGGCCGATGCGGTGGGCCCGGTCCACGGCCTGTGCTTCGGTGGCGGGGTTCCACCACGGGTCGAGCAGGATGCAGTATTCCGCCTCGGTCAGGTTCAGGCCGAACCCGCCGGCCTTCAGGCTGATCAGGAAGACCGGCGCGGTCCCGGTCTTGAACTCCTCAACCACCTGCTTGCGGTTGCGGGTGGTGCCGTCCAGATAGACGCAGGTGATGCCGGCCTGCTCCAACCGGGCGCGGGCCGCGCCGAGGAAGCGGGTGAACTGGCTGAACACCAGGGTGCGGTGGCCCTCGGCGGCGATGTCGGTGAGCTGCTCGACGAGCAGGTCGAGTTTCGTCGACGAAACCGTCCGGTGTTGTTCGTCGACCAGCGCCACGTCCAGGCTGGCCTGTCGCAGCAGGGTCAGCGAGCGGAAGATCTCGAACCGGTTTTTCTCCAGGTCGCCGAGCAGGCCGAGCACCTTCTGTCGCTCCCGCTGCAGATACCGCTGGTAGATCTTGCGATGGCCCGGGGACAGGTCGACCTCGATCACCTGTTCCTGCTTGGGTGGTAGGTCGGCGGCGACCTCGTTCTTGCGGCGGCGCAGCACCAGCGGGCGGATCCGGCGGCGTAGCTGGGCGAGCCGGTCTTGGTCGTGCTCGCGTTCGATCGGATGGCGGTAGTACTCGGTGAACCGGTCGAGCCGAGGGAACAGGCCGGGCGCCGCGATGGAACAGAGTGCCCACAGCTCGGCGAGATTGTTCTCCATCGGCGTACCGGTGATGGCGACTTTGAAGGGTGCCGGGAGCCGGCGGGCGCATTTGTACGCCTGCGACTGCGGGTTCTTCACGAACTGCGCTTCATCGAGCACCAGCCCGGCCCAGCCCAGCGCGGCGTAGTCGTCGTACTCCAGGCGGAACAGCGTGTACGACGTGACCACGACGTCGGCCCGGTCGACCGCCTCGGTCAGCTCGATTCCTCGCCGGGCCGCGGTGGAGGTGATTGCTCGTACCTCAAGGTCGGGGGTGAAACGGGCGGCCTCGGCTGCCCAGTTGTGCACGACGCTGGCTGGCGCGACGACCAGAAACCGGCCATGTTTGCGGGCATGGCAGAGCAGCGCGAGGGCCTGCAGCGTCTTGCCGAGGCCCATGTCATCGGCAAGGATGCCGCCGAGCCCGTTGTCGTGCAACGCCGCCAGCCAGCGGAAACCCTCCAGCTGATACGGGCGCAGCTCGGCGTCCACCTCGGCGGGCACCGGCTGGTCGAGGCGCACTCCGGCCTCGCTCAGCGTGGCCACTGTGCGCTGCCAGTCGGCTGCCTGACCGGCCAGCTCACCCAGCTCGGCCAGCTCGTCCCAAACGCCGGCCTGGAACCGGCCGACCCGCAGCACGCCCGGCGGGCTGTCAGTGAGCGCGCGAGACTCGGCGATCAACTCGCGCAACTGCCGGAACTCCGGCCGATCGAGAGCGAAATAGGTGCCGCTGGGCAGGATCAGGAACTCCTGGTCACGGGCGAGCCCGATGAAGAGTTCCTCGAAGTCGACCTGCTCACCACCCACCTCGACGCGTACCGACAGGTCGAACCAGTCGTGCTCGTCAGCCTGTGCGGCACTGGCGAACGTGATGACCGGCGGTGCTTCGCTCTCCTGAAGGTCCCAATCCTCGTCAGGCTCGATCACGGAAACGCCGAGATCGGCCAGCGCGGGGACCACCGTGCTCACGAAATGGATCATCGAGTCGCCGCCGAGCACTGATTCAGCGGCGAGCCGAGGACCCGCCAGGCCCTGCTCGAGCAGGCCAGACCCAACAAGATCAACAATTCGCCGTACGAGATCAGCCTGCTCGTCGGAGAGCGTCGGCGACCACAGTGGTTCGACGCGCCGGCCGCCGCCCACCTCGACCGCCCACTCCCAGCACAGCCGCAGTTGATGTCCACGCTCGGGGGTCAGCGTCACGGTCAGGGCCGGAGCGCCCACATCGGGAAGGCTCACGTCCGGTCCCGCCGGCACTACCTCCAACTGCCGGACGAGACTGGGGTAGAACTCGGAAAAGAACCGGTCTTCCTGCTCGCTCGGGATCTGGATGCTCGGGGCGGCCAGCACCTTGCGCGCTGATTTCGGCAGCGGACGCGCCAACGGGGCCAGCCGCATCACCTGCCCGGTCTCCGCACCCCACGAGGCGATGCCGTGTGCCGGCTCGCCGATGAACATCGCGTGCTCGACATCCACCGACATGCCGTCGACCTGCACGACGGCTTGCAGCGAAAGATCACCCTCGATCCGGTCCACCTGCAACGACACTCGGGCAGGGCGGCGCGCTACGACCACCGGCGCGGCGTTCTTTCCGTGCTGCACCAGCGGCAGGCCGGACTCCTGTGCCTCGGCCAGAAGGTCCCAGATGCGCCGGCTGCCGAACTCGTCGAGGAACAGATTCGTGCTGCCGCTGCCGTAGTAGGGCGCATAGGAGCCGGACAATTTGATGATTTCGTTGAGCAGCCGGCGGTGGTGTTCCAAGTCCGGCGAGTGCCCTCCGGCGTAGCTGATCGAGTGCCAGTTGATCCCGGTCCGCACCCACCCTTTACGGCCGGGTAGAACCGGGCGCAGCGAGATTCGCTGTCCAGTCTTGCGACTACGTGGGAGATACCCGCTCACCAGCTCGAACTGCAGACCGAGACCGGGTTCCGCGGGCTGCGTCAGCGACGGCCCGGCCACGTCCCGCATCCATGCCGACAGCTGAGACTCCCACCGACTCCTCTTCGGCCGCCGTTGCGCCGGCGCAACGGACTTAGTCGGTGCGGTCTCCTGCCGAGCGGCGATCAGCAGCGCCACGATATGAATGCAATCCGAGTCGGCGCAGCTGCACACGCCGCTCAGGTTGGGCGTTGCCCCGGAGGTCAACTCGCCGGCCACGACTCCGCCGCCGCGGAGCTGGCCGACCGCCTGACCGGAGCCGGCAGCCTGGACGAGAATTTCGCCATCGGCCACCACCGCACGTGCCCGGAGGAAGGTGTGAACCCCGACCGCCTCGCAGAGGGCAGCTTCCTCCGGGGACAGGACCAGCTTCGCCATCATCACCTTCCGCCAGCGCCAACCGTTCACCTTAAACGCGCTACGGCGGGGATCGCACGCTGTGTACTCACCGAGAGGGACACCCGATGTGCGATCCGTCGGTGGGAACGCACCAACTTCGACGCCGCTGGTCAGCGGTGGGTGTTATCGGGTGCTGGTGGTCACCGCTGGTCAGGTAGGATCGGCAACCGCGCCCTCGTAGCTCAGGGGATAGAGCAACGGTTTCCTAAACCGCAGGTCGCAGGTTCGATTCCTGCCGGGGGCACTCTATCGATCACCAGAAACGTCCGCTGGCCTGCGCGGACATAAGATCGTCGATGTGCGGCCATGTGCAGCCGTGCGCCTCTGAAAGCCGCCGTTTGTCGCCAGTCGTGCAAAGGGCGTGCAATGGATCTTGGTAGCGTTTCCGCAGGCCAGCCGTCGGATTTCAGGCATCGAGTGCAGCCTCGATCCGGGCATTGAATCGCTCCCGATCGCCGTCGAGGCACTTGGCGTAGACCTTGAGCAAGACGTCGACGGAGTGCCCGGCGCGGTCGGCGACGTCGGTGGCAGGCACGCCTGCGTTCAGCCACAACGACACCCCGGCATGCCGCAGATCGTAGGGGCGACCGGCCAGCGGGGTGCCGACCCGGTCCGGAGGGAACGCCACCGTACGGGCGATCTCCCACACCCGGGAGTACGCCGAGGACGAGACCACCCCGCCGCGGGTGCTCCGGAACAGCCGGCCGGTCTCGTCGGTGCCGAAGCGCTTCAGGTGCTCCCTCAGGATCGCCACCAGCTCAGGCGGAATCGGGACATCCCGCGCCTCCGTTTGGCCCCGGTGCTTGAGCCCTCGGTCGTCGTGGACCTCGCCACTGTCGGTGTAACGCTTGCCCGCCGCCGGCCGCGAGCGTTCCACAGTCAGTGTGCCCCAGCCGGTTGCCGGAAGCTTGCAGTTGTGCCGACGAAGGTCGGTGGCCTCGCCCGGTCGTAGCCCCGCGAAGTACATGCAGGCGAAGAAGGCTCGAAGCCGCTCCCCACGCCGACCGTCCTTGCCTCGGGAACCGACGTAGGTCACCGCCGTCAGCAGCTCTCGCGCCTGCTTGGGGTTGACGACCACGCGGCGGTCGACTTGGACGGAAACCTTGTTCCGGTTGGAACGTACCCGTAGCTGGTCCACCGGGTTGAAGGCGAGAAGTTCCAGCTCGACCGCGTACTGAAGAACGTTGTAGAAGACTGCGCGCTTGCGCCGGGTCGTGGTGGCCGCCGCGCTCCGGCCGTCGAGCCGCACGGCCAGGGCGTTGAGCGCCGGGCGGATGACCGACGCTTGAGTGAGATCGGCCAGGGGCAGCGATGCCCGTTCCAGCCATTGCAGCGTCTTAGCGACGTCAGCCGGTCGCGGTTCCTCGCGAGTTGCCGGAACAAGTTCGTAGCCACGCAGCGCCCGCCGTAGCAGTTCGGCGTCCGGCCTCCCGGGAACGTCCGCCGTCAGCGCAGGCGTCACCGTGGCCAGCGCGTCGGTCAAACTCTCCCGCGACTTCGCGGCGGAATCCGGCCACTTCATCGCGGATGTGTGGGCAGCCCAGGTCCACGAAGAGTTCCATACCCTTTGCGACTGCTATCAGGCCACGCCGCGCAGCATCCTGCCAGCCCGCTACGGACTCGTCGCCGCTGTCAACACCCCAGACGGACCACTCGTATTCCGCAGCAGCCCAGACCCCCGCGGCCGCAACCAGGCAGCCGTAGCCGCCGCGCTCGCCGACCTGGGCGCCGCCTCACGGGTGCACGAGGCCGTCACCACTGACCACGGAACTGGACCGTCGCCGACCGCGTGCTACCAGGCACCCCACTCAGCCAGACCGACCCCGCAACCGTCAACCCCCAGGCACTCTTCGCGCCCTTGGTGATGATGCGTGGACAACCGGCCCCGCTTCCTGACATTCCTTCAGTGTTGGACTGGCTTCGCGAACGCCTTCAAAATGACCAGCTTACCGACTTACGTCCAGGCACGACCATTGCACCGGCCGGCGAACGCAAAGCCGCACTTAGACTCCTAACCGAGCTAGCTGTGATCACGTCCCCGGTCTATGCCACGGAGACGCCTCCAGTGGCAACATTATCGCCAACGGGCCAAACCATTGGATGTATATCGACCTCCGCGGCATGGCCGGCGAATACACCTACGATGTCGCCGTGCTCGCCATTAGAATTAGCGCTGCTCATGGCACGCCGGACGCATTTAGCCAAATTTTCTATTTAACGCAAGCGGAGCCCGATCGCCTCCGCTCCTGGATGGCGGTTGCTCAAGCTGCGCGCGTTTAGTGGCGGTACTGCCCTGCCCGGAAATTGCCAAACGCGAGGGCATATTTTGACCTGCGGAGCTACATCAGTCTTGCATTTGGGCAGGCTGAACCTCCCGCACCTAGTGGTTAAGGAAGTGTCAGTCTTAGTTCGGTGGCCATTAGTCGGTCGGGCCGTAGATGCGGTTGGCTTTCTTCTTTAGCTCTCGGTACTGCTGAGCGATAGCGCTGTTGATTTTCTGGCACAAATAGAATTGTACGAAGCGTCAACGAAAGACGTACTCAACCTCAAGCGGCAGCGGGCTACTGGCCTCTCCATTTAGGAATCAAGAGGCCAGTAGGTGCGCCAATCTACAGCTCTCGCGCAGCATTTGCACGATCTTCATCCGTTGGCGAGTGTTGCGGTCTACGGCGCCCAATTTGGCTAGTTATCCGTAGAACTCGGTCGCAAGCAAAGAGCCTATTCTGTCGGCGACCCGTAATTTCTCTTAGAAGCCCAAAGTCAACGAGTCGTTGGACGGCCTGATTTGCTGCCTCAAACGACTTTCCGATCATTGTTCGTGCGGTTGGAACGTCAATTACAGGGTAGCCGATCAGATTCTCCGCAATGTGGAGTCCAGATCCTCGCAGGCCTCCATCGCGAAGCAGTTTTACCATCTCATCACGCTCACCAAGAAGTTCTCGGATAGTGACGATTCCTTCTTCGGCTTGCACCCTCACCGCTTCGCTGAAAAATTCGACCCAAGGGCTAAAATCCCCAGTAAGCGTTACGTCTATAAGTCCCTTGATGTACTGCTCGCGACGTGGTTCTAGCCATGGTGCGATGTTTAATACGGGTAAGCGAAGAACGCCTTCTTGGATAAGCTGAAGAATGGCCAGAAGTCGCCCAACGCGGCCATTTCCGTCATTGTACGGGTGGAGTGATTCAAATTGATAATGCGCTAGCGCAACCTTGGCAATAATGGGAATATCGCTCGATGAGTTTATCCACTTCTCCCACTCACTGAATCCTTGTTCAAGGATCATGCCATTCGGAGGGGGGATGTACCTTGCGTCTTCGATCGATTGCCCGGGGTTGCCAATTTTTACGAGGCGTTGGCGCAGGTCGCCGGCATCATAGGTCTCGCCCGATGTCCCGCGAACGATGCTGAGCTGCAAGGTGCCGACTAAGCCTCGGCTCAGCGGGTAGGTCTCCATCAACTGGAGTGCCTGATCAGTGGCCCTTACGTAGTTGTAGGCCTCACGCTGGTCGGCAGACATGTACCTGTCTTCAAGGAACTCGGCTTCCAGGACCTCGTCGAACGCTGCATAGGTACCTTCGAGTGCCGACGTGCTGACTGCCTCTCGGCGAACGAACGGCCGCACGAGAAGCTTGGGGTTTGGGAGCTGCGAGAGGGCTTCATCTAGGCGTACCACAGCCATGGCGGCAGTGGCCGCGGCGTTGATCGCACGGAGAGTCAACGCAGGGTGGGATGGCAGCGGCGCTGGCGAGTAGGCAAAGTAACTCCAAGACGAGCCGCGGGGATCGGTACCGGAAATCGGTACAAGTGCCCCCAAGGGGGACTCGCGGAGTGCTTCGAGGTCCATGACATTCAAGTTTACGCCTCCAAACTTGAACTAGTAGCGTCGGCATTCAAGATTCGGTGGCACCTACTAGCGCCGGTGCAGTCAAGCTTCGCCGGCCAAACTTGAACTTACGAAGCTAAGGTTCAAGGAAGAGGCAAGAGACATACCTCAAGTTTGATAACTACCAGTCACTGCGGCCGCGGTGCAGGTGATCGTGGCGATGCTGCCGAGACGGGGGTTGGCGAGAGTGGTGGTAGTTACCTTCACTGTCCGAACTTTGCGGCTCGCCTGTTGGGCTAAAGGTGGCATGCTGAGCCTTGCGTCATCTGAGCGCCATTTGGGGGCCAAGTCGACGTAACCGGGCAAATGGTCTATTGACTAGGGGGCTAGGCTCGGACCGCGTCGCTACGCGATGCTTGCACCCAAAGGGCGCGGTCCGAGCCTAGCCCCCTAGGCGCGCGATTGTACGATACTCACGAATGGTTGGCAACCCTCTTGAGGCAGTCCATGCTTGACTGCCTCGATACGGTCCAGGCTGTCGTTCCGCGATGTGCAGCACCCACAGGGCAGCCTGGAGCAGCGGAAATACAGAAATTTCATGCATGTAGGCATGCGCGCATGGTGAGTTGCTGCCAGCTTCAGTCCAGCTTCAGTAACGCACTGCCGAATTCTCCTCTTTTAAATCAAGGCGCCGCGCAAGCGCGGCGCAGGCCGGACGCGCTCGACCTGCTGGCGGCCTTCGGCCGGCATCGGCCGGCGCGCCGGCCAATCTCCGCTACGGTGTCTGATCCTAAGGAGCCTCCGGCGGGAGCGCTCGGGCCTCAAGGATGGTGGTGTCATCCCGCCGGCCGTCGACCCGGACGAAGTCCGCTCCCCAGGGGGGCGGGTCGACGGCGGACGGGATGACGAGAGGCGGTGGACTATCAGTCCCCGTCGCGCCTGCTGTTCAAGCCGACTACGCCGAAGAGGAAGCCCGCCAGTTCGAACGGCGTCAAATGAAGCTCCTCCAGTTCGTCCCACACTGCCGGGTAGGCAGTCCGCAGAACAGCGCAGGTAACCAGTGCCGTCGTGGCGACGGAGGCGGCGGTCATGAACGCTTCGACCGGTTTGGTACTGGGAAGCGACGCACGTAAGGCAAAGAAGAGCCACGAGACATGCCATGCGGCGGCGTCTTTCGCGCTCGGTACCGGCGGATGGTCCTCAGCATCCGTTAGTTCCTCGCGTAGCAGTCCGTCTACTTCGTGTTGGACTGTGTGCCACAGCTCTGCGTAACCCGGAGCGTCAGCAACTTCCGCGGCCAGGGTATCAAGGGATGGTGACGGGACTGGCTCGTTCGCTCTATGCAGGATCGTTGCGCTGATCTCCCCGGTACGGCGAAACAACACACCCGGAAGTTGGGCTGTGGCGCCAGCAGCAAGGCCGGTCAACCGAGGTAAGAGCGGATCGAGGATCTGGGACAGCCGTTCGGACTGACTCTCGGGGATGGCCGTGGCGGCGAGCTGTTTGGTGATGCTGTCGGTGATCAGGCGCTGGTCGCCGGGGTAGAGCTTGAGGAGCGGCTGAGTTCAAACAGCTCGGGGACGGCCACCGCGGCGACCTGTCTGAACGCTGCGTCGATCATCCGACGGTGGCTGTAGGAAGCCCGCAGGAATTCCTCAGCAGGTGAGTCGTCGAACGCATCGCTCGGCTGTGTCACGCTCGCTCAACCTCCAAGAGTGAAGGCGCACAAGTGTACGATCCTTCCGCATCCGGTGCCGATCTGACGAAGAGAGAACACATGGCCGCAGGGCTGGCCCCTGGTCCATTCAGCCGGTGCAGAGGAAGTGCAAAGGGGTCGCCTCACGCCTGGCTGTAGAGAGGCTTCTGCGCAGGTCAGACACCTGCCACACTCATCGGTGCTCACTCATTCCTAAACCGCAGGTCGCAGGTTCGATTCCTGCCGGGGGCACTCTATCGATCACCAGAAACGTGCGTTGAGCTGCGCCGACAAGAGACAGCCGACGTTTTGCGGCTCGGTCGGCTGGTCCGCGGGATGTCTTGATCGGCTGAGATCGCCTTACGAGTGGTTCGGGACGACCGTCCCCGAGCGCGTCGCTCGTTCTCACCTCGTCGGGGTGCTCGCCGCGGCCGAGTTTGCGATGGTGCGAGTGCCGGCGTTGGATTGATCGACTCGGGATCGCCCGGAAGGATGGTGGGTATGAGCGACTCCTACACCGGGCCGGCCGAGATCAGCAGTGACGAACTCGGGAGTTTTCGGGCTGTCGTTGAACTGTGGGTCACCGAGGACGGTGGCTGGGTCGGGACGTGTCTGCTCGAGGACGAGCGGCTCGAGGGTAAGACCGTGACGCTGGAACTGGGCACCGGGCAGACGGGGACGGCCAGGGTCAATGGTGAGGTGCTGACCGGGTCGGGTCCTGCGCCTTTCTAGGCGAGCGCCGACCGGATGAAGGCCTCGATCATGCCGTACGTCGGATGGGGGTAATCCCGCGTCAGCGGTGTCCCGGTGTGACGGATCGTGGCGCGTGGCGCCCGGACGGAGACGATGTCGCGGCTGTGGCCGACGCCGGGGACTGTGTAGAACGTGGCCGGGACCGACGCCGCGGCCAGGGTGTCGAACAGCACCTGGCTTTGGCTGAGGGGGACCAGGCCGTCCTCGGTGCCGTGGATGATCAGTACGGGTGGGGCGGACGGCGTGACCCGGTGCAGGGGGTTGGCTGCCGTAACCCGGTCGGGGCAGGTGTTGATCGGGCAGCCGAGCAGGGACGATTCCGGTGATGCGGGGTCGGCGTGGCATGCGGTGAGGTAGAAGGCGCGGTTGAACGAGGCGCAGGCGCCGGGCAGCATGTCGGGGTCGAGGCGGAGGAAGTCGATCGGGGCGTAGAGGTCGACGACGGCGCGGACTCCGGTGCCGGTGAACCCGGCCATCAGGGCGGTCCAGCCGCCGGACGAGTCGCCGAGGACGGCGATCCGGGCGGGGTCGAATTCGAAGCGGCCGGCGTTGGCACGCAACCAGCGGATGGCGGCTTGTACGTCCTGGACTTGACCGGGGAACTTCGTCTGGAAACTGGAGCGGGTGGAGACGCCGGCGACCACGAAACCGTGCGTGGTGAAGTAAGGGGCGAGCGCCGGGGCGTAGCCCTTGCCGTCATCGGCTTTCCAGCCGCTGCCACCCATGACGATCAGCAGCGGGTACGGCTTCGTGGCCGGCTGCCCCGGCAGGTAGAGGTCGAGCAGGTGACCGTGGGTGCCGGCGGGCTGGGCCGGGGCGTACGCCAGATTGCGGAAGATTCGCGGCGGGCGTGATGCCGCGGCGGTCGGCAGCCCGGCGGTGAGCACCCCGGTCAGGGCCGTGACCAGGAGCGCCGCTATCGCGAGGATGCGGGAGTGGGTCCGACTCAGCAAGGTGGGCCTCCGGGGGTGGATTCGATCGTCGCCCACTGCGGCAACTCCGCGGAATCCCCCGCTCGGAGCATGGTGACCAGGGAGAACGCGCCTTTCGGCAACCTGTTGGGCACGCTGCGGCAAGCGGATCGGTGGATGCTGGGTCACAAGAGGGCCGCCGGTGGTGATGTAACCCACCCCTCAGCTTGTTGAAGTTTCAAAAGCGACCGGCGAATAGTGTTGGTGAAACTTCAACAACCATGGGGGCTGCCATGACGGTGACGATCGGTGAGGCGACAGCGCGGGTGACGCCACCGGCGGCGACGATCCGCACCCGGGTCACGGTGCCGCTCGAGTTCCCGGATGGCTACCGCACCACCGCGGAGGTGTTCACCTTCGTCGGGCTCGTCGACGGGCGTGAGCACCTCGCCCTCGGTCTGGGCGACTGGAAGAACGCGACCGACCCATTGGTCCGCCCGCACAGCGAGTGCCTCACCGGCGACGTCTTCGGCAGCCAGCGCTGCGACTGCGGCCCGCAGCTGCGGGAGGCGGCCGAGCGCATCACCGAGGCCGGCGGGATTCTGCTCTACCTGCGGCAGGAGGGCCGGGGCATCGGCCTTTACGCGAAGCTGGACGCCTACGCGTTGCAGGACACCGGTCTCGACACCTACGAGGCGAACCTGGCCCTCGGTCACGGCGAGGACGAGCGTGATTACACCGCCGCCGCGCAGATGTTGCACGCGCTTGGCGTCAATCAGATCCGCTTGCTGAGCAATAATCCTGACAAAGCCGGGCAACTCGGTGATCTCGGTGTCGAGGTGACCGAACAGATCCGGACGGGCGTCCACCTGTCCGCTTCGAACGCCCGGTACCTTGCTGCCAAGCGCGATCACACCGCGCACACCCTCGACCTGACCGGTGCCGCATGACGCTCTTCACCGAGGCTGACCGCTTCTGGATGCGATCCGCCATCGACCTCTCCCGGCTGTCCCCGCCGTCGCCGACGCACTACGCGGTCGGCGCGGTGATCGTCGGCCCGTCCGGCAACCCGATGGCCACCGGCTACACAGGCGAGACCGACCCGCACTTCCACGCCGAGGAGGAGGCGCTCGCCAAGCTCGCCGGGCGCGGCTTGGACCTGGCCGGCGCGACCCTCTACACCTCGCTGGAGCCGTGCACGACCCGCAAGTCGCGCCCGGTCTCGTGCACCGAGCTGATCCTCGCCTCCGGCATCCGCCGAGTCGTCCTGGCGCTGCGCGAGCCGCTGCACTTCGCCGACTGCACCGGGGTGGAGACGCTGCTCGGCCACGGCGTCGAGGTGATCGAGATCCCCGAGCTCGGTGAGGGGGTGCGGGACATCAACGCGCACGTCATGGGGATGCAGACGACATGACCCAGAATGCCGTCGTGACCGAGACCCGCTGGCTCAGCCGCCCGGAGATGGCCACCTGGCTGAACCTCACCCAGCTGCTGATGCTGCTGCCCAGCGCGCTGGACCGGCAGCTGCGTGACGACGCCGGCATCCCCCACGCGTACTACCAGATTCTCGCGATGCTCAGCAACGAGCCGGGCCGCTCGATGCGGATGACCGATCTGGCCCGGCTCGTCGGCACCACCACCAGCCGGTTGTCCCACGCTGTCGCCAGCCTGGAGCAGCGCGGCTGGGTGCGGCGCCAGGCGTGCGCCTTCGACAGGCGGGGGCAGATCGCCGGGCTGACCGACGAGGGCATGGCGGTGCTGGAGGCGTCGGCGCCGGGACACGTGGCCGAGGTCCGCAGGCTCATCTTCGACCGGCTGACCCCGGACGAGGTCGACCAGTTGCGCGAGATCACCGCCAAGATCCTCCCGGCCGCAGCGAGCTGAGAAGCCGTGCTCAGCTGATCTGGTCAACCGGCCGCCCAAGGGCAAATTTCCGCAGTACGTCGTGGCAGCGCTCGCTGGCATCGCCGACGCCGGCGTGGCCCGCCGCCAAGCCGGCCTTGTCACCGAGACGGTCACCTGACCGTTCTTGACCACGAACTTCGACGAGCTCGCCCGCCCCCACGCACGCACGCACCGGGAGTGAATACGGTGCGGATCTCGGCGACCAGCGGATGGTTGAGCCTGTCGGTTAGCTGCGACGCGGTGCAACTGGATTGAGAACGCTTGCGTGGGCGGGCGGTCAGGCCCGCCCACGCGGTAGCACATCGGGATGATCAGTAGAGCTTGTCCACAGTGGCGCTCTGTCCACAGGCGGACGGCATGATCATGCATTTTCCGGCCACAATGAGCGGCGTGGAGGTGGCCCCCCTTTGGGTTGGGTGGGCTCTATCTGCGGGCCGTCTCCAAGATCCAGCGGTGGCCTTGATCGACTAGTGGTTGGTGAGAGGGCCTGACGGGCCGCCATTCCCGCTGCCACCCGGGCCGCCACCACTGTGGCCGCCGGTACTGGGCCCGCCGGTACTGGGCCCGCCGTTGCTCGGCCCGCCGTTGTGGCTGCCGCTCGGTCCGCCGTTGGCCGGTCCGTCGTTGCTGGGTCCGCCGTTGCTGGGTCCGCCGGTACTGGGTCCGCCGTTGCCGGGTCCGCCGCCGGTCGGTCCGCCGGGCCCAGGGCGATCGGGACGGTCAGGACCGTTGGATCCAGGCCGGTCGGGTCGACCCGGCCCGTCGGAACCCGGGTGGTCAGGGCGCCCCGGCCCGATCGGTCCGGGGTTCCCGTTGCCGGGCCCCGGGTGGTCAGGACCGGGCCGGTCCGGGCGGTCGGGTCCCGGCCGGTCCGGACGTCCCGGCCCGTTCGGCCCCGGGCGCCCCGCTCCCGGCCACGTCGGCCGGTTCGGCCATCCGGCCGGCCACATGCCGGGCCGCCACCGGTTGTCCCACCGGTTGTCCCAGTCGTTGTCGTCCACGATCAGGGCGTAGGCGCCGCGGCGTACACCCCAGCGGACCTTTTCGCACTCGTGGGCGTCCCAGGCGCGGAACCGCTGTCCGACGAGTCCGGCCCGGTGGCACGACCAGAAGTCGCGGTAGTAGCCGACGACCTCGTCGTCTTTCCACGGGTTCTTCTGCTGCTGCGCGGACGCGCTGCTTCCCGATTTGCCGTTGCCCGGTGCGGCCTGGGCGGGTGCGGCGGCAGCCGTCAGCCCGGCCAGCATGCCGAAGCCCGCCAGCGCCAGGAAGCGCATGGTCTTCTGCATTGCAAGTCCCTTCCGTTATTCCTAAAACCCCCTTAACCGTGACATAACGGACCTAACCCACCTAGCACCCGTTCTCATACTTTTAGGCCTACCTCCGGACCTGAATCGCTGAAGACGCGTCTTCGCAGGTACCGCGTACGGAAGAGGGCTACCGACCCGTTCAGATCGACACGTATCTTGTGTCGCGTCATTACGGCAGTGAGACCTGAATCGGGGTACATGGATGGGCTATTTCGGCGAGATCCTGGTCGCACGCAGCGTGCAACCGCTGGCGGAGTCGTCCGCGATCGGAGGCACCGCGGTGCTGGACGAGCGGGAACTGGGCAGCGGCTGGCGCTTGGCGCAGCTGGACGGCGGCGTGCCTGGTGCTCTGGCAGAGCTGACGAGGCTGACCGGAGCGCCGGCTCTGTCGGTGTTCGTGATCGACAGCGACACCGCCCTGGTCGAGGCGGTCAGCCCGGCCGGGTCGGGCTGGATGGCGCACCTGCACCCGGAGCACGCGGCGGAGCTCGGCGCGCCGGAACTCGAACTCGACACGCCGGAGATCGTTGTGCGGGCTGTCGCCTGGGCGGCGGAGGCCGGGCTGAGCGTTGATGCCGGAGCGGTGGAGGCGGCGCTCTCCGCGAAGAACGTCTTCGTCGAGGAAACCTTCGACGAACTGCTGGCCGCGTTGGGTATCGCGGCGTAAGGGCGGATCGCCGTACGGGAAAAGGAACTGAGCGGTGCGCAGGCGGGAGGCCTGCCCACCGCGTGGTTTCAGGCGGCCGCGAGCAGCTCGCGGTCCTCTTCACACGGCGTCGCCGCGAGCCTCCGGGTGACGGCCTCGCCCTCCACTTCGCGATGTCCCCGGCGGCGAGGAGAGCGTCGCGTCCGCAAGGTCGCCGGTAGGACAGCCGGCCGAGCCGATACAGCGGGGTCGCCACGGGGATTCCTTCTCGGAGAGGGTCGGCTCACGTGATCGGCCACCTTCGGAAGGGTCTGAGAATCGGGGCAAGAAGCCCACGTTGTGTCGTGTGCGTCCCGTCGCGACGCCGACGTTTCGTTACGCGTTGTATAGACAGCCGACAGGTAACAATCCGTAGTGGTTCCCCGGATGTTGAACTGTGACCCGGGTAAGAGGTTGATAAGTGTGGATTAGACCCTGTCCTTTGTGGGTCGCACCCCTTTCTGTTACCTGAACGAGAAGAGATCGTCACCGGGCATACCTACGCTCCGGCGCACTCACTTCCATAGGGGGACCTGTTTCCATGCGTCCATATCTACGCAGCGTGAGCGCCGCTGCTGGCCCCAAGGCTCTCCGAGCCGTGGGCGCGGCGGCACTCGCGACCGCGCTGGGATTGGGCTTCTCCGTGCCGGCGTTCGCGGCCGAGGCCCAGATCCCCTTCATCTCCGAGATCCACTACGACAACGCCGGCACCGACGCCGGTGAGGCGATCGAGGTCCAGGCCCCGTCCGGGGTCGACCTGGCCGGCTGGACCGTCGTGCTCTACAACGGCAACGGCGGCGCCTCCTACGGCACGATCAACCTCTCCGGCACCGGGGTCGTCAGCAAGGCCTACGCCGGTATCCAGAACGGCAACCCCGATGGGCTCGCCCTGGTCGACCCGGCCGGCAAGGTCGTCGAGTTCATCAGCTACGGCGGCACCTTCGCCGCCACCAACGGTCCGGCCGCCGGGCAGACCAGCGTCGACATCGGTGTGGCCGAGTCGACCACCACGCCGGCCGGGCAGTCGCTCCAGAAGGTCGACGGCAAGTGGACCGGCCCGGCGACCAGCTCGTTCGGCACCCTGAACGGCACCGTCACGGACCCGGGCCCGGGCACCGACCCGACCGGCTGCGACACCGCGGTCACCAAGACGATCGCCGAGGTGCAGGGCACCGGCGCCGCGTCCCCGCTGGCCGGCCAGACGGTCACCGTCGAGGGCATCGTCACCGCCGACCACCGCACCGGCGGCTTCAGCGGCTTTTACATCCAGACCGCGGGTACCAGCCACACCGCGGCCGAGGGCGTCGCCTCCGACGCGATCTTCGTCTACGGCTCGGCCCTGCCGGACATCAAGATCGGCGACCGGGTCCGGGTCACCGGCAAGGTCACCGAGTTCAGCACGTTCACTGAGCTGACGATCACGGCCAAGACCGACACGCAGATCTGTGAGCACGACGCGACGATCCCGACCGCTTCCCCGCTGGGCCTGCCGGCCGGCGACGCGGTCCGCGAGTCGGTCGAGGGCATGCTGGTCTCGCCGGCCGGCACCTACACCGTCTCCGACCCGTACTACCTGACCGGGTACGGCGAGGTCGTGCTGGCCGCCGGTGACAAGGTCGCCAAGGTGCCGACGGACGTGGCGAAGGCCGGCAGCGACGAGGCGGCGGCGGTGAAGGCCGCGAACCGGGCCGGCCGCATCCTGCTCGACGACGGCCGGACGACGAACCTCTACAACAACGGCATCGCCCCGCCGTACCTGAGCAAGGACGAGCCGATCCGTGCCGGTGACAAGGTCGCCTCCTTCGCGCCGGTGGTGCTCGACTACGCGTACGGCGACTGGCTGCTCGAGCCGACCACGCCGGTCACGAGCGACACCCCGGCCGCGAACCGGACCACCTTCAGCTCGGTCAAGCCGCGGACCACCGCTCCGGCGGTTGTGGGCGGCGACATCAAGGTGGCCAGCTTCAACGTCCTGAACTACTTCGTCCACTTCGGTGGCGACGCCCGTGGCGCCAAGGACGCGGCCGCGCTGGCCAAGCAGCAGGCGAAGATCGTCACGGCGATCAGCTCGATGGACGCCGACGTCGTCGCCCTGATGGAGATCGAGAACTCGGTCCGCTTCGAGGCGAACGACCCCCAGCAGGCGCTGAAGACCCTGGTAGCGGCGCTGAACGAGAAGGACGGCGCCGGCACGTGGGACTACGTCCGCACGCCGGCCGAGCTGCCCGCTCCGGAGCAGCAGGACTTCATCACCACCGCGATCATCTTCAAGCCGGCCAAGGTCACGCCGAAGGGCGCGTCCCGGTCGGTGAACGACGAGACCGTGTGGTCGAACGCGCGCGAGCCGCTGGCGCAGACCTTCACCGCCGGCAGCATCGACTTCACCGTGGTGGCGAACCACCTCAAGTCGAAGAGCACCGGCACGCCCCCGACCGGCGACAACGTGGACACCGGGGACGGGCAGGGCGCGTACAACGCCGACCGTAAGCGGCAGGCCGCCGCGCTGGTCGAGTTCGTCAAGGGCGTCGAGAAGGACAGCGGCACCGACAAGGTGATCCTGCTGGGCGACTTCAACTCGTACACCCAGGAGGACCCGATGCAGGTCCTCTACGACGCCGGGTACACCGACGTGCACACCACGAAGGCGCCGGGCAAGAACTCGTACGTCTACGGTGGTGAGTCCGGTTCGCTGGACCACGCGCTGACCACGCCGTCGCTGACCTCCCGGGTCACCGGCGTCGACATCTGGAACATCAACTCGGTCGAGTCGGCCGCCTACCAGTACGACGGCTGGGCGCCGTTCTACAACGCCGATCCGTACCGGGCCAGCGACCACGACCCGGTCGTGATCGGCCTGGACACCGGCGCGCCGAAGCCGGTCAGCCTGCAGCTGCTCAACATCAACGACTTCCACGGCCGCCTGGAGCAGCCGACCGCGGGTACCGGTGGCGCGGCTCAGCTCGTCGGCCTGGTCGACAAGCTGCGGGCGGAGAACCCGAACACGATCTGGACCTCGGCCGGTGACAACATCGGCGCGTCCACGTTCATCTCCTCGATCGACGGCGACAACCCGACGATCGACGCGCTGAACGCGGGTGGCCTGGCCGTCTCCGCGGTCGGCAACCACGAGTTCGACAAGGGCTTCAGCGACCTGACCGGGCACGTGCAGGGCCGGGCGAAGTTCCCGTACCTGGGCGCGAACGTCTACACCGCGGACGGCAAGCGGGCCCTGCCGGCGTACGACGTCGAGACCGTCGGCGGTGTCCGGGTCGGCTACGTCGGCGTCGTCACCCAGCAGACCAAGACCCTGGTCAGCCCGGACGGCATCAAGGAGTTGGAGTTCCACGACCCGGTCGCCGAGGCGAACAAGGTCGCGGCCGAGCTCTCCGACGGCGTCGAGTCGAACGGCGAGGCGGACGTGGTGGTCGTGCTGGCTCACGAGGGCGCGGCGACCGAGAACATCAGCAGCGCCGAGGCCCTGCAGAACGACGAGGTCTTCGGGGCGTTCACCAAGCTCAGCGCGGACGTGGACGTGATCTTCAGCGGTCACACCCACCAGCCGTACGCCTTCGAGATCCCGATCCCGGGTACCGGCAAGACCCGGCCGGTCGTCCAGGCCGAGGACTACGGCGTGCGCCTGGGCCGCGCGAATCTCACCTACGACCCGGTGACCAAGTCCGTGACCGGCTCGACCGCCGAGCTGATCGACGTCAAGGGCTATCCGGAGAACGCCGCCGTCGCGACGATCGTGGCCAACGCCAAGACCAACTCCGCGGAGCTGGGCAAGCGCGAGCTGGGCAAGATCACCGACGACATCAAGCGGGCGTACTCGGCCACCGGCGCCGAGGACCGTGGCGCCGAGTCGGTGATGGGCAACTTCATCGCCGACGTGCAGCTCGACCAGACCAAGGACGCCGGTCGTGGCGGCGCGCAGATCGCCTTCATGAACCCGGGTGGTCTCCGGACCGACCTGCTCAAGGGCGACGACGGCGTGATCACGTACTCCGAGGCGTACGCGGTGCAGCCGTTCTCGAACGACATGGTCACCAAGACGCTGTCCGGCGCCGAGATCAAGCAGGTGCTGGAGGAGCAGTGGCAGCCGGCCACCGCGTCCCGCCCGATCCTGCATCTGGGCGTGTCGAAGGGCCTGACCTACCAGTACGACCCGAACGCGGCGAAGAACTCGCACATCGTCGCGTCGACGCTGAAGCTGAACGGGGTCACCCTCGACCCGAACGGCTCCTACCGCGTCTCGATGAACTCGTTCCTCGCCTCCGGCGGTGACAACTTCGCCACCCTCGGCCTGCACAACGAGACGAAGACCACGACCGGCGACAACGACCTGACCATGCTGGTCAACTACTTCGCCGAGTACACCCCGATCACCGCGGACAAGCAGTTCCGCAGCAGCGTGTACGTGCCGGCGCCGACCGACACCACCGCGCCGGCCGGGACGTACTCGGTGAACGCGAGCAGCATCTGGACCGGCCAGACGGTCACCCTGACCCAGAAGAGCCTCTCCGACGACGTCAGCGGCGCCGCGGACATCGCGCAGGTGGTCAACTGGGGCGACGGCGGCGCGGCGGAGACGCTGGCGGCCGGCGCGACGACGGCGACCCACAAGTACACCAAGACCGGTACGTTCGCGGTCACCGTGACGGTCACCGACAAGGCGGGCAACGCGGCCGCGGCGATCACCGCCGGGACCGTGACCGCCGCCGCGCAGGCCGGCAAGTACAGCCTGGACCGCGGTTCGATCTACGCCACCCAGTCGGTCACGCTGCGGGTCAGCGGTGTGAACGGCACCTCGGTGAAGGTCGCCTGGGGCGACGGTTACCTCACCACCGCCTCGGTGAACACGCCGGTGGCGCACGCCTACAAGAAGGCCGGGACGTACTCGGTCAAGGTCACCCCGGTGAACGGCCTCGGCGCCGGCACCACCGTGACCGCCGGCACGGTCAAGGTCGTCAAGGACGTCTGGGCGCCGAGGGTCACCCTCAAGGTGCCGGCCGGCCCGGACCGGGCGTCCTCCTGGGCGAAGGTGACCGGTTCGGTCAGCGACACCGGGCTCGGCGTCCGCTCGGTCCGGGTCAAGCTGATCGAGCAGCGCGGCAGCCACTGGTACTACTACGGTCACGGCAAGTGGACCAAGGCGTCCTCGCGGACGTCCGCACTGGCCAAGGCCGAGACGGTGAACGCGTCGTTCAACGGGAGCACGTGGAGCGTCCGGGTCACCGGCGTGAAGCCGGGCATCCTGCGGATCACGTACTGGGGTGTGGACAAGGCCGGTAACACCTCGGCCGGCAAGGTCTACTTCCGGACGATCACGCGGTAACACCACCTGAGCCGGGAGGCCCTCGTCGCGGTTGCGCGGCGGGGGCCTTTCCGTCTTCGCGGGCGTTTCACGGGCGTACGCCAATCGGCTCTTGATCGGGGAAAAAGGCTGCTCGGCAGTGCTGGAGGAGGGCGGCGAGGGCCGGACTCGCCCGCTCCTGCCAGACCAGCGCGAGCAGGGCCGGGATCGCGACGCCGTCGATCGGCACGGCGACCAGATCGGGATGGGCCGCGGCCATCGACTCGCTCAGGACGGCCACGCCGAGACCGCGCCGGGCCAGGCCGGCGACCGTGGCCGGCGAGGTCGCGGCGAGCGCGACCTCCGGTCGCAACCCGAGATCAGCCGTCCCGGCGTGGTCGAGTACGTCACGGATGCCGGTGCCACGCGGAAGACAAATTATTCGGTACGCCGTGAGCTGCGCGATCGTCACCCGGCCGCGTCCCGCTAGGTCACCGCCGGGTGGCGTCAGCGCCACCAGCGGCTCACTGACGATCACCTGCGACGCGAGATGTTCCGGGGGCTCACCGGCCAGCCCCGCCAGCGCCACGTCGATCGCGCCCGTGCGCACCCCGGCGACGAGGTGGTCCGAGTTCGCCTCGGTCAGCTCCAGCGCGATGCCGGGGTGGGCGTCGTGGAACGCGGCGAGCGCGTCGAAGAGCGGAGCGACCTCGCAGCCGATCACCATGCCGATCCGCAGCCGCCCCCGGATCAGCCCCTTGACGTCGTCGATCGCGTCCCGCAGGTCGAGCGTCGAGTCGATCGCCTCCCGCGCGTGGCGCAGCGCGACCGCACCCGCCTCGGTCAGCCGGGCGGTCCGCCCACTGCGCACGAACAGTTCCGCCCCGAGTTCGTGCTCCAGGGCCTTGACCTGGGCACTCACCCCGGACTGGGTGATGTGCACCCGCTCGGCGGCGCGGGTGAAGCTGCCGGTCTCGGCGACCGCGATGAAGTACTCCAGTTGCCGCAGATCCATGAATGAAAATTGTAGTTCCTAGAAGAACCATCTGTTGGACTTGTAGGGTGCGGCGGAGGAAGGTGGAGGCATGAGCGAACGAGCGAAGGCACTGCAGCCGGAAGATCTCACCCGCCTCTTCGTCGAGCGCGCGAACGCCAAGGACGCCGAAGGGCTCGCGCTGCTGTATGAGGAGGATGCCGTGATGGCCTATCCGCCCGGCAGCCGGACGGTCGGCCGGGCGGCGATCGAGAAACTCTGGGCGGAACTCCTGCCCAGGATGCCGCGGTTCGAGCCCGAGCCTCCGCTGCCCACTCTGATCAGCGGCGACCTGGCCCTCACCGCGACGCCGCCGAAGGACGGGGCCGGGGCGAGGGCACAGGTCGTCCGCCGGCAGCCCGACGGGACGTGGCTGCGGGTGCTCGACCAGCCGGAGTTCTCTAGAGGGCCAGCCGCTGACCGACCCTGAGGCGGTTCGGGCTGCTCAGGCGGGCCGCGTTGGTGCGGTAAAGGGCCTTCCAGCCGCCCCGCACGTGGTAACGCCGCGCGATCCCGGAAAGGGTGTCACCGCGCTTCACGGTGTAGGCGTGCGCGGACCGCAGCGGCGTGTTGTAGGAGGCCAGGCGGTATGGGCTGACCCGTGTGGTCGTGCGCGCCCGGGTGAGCCCGCGACGACCGCACGTCGGCCAGGCGCCGATGCCCTGGGTGCGCAGGACGCGCTCGGCCACCGCGATCTGCTCGCTCTTGGAGGCTCCGTTGGCCGTGGAGGCGTACCTCCCGCCGCCGTGCGCCCGCCAGGTCGAGCGGCTGAACTGCAGCCCGCCGAAGTAGCCGTTGCCGGTGTTGATCCGCCAGTTGCCGCCGGACTCGCAGCGGGCCACGGCGTCCCAGTTGACGTCCGGGGCGGCGCTGGCCGGGGAGGCCTCGACGGCCATCAGGCCGACCGCTCCGGCCAGACCGGCGATGGTGATGCCGAGGCTGCGCTGCAGGCGGCCCGGCTTCTTCGGAGCGCGGTGCTTGGGCGTCGAGTAAGCGCGCCCGGCGGCCGTCGCCGGTGCATGGGCGCGCGGGGACTGGGCTCGCCGGGACAGGACACGGCGAACCCCACTGTTCAGGTGAAGCATGAAGTTTTCCCTCCACGCCTGCGAGGTGAGCTGTCGGGTTCGGGCCGAGGAGCCCGGCTGCTGACGCAGCTTCACCCCGAGGCGCACTCCCGTGGGAGCGCGCCGAGGAACTGGTGGGTCCCCCGCTCCGTGCCTGTGTGTTGTTGACCGTGACCAGCAGGCAGGATTCGGCGTTCCGGCCACGGTGTCCGCACGTGCGGACTGCTTGACGGAGCCACCGCCTCGCCGGACTGACCATGCCCGGGCTGCGACAGGTGACGTTGTTTCCCCAAATTAACCGCTTTGATCTTCCTTTGTGTGGATAACTCCCGCAGATTCTCGGGCGTGGCGTGACTTGCTACTCACGTGGTCGCGCGGACGGGGGAAAGCCGGTGCCCACAGGCATGGCGGTCCGGCGACTGGGTAAAAAGGGCCTGCTCATTGGAGTTCCACGCGCGTGCTCAAGCGACTCCGGCCCGGTGTAAGGGATTGCGCCCGTTGTTACTGATGAGTTTCCTTCGGGGTGGTCCGCGGTGCACAATCTCCGACCATGAGCGATCGTTCACGCGACTTCGAGGTGATCGTCTACGGTGCGACCGGCTTCGTCGGCGTGCTGGTGGCGGAATACCTTGCCGGGCACGCGCCGACCGGCACCCGCATCGCGCTGGCCGGGCGCTCAGCGGAGAAACTGGAGGCCGTCCGGGCCCGGCTCGGCGTCGACTGGCCGACCCTGGTCGCCGACGCCGCCGACGCGGACGCGTTGACCACCCTGGCCGGACGCACCCGCGTCGTCATCACCACGGTGGGGCCGTATGCGAAGTACGGCAAGGTTCTCGCGCACGCCTGCGCCGCGGCCGGCACCGACTACGTGGATCTGACCGGTGAAGTCCTGTTCGCCCGGGACAGCATCGACGAGAACCACGAACTCGCCCGCAGCACCGGTGCGCGGATCGTCCACTCCTGCGGCTTCGACTCCATTCCGTCCGACATCGGCGTGCACGCCCTCCACAAACTGATCGAATCGGACGGCGCGGGCGAGTTGCTCGACACCACGCTGGTCGTGACGAGCTTCCGCGGCGGGGTCAGCGGCGGCACCATCGACTCGATGCGCAACCAGGTCGACGTGCTGAAGGAGAAGCCGGCACTGCGCAAGGTGGCCGGGAGTCCGTACTCGCTGAGCCCGGACCGCCACGCCGAGCCGAGACTCGGCCGCCAGAGCGACCTGGACACGATTCCCGGCTCCGACGTGGACCCGCAGCTCAAAGGGCGGCTCGCACCGTTCGTGATGGCGTCCTACAACACTCGCGTGGTGCGGCGGAGCAACGCGCTGCGCTCATGGGCGTACGGGCGGAACTTCACCTATCGCGAAGCGATGAGCGTCGGCGCCTCCCCGCTGTCGCCGGTCATCGCGCTCGGCACGAAACTCGGGCTCGGCGCACTCTTCGCCGGGCTGGCGCTGCCACCCACCCGCTTCGTGCTGGACCGCATCCTGCCGAAGCCGGGTGACGGGCCGAGCCGGAAAGACCGTGAGAACGGGCATTTCACCATGGACATCTTCACGACGACGACGTCCGGGGCGCGGTACACGGCTCGGGTGCGGGCCAAGGGCGACCCGGGGTACGCCGCGACCTCGGTGATGCTCGGCGAGTCGGCGCTCGCACTCGCGCTGGACCGGTCGTCGCTGCCGGAGAGCGAGGGTGGCGTGCTCACCCCCGCCACCGGGATCGGGGATGCGCTGGTCACACGGCTGCAAGCGGCCGGATTCGAGATCACCGCGCGCAAGCTCTGACGGTGGTCACCGCGGGCGCCGGGCGATCAGCTCGAAGACGTGCCAGTGCTTGGGGCCGCTGAACGCCGGGCCGTCCTCGTCCTGCTCGTCCCAGTGCTCGACGATCAGGCCGTCGGCCAGGGCGGACGCCTCCGCGACGGTCAGGAACGTCCACTCCCCGTTCGCCGTCCACGAGTCATGGACGCCGAAGAGATCCACTGCCACGAGACCGCCGGGACGCAGAGCCGTGCGGATGAGCGTCCACAGCCGATCGAAGGACGGCCGGTCCTGGTACGGCAGGGCGTAACCGGCGTAGATCAGGTCGGCCTCGGGCAGCTCGGTGATCTGCTGAAAGCCGAGCCGGTGGGCGGTCAGCGACGGGTGGGAACGGTCGACGCCGGCCAGCATGGCGGGCTCGCTGTCGTAGGCGGCGACCCGCCAACCGGCTTCGAGCAGGGCCCGGGTCTCGCGGCCGGCGCCGCAGCCGAGGTCGACGGCGGTGCGCCCGGCGCCCGGGCCGGCGAGGTCCATCGCGCGACGGCAGGTGGCGCGGACGTCGCGGGTGACCTGCGCGGCGTTGTAGGCCGTCCAGTGGTCGTCGGCGTGGGTGGGGTGGGCTGACGGCGTACCGGAGACGTCGGGCATGGAATGAATGGTGCCCTGAGTGATACCGCGATCGGGAATCCGACGGATGGACGGTCAGGTATCAACGACGCCGACCTTCAATTCGGTACTAGCCGGGCACGTGTCTTTCTGGGCAGGATCTGAAGGGTGACCGCCAACCCGCTGCCGCATCCGCTGAAACTGGCGGGCAATGGCGTCGTGCTGCGGGAATGGACGCCCGACGATCTGGAGGATCTGGTGGCGATCCTCGACGAGCCGGCCATCGCGCGGTGGACGCCGATGCCGTCGCCGTTCGACGTCGAGGCCGGGCTGGCCTACCTGAAACGGGCCCTGCAGGGGCGGCTGACCGGGCGGCGGATCCAGCTCGCGATCACCGCGGACGGCGGCCCGCCCCTGGGCGAGGTGCTGCTCTTCGGCGTCGACTCGGGGATGCGCGAGGCCGAGCTGGGCTATCTGGTCGGCGCACCCTACCGGCGTCGCGGACTTGCCGTCGCCGCGTTGTCCCTGCTCACCGAGTATGCGTCCGGCACCCTGCGACTGAGCCGGCTGCTGCTGCGGATCGACCCCGGCAACACGGCGAGCACCGCGGTGGCACGCCGGTGCGGGTACCGGTTGACCGGCGAGCCGCCGATCCCGCAGGAGGGACCTTACGGTCCCACGAGCCTGGACACCTGGGAGTACGTGTCGGGACTCCCCGGGTCGCGACGGGAACGCCTGAGAAATGTCGCATCCCGGCGGTACGGTCGTCGCACCTGACCGACCGGGGAGGTGTCACGAGTGCTCAACGTGGATCGTGCGCAGGTCATGGCGTTCCGGCTGGGCGCGCTGGGGCTGACCGGGCGTGGCACCGGCCGTCCCGCCGACCTGCCCGTGCTCGACCTCGGAGTCCAGGAATACACCCCTGGCTCGACCCACGTCGCCCTCGCCGCGCGGACCAGCGCCGAGCTGGAGGACGACCGGCTGGTGACCGTGTGGGCGGCGCGAGGTGCGCCGCACCTGCATCGGCGGGCCGACCTGGAGACGCTGACGTGGCAGCTCTGGCCGGTCAGTGACGCCGACGCTCGGGCGAGGATCAAAAGCGGTCAAATTCCCGATGGCGTACGGCGTGGGGCCGCGGCCCTGCGAGCGACTGCGGAAGCGTTCCGCGAGGTGGTGCGGGAGCCGATGCCCCGCGGCGAGGTGAGCACCGGCGTCAGCGCGCTCGTGCCGCCGGAGTTGACCTACGAGTGCCAGGCCTGCCGGGCGCGGCACGTCGCCGGGATCGTCTGGCAGCAGGCCGGGCTGGCCGGTGCGGTCCAGGTGCTCTCCCGCGGCCGGGAGGCGATGCTGGGGCCGCTGCCCGGCTTCACCGCCCCGATCCCGTCGGCCAACCGGGGCATCGATCGGCTGATCGCGACGTACCTGCGGTTCCTCGGGCCGGCCGGTCCCGCCGAGGTCGCGAGATATCTGCAGAGCAGCACCGCCGAGATGCGCGCGGTGTGGCCGGACAACCTGGTCGAGCTCCGGGTCGACGGGCGCGAGGCCTGGCTGCCCGAGACGAGCGTGGGCGCGCTGGAGTCCGCCGTCACGCCGTCCGGGGTGCGGCTGCTACCGGCGATGGATCCGCTGCTCCAGGCGCGGGACCGAGATTTGCTGGTCCCCGCGCGGGAACGGCAGAAAGAGGTGTGGCGGGTGCTCGGCAACCCCGGCGTGGTGCTGCTCGACGGCGAGATCGCCGGAGTGTGGCGTCCGCGCCTGGCCGGGCGGAAACGGGTCGACCTGACTGTGAACTCTTTCGGTCAGTTGACGGCGGCTCAGCGGGCGTTGATCGAGGCCGAGGCGGGGGAGGTGGCGCGGGCGCGAGGGGTTCCGGCGGTGACCACGATGTTCCGGTGAGCACGATCGGGTTCCGGCGGTGACTACGGTGTTCGGGTGAGCACGATCGGGTTCTTGCACACCGCGGATGTGCACGTGGCGACGTTCCGGGCGCTGGTCGCGGAGCTGGCGCCGGGGTGGCGCGACGAGCACGTGGTGGATGCGAGCCTGCTCGCGGACGCCCGGGCCGGGATCCCGGTCCAGGAGAGGGTGCGGGCGCGCCTGGCCGAACTGGCCGGGGCCGACGTGATGGTGTGCACCTGCTCGACGATCGGACCGGAAGCGGAACTCGCCGGGGTCATGCGTGCCGACCGCCCGATGGCCCGGGCCGCGGTGGTCGCCGGCGGGCGGATCGCGGTGGCTTACGCCGTGGAGTCCACCCGGGAACCGACAACCGCACTGCTGCGCGACGAGGACCCGTCCGCCGACCTGCTCTTCGTGCCATGTCTGGAAGCGTGGCCGTTCTTCGAAGCGGGCGACCTCGACGGGTATCACGCGGCGATCGCGACGCGCCTGCGGGACGTGCCGGCCGACGTGATCGTCCTGGCGCAGCCGAGCATGGCCCCCGCCGCCGATCTGCTCCCCACCCGCCACGTCTTGTCCAGCCCGCGCGCCGCGGTCCTGGCCGCCACCACCTCCTCCTGACCTCCCGTCCCGCAGGTCGGCGGCCCGTTCTCCGGCGCGTGGGCAGGCCCCTGCTCGCGTCAGGTCGCCCGGTTTGTGCCCGGGGCGCCTCGGGCGTGGTCGAGCCCGCGCCGTGCCGGGCGCGGGCTCGATGGGGGAGAGGCCTGTTACCGGGAGCGGAACCTGCGGAGGCGGTAGCCGGCGGCGATCGCGGTGACGACGCTCCAGACGGCGACGATGACGCCGGCGATCCACCAGCCGGCCGCGGCGACGAGGATCGCGGCGACGGCTATCGCGGCGGCGACGAAGAAGAGGGCTAACGGGGGGCGGGGCGTCGGAACGCTGAAGTTGCCGCCGCCCATCCGGGCGCAGAAGTCGGGGTCGTCGCGCCGGAGCTGACGCTCCAGCTGTGCCAGCCGTCGGCTGTCCTCTTTGCTGAGCATGTTTTGCTACCTTCCGGTCGCCGCGCCGGTGAAGCAAGGATCGAGAGTCGGCTATCCCGATCAAAGCCCATTGTTACCTCTGAGTTGCTTCCGTGATACGTCTGCGTGTGCCGAATTTTCCGCCCGAACTACCCGTGGACCGGTCGGCGCGCCCAGTGGGTGAGATGACCGGAAAGGTATTCGGTAACCGGTACAACGGCTTTGCCATGTTTCGATGACGGTGCGAACCGGCCCGGCCTCGTCCCGCATTTCGGACCATGCGGTCAGATGGCGATAGAAACGACTCCCTTGTGGGCTGCGAAAAAACGCGGCGCCCGGATGGCGGGCGCCGCGTGCAGGGTGTTGCGAAGTAAGCGGTGCAGGGATCGGTGGCGGGCGTTCGCGGGTCATGGGGCCGCGGGTCAGGCCCGGTCCCGGGATCCGCGGAAGACCCATACGCGCATCATGAGGAACCGGACCGCCGTCGCGATCAGATTCGCCAGGACCAGGACCGTCAACTCGACGAAACGGGACGGCTGGGTCGAGGCCGCGTCCAGCAGCGCGAGAGAGCCGCTCGTCAGCGCCAGGCCGATGCCGAACACGACCAGGCCCTGCGCCTGGTGACGGAGGGCGCCGTCCTTGCCACTGACCCCGAACGTCAGGCGCCGGTTCGCGGCGGTGTTGGCGACCGCCGTGACGAGCAGGGCGATGAGGTTCGCGGCCTGCGGGCCGACGCCGACCCGGAGCAGCGCGTAGAGCACCAGGTACGCCAGCGTGCTGGCCACCCCGACGCCGGCGAAACGGATCAGCTGACCGGTGAGGCCGCTCGGCACCCCCTCGACCGGCAACGGGTTGCGCCCGAGCTGCTCGCGCAGCGCCCCGATGGGGAGCTTTCCGCTGCTCAGCGCGCGGGTGATCCGGACGATGCCCTTGAGGTCCGCCATCGCGGTGGAGACGATGTCGACGCGACTGTCCGGGTCGTCGACCCAGTCGACCGGCACCTCGTGGATGCGCAGGCCGGCCCGCTCGGCGAGCACCAGCATCTCCGTGTCGAAGAACCAGCCGGTGTCCTCCACCATCGGCAGGAGCCGGCGAGCCACATCGGACCGGATGGCCTTGAACCCGCATTGCGCGTCGGAGAAACGGGCGGCCATGGTCGTACGCAAAATGAGGTTGTAACTGCGGGAGATGAACTCGCGCTTGGCGCCTCGGACGACTCGTGATCCGCGTGCCAGGCGGGAACCGATCGCGAGGTCGGAATGGCCGGAGATGAGCGGCGCGACGAGCGGCAGCAGTGCACCGAGATCGGTGGAGAGATCGACGTCCATGTAGGCGAGAACGGCGGCGTCGGAGTGCGTCCAGACGTGGTTGAGCGCGCGTCCGCGCCCCTTCTGCGTCAGGTGGACGGCCTCGACCTCGGGAAACTCGGCCTTCAGGCGCTGGGCGACGGCGGCGGTGCCGTCAATGCTCGCGTTGTCCGCGATCGTGATCCGGAATCGGTACGGGAAATAGGCCGCGAGATATCCGTGCAGTCGCCGGATGCACGGTTCGAGGTCGATCTCCTCGTTGTAGACCGGCACGACCACGTCGAGGACCGGTGCGGTGACGCGGGCCGAACCGGCGTCCTGCGAGGGCAGCGTCGAAAGGCTCATGGGACCAATTTCCGTCCCACGTCTTTGCGCCCTGTATAAGAAAGCTGTGGGCGCACTGTGAGTTGATGGGGCTCTCTGTCCGCTTTGTGTCACGGATGTTTCTGGCAATTCGGGTACGGCAACAGCGGGCGGCCCCGTCCCGGAGCCGCCCGCGCGTGTCGGTTGTGGAAGACGGTCAGTTCGTCGTGCCGGAAGCGCCCGTCGTCAGGTCGTAGACGGTGGTGTTACCGACCGTCTCGGCGGTGAAGTTCGCCGTCACCCAGGCGGAGATCTGACTGCTGTCGGAGCTGCCCGAGCTGCCACCTCCGCCGACGCCGCTGCCGCCGATGAAGTAGTGGATCTTTCCGGCCGCCACGTACTCCTTGAACTGGGCGATCGTGGGCGACGGGTCGGTGCCGTTGAAGCCGCCGACCGCCATCACCGGCTTCTCGGTGGCGAGCTGGTAGCCGGAGGCGCTCTGCGAGCCGATCGCCGCGGCGACCCAGGTGTACTTGTCGGCGTCCTGTTCGAGCAGCGCCTTCATCTCATCGCTGACCGTCGCGGCGTTGAGCAGGCCACCCATACCACCACCCATGCCACGGCCGCCGAAGCCGCCGCCGTCACCCTGCGTACCGCCGGGTTGGGTTTGCCCTTGGTTGTTGCCTTGGCTGGTGCCGCCTTGGGTGTTGGTGCCGCGACCGGGAAAGCCGCCGCCACCGGGGAAACCGCCGCCGTTCTGACCGCCGCCGAAGTTCCCGCCGCCGGGGAAGCCGCCGCCACCGCGGTTGCCGCCGCGTCCGCCCCCGCCGCCCGGGCCGCCGCCGAACCCGCCGCCCCGCACCGACGGACCGGCCGACGGAATCGAGCCGGTGTGCGCCTCGGAGGCGGTCTGCACCGCGTACGCCGCCGGCCCGGCCAACGCCGTGACCAGCGCAACCGACCCGGCCACCAGCGCGATCCGACGCCCGAGGCGGAACGAGGCCACCACCGCGACCGCCGCCCCGACCCCCACGATCAGGACCGGCAGGCGCAGCCAGGGCAGGAAGTCGGAACTGCGGCCCAGCAACGTCCACGACCACCAGGCAGTGACCGCGATCGCCGCGCCCAGGGTCAGCGCCGCGACAAGGTTCGACCGGTGCTGCCAGAGCAGGACCACGCCCATGCCGACGACCGCGCCGACCGCGGGGGCGAGGGCCACCGTGTAGTACGCGTGGAAGATGCCCTGCATGAAGCTGAAGACCAGCCCGGTGATCAGCAGCCACGAGCCCCACACGACGAGACCGGCGCGCTGCAGATCGGTGCGGGTGCGGCGGAAAGTGATCACCAACCCGGCCGCCAGCACGATCAGCGCGGCCGGCAGCAGCCAGGAGACCTGACCGCCCTGCGAGCTGTCGAACATGCGCGACCAGCCGGTCTCGCCCCACATCCCGCCGCCGTTGCCGCCGCCCCCGCCGCCGCCGACGCTGCCCGTCTCCTCACCGTTGAGCCGGCCCAGACCGTTGTAGCCCAGCGCGAGCTCCAGCAGGCTGTTGTTCTGCGAACCACCGATGTACGGCCGGGCCGACGCCGGCACCAACTCGACGATCGCGATGTACCACCCCGCCGAGACGACCAGCGCGCCCAGCGAGAGCAGCAGCTGCCAGATCCGTTTGAGCAGCTGGGGCGGGCCGGCGATCAGGTAGGCCAGCCCGTAGGCCGGAACGACCAGCAGCGCCTGCAGCATCTTGGTGAGAAAGCCGAAGCCGACGAACACCCCGGCGAGCACGATCCACTTGGTCGAGCCGCTCTCGACCGCACGCAGCGTGGCATAGGCGCCGGCCACCATGAGCAGCACCAGCAGCGCGTCCGGATTGTTGAAGCGGAACATCAGCACGGCCACCGGGGTCAGCGCCGAGACCGCTCCGGCGATCAGACCGGCGGCCGGGCCGAAGCCACGACGCACGGTGGCGTAGAGCAGCCCGGTGCCGGCCACGCCGAGCAGCGCCTGCGGGACCAGGATGCTCCACGAGCTGAGGCCGAAGATCCGTACCGAAATCGCCATGATCCACAGCGCGGCCGGGGTCTTGTCGACCGTGATCGAGTTCGCCGCGTCGGACGAGCCGTAGAAGAACGCCTTCCAGCTCTCCGAGCCGGCCTGGACCGCGGCCGAGTAGAACGCGTTCGCCCAGCCGGAGGCGCCCAGACCCCAGATGTAGAGGAGCGCGGTGCCGATGAGCAGCGTGAACAGGGCCGGGCGGACCCACGGGGCGTCGTCGCGCCCGAGCAGCCAGCGCTTGGCGCCGGTGCGGGCGCGAGCGGCCTCCGGCTCGATGACCTGCGGGGGTGGTTCGGCTGTTTCGGTGACCGGCGCGTTCAGGGTCATCGGGTACTCCCAGAGCTGGCGGATTCGTACCCGATGAACTGTTTACGCGCGCCCTGTCGCCTCCTTGTGGCCCGCCTGTGGGTTCTCTGTGGGTCCTGCCGAGAGCCGGCAGGACCCCACAAAAGAGCAGATCAGAGCGTACGTCGGTGGGCCGCGGCGGCCGCGAGTCGCTCCAGCACCGCCACCGTGCCGTCCCAGCCCATGCACGCGTCGGTGACCGACTGCCCGTACGTCATGTCATCGCCCAGGTCCTGACGGCCGGGAACCAGGAAACTCTCCAGCATCACGCCACTGATCGCGTGGTTGCCGGCCTCCATCTGACCGGCGATGTCCTCCGCGACCAGCGGCTGCCGGTTGTGGTCCTTGTTGCTGTTGCCGTGCGAGCAGTCGATCACCAGACGCTCCGGCAGACCGGCCTTGCGCAGCAGCTGCATCGACTTCTCGACGTCCTCCGCGCTGTAGTTCGGTTTGCCGCCACCGCCCCGCAGGACCAGGTGACAATCAGGGTTGCCGGTGGTGTGCAGGATCGCCGGGGTACCCGAGTAGTCGATGCCGGGGAAGACGTGCTGCGCGGCCGCGGCGTGGATTGCGTCGACGGCGGTGGAGACGCTTCCGTCCGGGCGGTTCTTCATGCCGATCGGCATCGACAGGCCGGACGAGAGCTGGCGGTGCACCTGCGACTCGACGGTCCGGGCGCCGATCGCGCCCCAGGCCACGGTGTCCGCGATGTACTGCGGGGTGATCGGGTCGAGGAACTCGACGGCCACCGGCAGACCCCGGCTGACCACCTCCAGCAGCAGCTTGCGAGCGATCCGCAGACCGGCGCCGACGTCACCCGAACCGTCCAGGGCCGGGTCCATGATCAGACCCTTCCAGCCGACCGTGGAACGCGGCTTCTCGAAGTACACCCGCATCACGATCAGCAGGTCGTCCTTGAGTCGGTCGGCCTCGGCCTTCAGACGGTCCGCGTACTCACCGGCGGCGGCCGGGTCATGCACCGAACACGGGCCGACCACGACCAGCAGGCGCTGATCTCGGCCGTTCAACACGTCCTCGACCTGCTTGCGGCCGGCCAGCACGGTGTCGTGCAACTCCGCCGTCAGCGGCAACTCGTGGTGCAGGAGCGCCGGGCTCATCAGTGGAACGATCTTCTCGATGCGCTGGTCACGGACGCGCTGCACCTCGGGGGCGGTCATGGTGATCTCTTCTCTCCTTCGACCGGCCCTCATCGTGAGCCGGTTTGCTTTGGGCAAACAAAAAGGCAGCGACGAAGTCGCTGCCTCAGCCGGCTCTGGCGGGGTGTCTCAGGTCATGCGGCCATGGCCGAGGCACCGGCGCGAGCCGGCCTCGTAAACCAATAGAACGCGTACGCACGAGACACGCCCGCCAGCATAGCCGGATCAGCCCACCCGTGGCAGATATGGCGTGTGATGTTCAGCTGATGGGACGACCATCTGCGGGGCGAGCGGCAGCATCACCGTGAAGACGGTCCGGCCCGGACGGCTCTGCACCCCGACCTTGCCCCGGTGCGAAGTGACCACGGCGTGCACGATCGACAGGCCCAGGCCGGTGCTGCCGGCCGCCCTCGACCGTGAACTGTCACCGCGGGCGAACCGCTCGAAGATGTGCGGCACCAACTCGGC
Organism: Actinoplanes sp. NPDC020271; assembly: GCF_044388125.1. Lineage (NCBI taxonomy): Bacteria > Bacillati > Actinomycetota > Actinomycetes > Micromonosporales > Micromonosporaceae > Actinoplanes > Actinoplanes sp. NPDC020271. The sequence goes on from NZ_JBIRWQ010000014.1 coordinate 32,734, forward strand.
CTGAATGCCCGGGCCGTTGTCGATCACCTGGAGCACGGCCGCGTTCGGCACCGTGCCGACCTTCACCGTGACGGTCGAACCCTCCGGGGTGTGCGTGCGGGCATTGGCCAGCAGGTTCGCCAGCACCTGGTGCAGGCGGGCGCCGTCACCGACGACCGTGACCGGCTCGTCCGGCAGATCCAGCTGCCAGTAGTGCCCGGGGCCGGCGGCGTGCGCGTCACTGGTCGCGTCGACCGCCAGCATGGTCAGGTCCACCGGATCCTGCGCCAGCGGGCGGCCGGCATCCAGGCGGGCGAGCAGCAGCAGGTCCTCGACCAGGGTGGTCATCCGCTTCGCCTCGGACTCGACCCGGCCCAGGACATGGGCGATCTCGTCCGGGATCGGCTGGCGGCTGCGGCGACTCAACTCGGCGTAGCCACGGATCGCGGCCAGCGGGGTACGCAACTCGTGGCTCGCGTCGGCGACGAACTGGCGGACCTGCATCTCGCTCGCGTGCCGCGCCTCCAGCGCACTGCCGATGTGGTCGAGCATCCGGTTCAGGGCCGAGCCGACCTGACCGACCTCGGTCCGGGGATCGGTGTCCTGCTCGGGGACCCGCTGGGCCAGCTGCACCTCGCCGCGATCCAGGCGCAGCTCGGCGACGCGGCTCGCGGTCGCCGCGACACGATCGAGAGGCTGGAGCGTACGGCGGACGATCAGCGCCCCCGCCCAGCCGGCGATGAGAAGCGACCCGAGAATGACGCAGCCGGTGAACCCGGCGACCTTGAGCAGCGTCGAATTGGTGTCCGCGAGCGGCAGCGCGATGAGGGTGTAACCGTTGTCCACTTCGAGGCCGGGCGGGCCGGCGTGCGACCTGAAGATCCCGACCCGGTAGTCGCCGAGCTCCCCGACGGAGACGGTCCTGATGTCGCCCTCCGGCGTCGCCGTCAGCAGCGCGGCAGTCTCCGCGTCGGTGAGCGGCTCGTAATAGCCGGAGTAGCGCCCGAGGCTGCCGGACAGGCTGTTGGAGGCGGACGGGCCTTGGTATCGCAGGACACCGCTGTTCCTCTTGCCGCTGCTGTTGGTGTAGTCGATCTGGTTCATCGACGAGTCGAAGTACAGAGTGATCATCTTCTCTTGCGCGTTGGGCGGCACGTTCACGCCATCGTCTGCGGAAGAGCCCTTCTGGCCGCTCGGGCCGAAGCCCCGGCTGAACTTCTGCAGCTGCTGAAGACGGTCGTCGACCTGGTTGTAGAGGGACTGCTTGAGGTAGAGCTCGGCGGTGCCGCCGACGACCAGGCCGAGGACCGCCAGCAGGGCGATCATCGTGGCGACCAGCCGGGTACGCAGCGGCCAGCCCGCCGGGCTGCGCCAGCGGGCGGGGCGGGACGGGGTCGTGTCGGCAGCTGCCATGGTCAGTCGGCCGGCTTGAGGACGTAGCCGGCGCCGCGCATGGTGTGGATCATCGGCGCGCGGCCGGCGTCGATCTTCTTGCGCAGGTAGGAGATGTACAGCTCGACCACGTTGGCCTGCCCGCCGAAGTCGTAGTTCCACACCCGGTCGAGGATCTGCGGCTTGCTCAGCACGCGACGCGGGTTGCGCATGAGATAGCGCAGCAGCTCGAACTCGGTCGCGGTCAGCGTGATCAGGTCACCGCCGCGGCGGACCTCGTGCGAGTCCTCGTCCAGGGTCAGGTCACCGACGACCAGCTGCGACTCGGCGCGCATCGGGGCGTGCCCCATCCGGCGCATCAGCCCGCGCAGCCGGGCCACCACCTCTTCCAGGCTGAACGGCTTGGTGACGTAGTCGTCGCCACCGGCGGTGAGACCGGTGATCCGGTCCTCCACCGAGTCCTTGGCGGTCAGGAAGAGCACCGGCACCTCGGGGGACTCGCCGCGCAGCCGGCGCAGCACCTCGAGTCCGTCGATGTCGGGGAGCATCATGTCGAGGATGACGGCGTCCGGACGGAAGTCACGGGCCGTGCGCACCGCGGTCAGTCCGTCGCCGGCGCTCTTGACCTCCCAGCCCTCATACCGCAAGGCCATCGAGAGCAGCTCGGCCAGCGTCGGCTCGTCGTCCACCACGAGTACGCGAACCGGGGTGCCGTCGGGCCGCCGGAGTTCGGTGCTGGAGTCTGCGTTCGCCATCGTCATGTCCCCAACTGTGGTCGGCCACGCTCGGCGCCACCTTTTCGTTTCCTGTGCAGCACCTGTGGAAGTGGCCGCCAGGAGAGATGTGTCGTCTTGGTTTTCGGCACGGGCGGCTTCCGTCTCAAGCGTTAGAGGCATTTGCCCGTACGCAATAGGGGTTTTGATGGCTTTTGTCGGGAACCCGGGGTGGGTGGAACACTCGCTGCCGCCTCGATGTTGTGCAAGCGTTGGTCATGTCGGCGGGCGCGAGCGTGGGGAGCTGCACGTGGATCTTCTCGAGGAGTACCGCAGAGCCAATTTCTTCTTCGAGTCCGGTGACCCGCTCGGGGCATCCCGGCTGCTCGAGCCGATCGTGGAGGCAGAACCGCACAACGCCGCGGTCCGGCAGTTGCTGGCTCGCGCCTACTTCAACTCGGCGCAACTCAACGGGGCCGAAACCCAGCTCCGGGCACTGATCGAGCATGACCCGTCGGACCACTACGCGCACCACGTGCTCGGCCGGACCCTGGAACGGGCCGGTCGTTTCCGCGAAGCGCTCCCGCACCTGCGGCTGGCCGCGGCCATGAAGCAGCAGGACGACTATCAGGAAGCGCTGCGCCGGGTCGAGACCTGGCTCGGCAAGAACGCCGCGGAATAAGGTCTCGGTCATGAAGCTGAAGCTCGACCTGCACGACATCTTCAACAAGGGCCACGAAATCGACCGGGCCCTGCGCGGGATCATCGACGAGGCGATCCAGAAGAAAGCCGCCCTCGTCGAGATCATCCCGGGCAAGGGCAGCGGGGCGCTCAAGAAGAAGGTGATCCGCTTCCTCGAGCAGAAGGACGTCAAGCAGCTCTATCACCGCATCGAGAAGGACGGCGACAACTGGGGGCGCCTCTTCGTGCACTTCCGCCACGAAGCGCCGGCTGGGCGGCGGGGGCGCGGTCGGTAGGTGGGGCTGGACGGGTCTGATTGTCTCGCTGTGTCTGATGGCCTCGCTGCGCTCGGCGGGCATTTCGCCCCTTTAGGTCGATGCCGAGAGCGCCGAAAAACGACTGCGCTTCGCTGGCCGTTTTTCGGCGTTCTCGGCATCGACGGGCGAAATGCGCAACGCCCGTATTGAGGCAGTTGACTCGAAGGTGTCGGTCTTGGTGGTGGTGACCAGCTTGCTGGATCAGAACGTGTAGGTCTTGGTTACGGCGACCATCTCGCTGCTGTGGGAGCCGAGGACGCCTACGCCGGAGGGGCGGGGGTGGAAGCCGGGCATCTCGGTGACGTTGTCGCTGGCGTCCATGGCCCGGACCTTCACCGGCCCGGCGCTGTGGATGGTCAGCACCACCTGGACGCCCTCGGCCGGCGGCGCGTGGAAGATGAAGCCGGTACCCCAGCCGCCACCGGCGGACTTCTTGACCGGGATCGGCTGACCGGCCACCGTCAGAGCGGTGACCTGCATCGACGCGGCCACGTGCAGCGTGGTGAACCGGACTGTGCGCTGCGGTCTCAGCCGGAGGGTGACGATGCGGTCGCCGTTGGCCGCAGTGGTCTCCGACTCCTTGGTGACGAACGGCGCGGGCAGGGACGCGGCCTGGGCCGGGCCGGTGCGCAGGGCGGCGTCGCCGAACGCCGGCAGGATCGCGGCCACCGGTTTCGGGTCGCCCGACACATACTGCGAGGTCCACTTCTGGGTGGTTGCCTCGGCGCTGAGCCACTCGGCCTGGCCGGTGTCGGCGTCCAGCGCGTACATCAACTGGGTGAGGGCCGGGTGGGCCGAGTCGAACCGGTCGACGGCCAGGCCGGCCGCGGCGCAGACGACCGCGGTGAGTGAGGCGACCAGGGTGGCGAGCGTGCCGCGGCGGCGGGCCCGGGCCGCGGGCAGGCCCTGCACCGGCTCGGCCGACGGGTGGAGCAGGTCGATCACGGGCAGCAGCGCCAGCAGCAGAAGCATGGTCAGGAACGCGCCGGCCGCGGCCATCCCCATCCCCAGCGCCGGGAAGAGCATGACCACGGTGGGGAGCAGGATCACCACCGCGACCACACCGCCGGCGGTCAGCACCGCGGTGGCGATCAGCGGGCGCACCAGGAGGCTGACCAGCCCGGTGATCGCACCGGCCAGTGCCGGCAGCGTGGCCAGGTAGGCGCCGCCCGGAGTGACCGCGGCCAGCACCACGCCCAGCCCGGCGAGCCAGGCCAGACCGGCGACGGCGAGCGCGGCCGCGCCGAGCTTGCGACGCAGCAGGGCGAACCAGCAGAACACCACGGCGGCGGTGATCGTCACCACGGCGATGCGATAGAGCCCCGGGCGGTACGGATCGATCGGCAGCGCACCGTATTCCGGGCGGACCAGGGTCAGCACGGTCCAGAAGAGCTGGGCCAGGGCGACCGCGACCACGATCGGGGCGAGGGTGAGCGCCCCGGCGATCAGCAGCCGCCGGCCGGCCAGCCGCCCCCGCCGCCGGGCCAGCCAGGCCAGCGCGCCGACCGCGAGCACGGCCAGCACGGCCAGCGGCCAGATCAGCCCGCCCGGGTAGCGGACCAGCAGGCCGAGCACCGGAAAGTACGTCGCGTCGCCGGTGGCCGTGGCCTTGTCGAGGTCACGGGTGTCGCCGAGCGTCCGGGTGAGTGCGAGCGCGTTGGCGCCGTGGTGCTGCAGGCTGTCCCGATCCATCGCGGAGGGCAGGTCGGTCGGCGCGTGGTAGACGGCCGCGCCGTCGATGTACGCCGAGTTCAGCCCGGTGAACCCGGCCTCGCGGAACGCGGTGAAGTCGGTGTCGTTCGGCAGCAGGCGGTAGATCTCGACGGCGAACGAGGTGCCCACCGGGTAGGGCGCCTGCGCATAGGCCCGGACCAGCCGCGCGTTCTTCTCCGAGGTCTCGAACATGATCGCCGGGCCGGAGCTGCCGCGCGCCTCCAGGTTGATCGCGATGCCGCCGCCGCGGGCCAGCTCGTGCTGCTCGACGAACGCCTCGGCGCCGCACAGGCACGCCTCCTCGGCGTCGGTGAGCACCAGCACCACGTCGTTGAGCAGCTGATCGCTCTTGGTCAGCGCGCGGGCCGTCTCCACGATCGTGGCGACGCCGGCCGCGTCGTCGTTGCCGCCGGGGCCGGTCTGCGCCGAGTCGTAGTGCGCGACGAGGAAGATCCGCTCGGTGGACGCCTTGCCCGGGATCACCGTGACGATGTTGCGGACCCGGGCCAGCCCGGTGCCACCGGCGCTGGCCGACAGCTCGCCGCCCTGGAGCGAGACGGTGTCCTGCACCTGCGGGGTCAGGCCCAGGGCGGTCAGGCTCTGCACCAGCTGGTCGCGGACCCGGTCGTTGGCCGCGCTGCCGGCCGGATGCGGCACCGTGGCCATCGCCTGGACGGTCTGAAAGGCGCGCTCGGCGCTGAACTCGCCGGCCGGTGCGGAGGCCGATGACGCGGCCGGGGGCAGGATGGACCGGACCGCGGCGAAGCCCGCGAGGGCGAGCACGGCGAGGACGGCCAGGGCGGCGAAGCCGCGCCGAGCCGGCCGGGCGAGGGCGGCGTCACGCATGGATGACATCTAATCGCGGAGGTACGACATCCGGGTACCCGGTAGATCGCTTGGCGCGTGCAATAGCGTTGTCCGGGTGACTGCCCCGTTCGACCCGGCCGCCGTCATCGCGGAATTCATCGACGCGGTGGCTCCCTACAACCCACACCCGGACGCTGCACCGGTGGCGCTGCTCGGCATCCGCACCGCGCTGGGTGACGAGACGTTCGCCATGAGTGATCATGTGATCCGGGCCATGTGCCGTGCTCTCGCGTCCTATCGCGACCCGGAGGACCGCGGGGACTGCATCGAGTGTGGTGGTCGACACCTCGACGAGAACCTGCACTGCATGGACTGCGGGCGGCTGCACGGCATCCTTGGTCAGGTGATTGCTGATCATGCCCGCCGGGTCGCCTCGTCCGGTGACGGCAACGCTCCCAGTGGGCCGGCGTGAGGCCAGGTCACGAGGTGATGACCGGTGTTGTGCCGCCGGGCCCGGTGGTACACGATTTCCGGGTCACCTCTGCGTCGAGTGGGGATTCTCCGATGACGGATCGTTCGCTCGTCTCCAGCACGTACGCGCTCAGTCAGCAGCATCTGGAACGGTTGCGGATCCTGTTGGTCGAGGATGACGAGGGCGACGCCTTCCTGGTCCGCGAGCTGCTCACCGAGGCTGAGGCGCCCTTCGAGCTGACCGTGGCGAGCAGTCTGCGCGAGGCCCGCGAGCTGGTTGCTCAAGCCGAGTGCGTGCTGCTCGACCTGGGTCTGCCGGACGCCGAGGGCATCGACGGGCTGCGCAAGCTGCTGGCGGTCGCCGGCAGCGCGGCGGTCTGTGTGCTCACCGGCCGCTCCGACGAGCACCTGGGCGTCCAGGCGGTCGCCGAGGGCGCGCAGGACTACCTGGTCAAGGGTCAGGTCGACGGCGTCTGGCTGGTCCGCGCGCTGCGGTACGCGGTGGAGCGCAAACGCGCCGACGAGGCCGCCCGCCGGCTGCGCGAGGTGGAGCTGCGGCAGGAGGAGTCGGCTCGCCTGGAGCGCGGCCTGCTGCCCAAGCCACTGATGCAGACCACGCAGGTGCAGGTGGAGACGTTCTACCGTTCGGGTCGCGCAGCCGGCCTGCTCGGCGGGGACTTCTTCGACGTCGTGCAGATCGGTGAGGACAAGCTGCACGTGATCGTCGGTGACGTCTGCGGGCACGGGGTGGACGAGGCCGCGCTCGGCGTCGAGCTCCGGGTCGCCTGGCGCGCGCTGGTGCTCGCCGGGGTGCCCGAGGAGCAGGTGCTCGCCTCGCTGGAGCAGGTGCTGATGACCGAGCGCCGGGCCCGTGAGGTGTTCGCCACGGTCGCCTCGGCCACGATCGATCTGAATCACAACCGCGCGACGGTACGTCTTGCCGGTCACCCGCCGCCCGTCGTGCTCGGCGAGGGGCGCGCCACGCCGGTGCACGCGCGTACCGGCATCGTGCTCGGGGTACGTCCCACCCCGACACCCGCTACCGAGCTGGAGTTCACCGGCGATGACTGGTCCCTGCTGATGTACACCGACGGCCTGATCGAGGGGCACACCGGCCCCGGGAACGAGCGCCTGGACGTGAACGGGCTCTGCAAGCTTCTGGACGACCCCGCCGCGCGGGAGGTCCCGCTGACCGGGCTGCCGGCCTGGCTGGTCGACCGCGCCGACCGGGACAACGGCGGGCCGCTCACCGACGACGTGGCGATGCTGCTGATCTCGCGGGGTGGTGGGCGGTGACCGGCCTTCGCGCGCGGACGTGGACGCTGCGGGCCCGGATCTCCGCCCTCTGCGCCACCCTCGGCCTGATCCTCACCGCGCTGGGCGTGTTCGCGGCGATCACCGCGGCCGCGCACAACCACCAGCTGGACGACGTGCTGAACCGGGCCAGCCCGATGCGTGCGGCCGGTGAGACGCTGAACACCGCGATGGTCGACCAGGAGACCGGTATCCGGGGGTACGCGATCACCGGCCGGGATGCCAACCTCAACCCGTACCGGGAGGGCCTGGACGACCAGAACGCGCAGATCGCGCGGATCGAGGGGTTCCTGCACCCTGAGGACCAGCAGATCCGGGTCGCGCTGGAGGAAGTCAGAACCCGGATCGACACGTGGCACCGGGAGGTCTCCGAGCCGGTCATCGCGACGGTGCAGGCGCAGGGGGTGAAAGCCGCCCAGGCGCAGATCGAGGCCGGTAGCACCACCCAGTTCGACGAGCTGCGTTCCTCGATCGAGCGGATGCAGAACGCCATCCAGGTGTTGCGGGCGAAGAGCGCGACCGCCGCCAAGGACTCCAGCCAGACCATGGTGGCGATCGAGATCGCTGCCGCGGCCATCGTCGTGCTGGCCGGGATCTTCCTGCTGCTCCTGCTGGACCGGCTGGTCAGCCGCCCGATCGTGGACCTGGCCGACCAGGTGCGCCGGGTGGCCGGCGGCGACTACCAGCGGCACATCGAGAGCCGGCAGGGCTCCCCCGAGCTGGCCGGGCTGGCCGCCGACGTCGACCAGATGCGCCAGCAGATCGCCTCCGAGCTCTCCGAGGTGCGCGACGCCCGGCAGCAGGTGGAATGGGTCAACCAGCAGCTGCAGAGCCAGGCCGAGGAGCTCACCCGGTCGAACCGGGACCTGGAGCAGTTCGCCTACGTCGCCTCGCACGACCTGCAGGAGCCGCTGCGCAAGGTGGCCAGTTTCTGCCAGTTGTTGCAGCGGCGGTACGCCGGTCAGATGGACGAGCGCGCCGACCAGTACATCGCCTTCGCGGTGGACGGCGCGCAGCGCATGCAGCGACTGATCAACGACCTGCTGGCGTTCTCCCGCATCGGGCGGCTGACCAGTGGCTTCACCGACGTCGACCTGAACAAGGTGCTCGGCGAGGTGAAGTCGCAGCTGGAGCCGCGGGCCGGTGCGGACGCCGAGATCTCCTGGTCGCCGCTGCCCACTGTGGAGGGCGAGGAACCGCTGCTCACCACGCTCTTCGTGAACCTGGTCGGCAACTCGCTGAAGTTCCGCCGGCCGGACGTGCCGCCCGAGATCAAGGTCACCGCCGAGCGGGACGGCAAGGAGTGGAAGTTCAACGTGCGGGACAACGGCATCGGCATCGAGGCCGAGTTCGCCGACAAGGTGTTCGTGATCTTCCAGCGCCTGCACGCCCGGGACGCGTACGAGGGGACCGGCATCGGACTGGCGATCGTCAAGAAGATCGTCGAATACCATGGCGGACGGATCTGGCTGGACGTCGACGTCGAGGTAGGTGCGTCGATCTGGTTCACGCTCCCCGCGCTGATCGGTGCCGACGAGCCGGGCGAAGAAGCCGAGAGCCGAGAGATGGTGGACGCATGAGAGAGCGAAGCGAACGAATCATTGGGCTCCGTGTTCACACTCATGTCGTCGCGGAGCGCAGCGGAGTGACGGCATGAGTCTTGAACGGGAGAGCGGAACACCGATCGAGGTGCTGCTCGTCGAGGACGACCCGGGTGACGTCCTGATGACGCAGGAGGCGTTCGAGGAGCACAAGGTCCGGAACCGGTTGACCGTGGTGTCGGACGGTGCCGAGGCGCTCGCCTACCTGCGCCGCGAGGGGCAGTTCTCCGACGCCGTACGGCCGGATCTGATCCTTCTTGATCTGAACCTGCCGCGGCGGGACGGGCGTCAGGTGCTCGAGGAGATCAAGAAGGACGACGAGCTGGGGCGGATCCCGGTCGTCGTGCTGACCACGTCCTCCGCGGACGAGGACATCCTGCGCAGCTACCAGTTGCACGCGAACGCGTATGTGACCAAACCGGTCGACTTCGAGCGGTTCATCGCGGTGATCCGGCAGATCGACGAGTTCTTCGTCAGCGTCGTGAAGTTGCCGCCGCGTGCTTGATCAAGTTCCCGATCTCATCCGTGAGGTCGCGCAGACCGTCGTGCTGCCCCGCTTCCGGAAGCTGACCGCCGACGAGGTGCACCAGAAGGCGCCCGGCGACCTGGTGACGATCGCCGACCAGGAGTCCGAGCGCGCGCTGGCCCGCGGTCTGACCGCGCTGCTGCCCGGCTCGGTGGTCGTCGGCGAGGAGGCGGTCGCCGCCGATGCGTCGATCCTCGGCCGGATCGGTGCGGGCGGAGACGTCTGGATCGTCGACCCGGTCGACGGCACCAACAACTTCGCCGCCGGAAAAGCGCCGTTCTGTGTGATGGTCGCGCTGGTCAAGGACGGTGAGACGGTCGCCGGCTGGATCCTCGACGTGCTGGACGACCGGCTCACGACGGCCGAGCTCGGCGCCGGCGCGTTCCGGGACGGCGTGCGGCTGAAGACCCGTGCCGACTCGCCTGCCGCGGCCGGCCTGCACGGGGTGATCTCCCGAAAGTACTTGCCGGACCACCTGCGCGATCAGGTCGACGCGCACGCCGGCGCACTCGGCGGCTACACGATGGGGCGGCACTGCGCCGGCTACGAGTACCCGGCGACGGTCGCCGACGAGCAGCAGTTCGACCTCTTCTGGCGGATCAAGCCGTGGGACCACGCGCCCGGCACACTGATCGTCCGCGAGGCCGGTGGCGTGACGCGACACCTCGACGGGCTCGAATACCAGCCGGTGAACCACCGTCGCGGGCTTCTCGTCGCGGCCAACGAAGAGATCTGGCAAACCGTGCACACCACCCTTTTCCCGGACGGTCCACCGGTCATCGAGGACTGATCCGGTACGGCGTGGCGGATCTCACACTGCGATCCGAAGCGGTCACTCCGCGCTCTACCGTGCCGGTATGGCGTCGTACCTCGATGAGCTCTTCGGGTTGAGCGGGCGGACCGCGGTGGTGACCGGCGGCAGTTCCGGGATCGGCCGCGAGATCGCCCTCGCCCTCGGCCGGGCCGGTGCTCGCGTCGTGCTGGTCGCCCGGCGCCCCGCGCCGATGGATGACGTGGTCGCCGAGCTGGAGAAACTCGGCGCCGAGGGCGGCGCGATCTCCGCCGATCTGGCGGATCGCGAGGCGGTGCGAGGCGCCATCGACAAGATCATTTCCCGGTACGGCGTTCCGGACGTCCTGGTCAACTCGGCCGGCGTGAACCTGCGTCCGCCGCTGGGTGAGCTCACCGAGGAGGTCTGGGACCTCACCGTGGCGGCCAACCTGACCGCCCCGTTCCTGCTCGGGCAGGCGTTCGGGCCGGTGATGGCCGAGCGCCGCTGGGGCCGGATCATCAACCTCGTCTCCCAGCAGGCCTTCCGGGCGTACGGGAACAGTGGGGCCTACGGCGCCGCGAAAGCCGGCCTGGTCGGCCTGACCCGATCGCAGGCCGAGGCGTGGTCGCGCCACGGCGTCTGCGTCAACGCGATCGCGCCCGGCGTCGTGCACACGCCCCTGACCGAAGCGGTCTTCGCCGATCCCTCGAAAGTGTCGGCGCACGCCGCCCGGACGATGATCGGACGCAACGGGCTGCCGACGGATTTCGCCGGATGTGCGGTCTTCCTGGCCAGCGGTGCCAGTCAAGCGGTAACCGGTCAGACACTCTTCGTCGACGGCGGGTACTCGGCGACCTGATCGATCTCCCTCTCTCCAGGTCCGGCACGGTAAAGTACCGGCGCTCACGACTTGGAGGTCTCCGTGGCGGTCATCCCCCCGCTTGGTTTCCGCACCGTGTCCGCGCGCGCCGGTTCCACGCGCAGTTCCCACCCGCGGGCCGGGCTCTTCGGCGCCCTCGTGGCTGCCGTCGTCACCCTGGTTCTCGCCGTCTCCGGCACGGCGGCCTGGGCCGCGGACCCGGAAGGTGGCTCCAAGAAACTGCGGGCCAATCTCGAGGCCGCCTCCAAGGGCTACGAGCAGGCGAAGACCAAACTGGCCGCGTCCAAGAAACGGCAGACGCAGCTCAACGCCACGATGAAAGCGGCGCAGGACCGGGCCGGGCGGCTCACCACGCGGGTGTCCGCGGTCGCCAACCGGTCCTACCAGATGGGCCGGATGAGCACCGTGATGCTGCTGCTCAACAGCGGCAACCCGGACAGTTTCATCGAACGGGTCCAGGGCCTCGACATGCTCGCCCAGGTCGACGGCAGCACGCTCGCGTCGTACCGGGAAGACATCGAGACCACCAAGAAGGCGCAGACCGCGCTCAACGCCGAGATCCTCGAACAGCAGCGGCAGCTCAAGGTGATGGAAGGCAAGAAGAAGCAGGCCGAGACCGCGCTCGCCGAGGTCGGCGGTGGATCGGCCGGTGGCTTCATCGACGCCTCCTCGCCGGCGGCCGACCCCGCGCCGCGCAACTCGGACGGCTCCTGGCCGAAGGAGTCGTGCACCGTCGACGACCCGACCTCGACCGGATGCGTGACGCCGCGGACGCTGCACGCCTACCAGCAGGCGCGGGCCGACGGGTTCACGCACTACACGGTCTGCTGGAGCCAGCGAGACTCCGGGGAGCACCCGAAGGGGCGGGCCTGCGACTTCTCGGCGAACGCGAGCACGTTCAAGGATGCGGCCGCGACCGGCAGCGACAAGGAGTACGGGGACCGGCTGGCCGCCTACTTCGTGAAGAACGCCGACAAGCTCGGCGTGATGTACGTGATCTGGTACCGGCAGATCTGGACGCCGAGCACCGGGTGGCGGGCGTACAGCGCCAGCGGCGGGCCGTCCGTGGTGCACACCAACCACGTGCATCTCTCCGAACTCTGACCACCTTTCCCGGCGCCGGTGTGGCTCGTGGGGCGGATGCAGCCGAGGGCGGATAGCATCCCGGCGATGGAGACAGCGCCGCCCCGCGCCCTGCCGACGGCCCTGGCCAGTGCCCTGGCCTTCGGCTCCAGCGGCGCCGTGCTCGTCCTCGAGATCGTCGCCCTGCGCCTGGTCGGCCCCTACGTCGGCGTCACCCTGCAGGTCAGCAGCTCGGTGATCGGCATCTCGCTGGCCGCGATCGCCTACGGCGCGTGGCTCGGCGGCCGCCTGGCCGACCAGTTCGACCCGCGCATGCTGCTCGCCCCGGCCCTGATCCTCGGCGCCATCGGCACCGCCGTGACGCTCCCGCTCGTCCGCTGGGGCGGTGAGCTGCTTCGGGGCGGCGCCGCCCCGGCCGTGCTCCTGCTCGCCGCCCTGGCCGTCTTCCTCCCCGCCTTCGTGCTCTCCGCGATCCCGCCGATGGTCGTGAAGTTGCAGCTCAGCAGTCTGCGCGAGGCCGGCACGGTGGTCGGGCGGCTGTCCAGCATCGGCACGCTCGGCGCGATCACGGCGACGCTCGGCACCGGCTTCGTCTTCGTCGCCGCGATGCCGAGCAGCGCGATCGTGCTGAGCCTGGCCGTGCTGCTCGCGCTGGGCGGCCTGGTGCTCGGCTGGTGGCTGCGGCGCGACGAGACCCATCCGCGGCTGCCCGGCTCGCCCCGTTTCCGGTCCGTGATCGCCACGATCGGCCTGGTCGGCGCCGGGATGGGGGCGATCTCCCCGACGCCGTGCGACGTGGAGACGGCGTACCACTGCGCCCGGGTGGAGGCCGACCCGGACAACCCGGGTGGGCGCACGCTGATGCTCAACGCAGCCCCGCACTCGTACGTCGATCTCGACGATCCCCGTCACCTCGAATTCGAATACGTCCAGTGGATCGGCGCGGTCGCCGACGTCCTCCGCCCGGCCGGCGCCCCGATCGACGCCCTGCACATCGGCGGCGGCGGGTTCACCGTCCCCAACTACCTGCGCGCCACCCGTCCCGGCAGTGACCAGCTCGTCCTCGAACTCGACGGCGGCCTGGTCGACCTCGACCGGCGCAAGCTCGGCCTGGTCACCGGCCCGGACCTGCGGGTCCGGATCGGTGACGCCCGGGTCGGCGTGTCCGAGCGCCCGGCCGAGGCCTACGACCTGGTGGTCGGCGACGCCTTCGGCCACCAGGTGGTGCCGTGGCACCTGGCGACCCGGGAGATGGCCACGGAGATTGCCCGGACTCTGCGCGCCGACGGCATCTACGCCCAGAACGTGATCGACTACCCGCCGGATCGCCTGATCCGCGCCGAGCTGGCCACGGTCGCGGCCGCCTTCCCGGACGTGGCCCTGATCGCCCCGGCGGATGCCCTGGCCGGCGAGGTCGGCTCCAACTTCGTGATCGTCGCCGCCCGCGGTCCGCTGCCGCTGGCCGCTCTCGGTGAGCGGCTCGCCCAGGTCGAGAAGCCGGTCAAGCTCCTCTCCGGTGCCGACCTGACCACCTACATCGGCGGCGCCCGGGTCCTGACCGACGATTACGCGCCGGTTGACCAGCTTCTGCCGAGCTGATCGCGCCGCCCGCTGAGCTGATCCCGGCTCCGGCCACGCCGGCCTGAGCGCCGCCCGCTGAGCTGATCCCGGCTCCGGCCACGCCGGCCTGAGCGCCGCCCGCGGCGTTTGACGTGCCGGCTGCGGGGCTCGCCGAGGGCTGTCCGGCCGGCGAATCCGTACGGGTTTCGGTGTGCGGCTCCGGAGGACGAGCCGCTCGGGCGAGAATCGGCGCATGGGGCGTACGGAGCGAAACGGTCACGAAGGATCGCTTCGCCTCGCCGGGCGTTACCGCCTCGTCGAGAAGCTCGGCACCGGCGGGATGTCGGTGGTCTGGCGTGCCTACGACGAGACGCTGGGTCGCGAGGTCGCGGTCAAGGTGCTCACCCCGCAACTGGCCACGGATCGTACGTCCCGGGACCGGCTGCGCCAGGAAGCGCTCGCCGCGGCCCGGCTCTGCCACCCGCACATCACCGGTGTCTACGACTTCGGCGAAGCGCTGCTCTCGGAGCATCTGACCGTTCCTTACGTGGTGATGGAACTGAACGACGGCGAGTCGGTCGGCGCGCGGATCGGCCGGCAAGGCTCGCTGGACTGGCGGGAGGCGGTGATGGTCTGCGCCGAGGTCTCGTCGGCGCTGGCCACCGCGCACGCCCGCGGTGTGGTGCACCGCGACGTGACCCCGGCCAACGTGATGCTCACCGGAGCCGGGGCGAAGGTGGTGGACTTCGGCATCTCGGCGGTGGTCGGCCAGCGCGACGCCGGCCCGGACGGCAGCCTGCTCGGCACGCCCGCCTACCTCGCCCCGGAGCGTCTCGGCGGCGCGCCGGTCTCCCCGGCGACCGACGTCTACGCCCTCGGACTGCTGCTCTATCGCTCTCTCACCGGCCGGATGCCGTGGCCGGCCCAGACCACCACGGAGGCGCTCCGAGCCCACCTTTACGCCGACCCCGAACCCGTCCCCGACCTGCCCGGGATGCCGCCCGCGGTGGCCGACCTGTGCCTGCGCTGCCTGGCCAAGGACCCGGGCGACCGGCCGCTCTCGGCCGAGTTGGCCCGCGGCCTGGCGGCCACCGTCGGGGTGCGCCCGATCATCCCGCCGCTGCGCCCGGGGGAGCGGTCGAGCGTCGCCGCCCGGGGCGTGGTGCCCGTTGCCATCTCGCCGGACGACCGTGAGCGCGGCTCGGCCCGGAGCCGGCTGCGCAAGCTGCGGCTGCGCGCGGCCCTGCGGGTCGGTGCGGCGCTGCGGATGGGCGGGGTGCGGCCGCTGGGCGGTGGCCTGTTCATCGGGGCCGGGACGCGACGACCCGGCCCGGCCACCGGCTGGACCCGCCGAGGGCGCCCGGCCCCGGCTCGGAGCCGGCTGTCGGTCGCCGCGGCGCTGGCCACCGTCGTGCTGCTCACCGGCAGCGCGCTGAGCTGGTCGGCCCGGCGCGAAGCCGCGGAGGCCGACCAGTCCAGCGCCTCCGCCGCCGGACCCGCCCCGGGCGGCGCCTCGGTGCGCCGGATCCGCTGCACGGTCAGTTACCAGGTACAGCGGGACTCGGGCGGTTCCTTCGAAGCGCGGATGACCGTGGTCACGTCGGGTGGCCCGGGGGACTGGCGGGTGGACTTCTCGTTCCCGGGCACGCAGCAGCTGGCCGGGACGTCCGAAACGGTCGCGCAGCGCGGGCGCCACGTGATGGTGCACGGTCAGGGCCGGACCCGGGTCGTCACGCTGCGCGGCGGTTACCGCGACCGCAACCCGTTGCCGCTCTCCTTCGCGATGAACGGCCACCCGTGCCGGGCCGAGGTGCTGGGCAGCGTCAGCGAGGCCGCCCCGGTCAAGGACGACTCGGTGAGCGCGGCCTCGGCCAGGGACCGGCCCGAGGAGACGATCCGCAAGCGCAAACGCCAGCCGTCGCGCCAGAGCGCCACCCCGCGCAGGCGGGTCGTGCCGCCGCCGGTCACCCGTACGCCGCCCCCACCGGCCAAGCGGAGCAGCGGGTTCTCCCTCGCACTGTGAGACCACCGAACGGCCTACTTCGATAGGGTCGAGGTCATGACAAGACTGGCTGTGGTCACCGGGGGTGGCACCGGAATCGGCAGGTCGATCGCGGGCATGCTGGCCGGCGAGGGTTTTGACGTGATCATCGTGGGTCGCCGGCCCGACGTGCTGGCCGACGCGGTCAAGTGGATCGGCCCGCAGGCTTCCGCCGTGACCGCCGACGCCGCCGACCCGGCGCAGGTGCACCAGGTCGTCGAGGCGGTGGCCGGGCGGCCGCTGGACGTGCTGGTCAACAACGCGGGCGCGTTCATCGGTGGCGACGACAGCACGCTCGACGACGTGGCCGAGCGCTGGCGGGCGACCCTGGACTCCAACGTGCTGACCGCGGTGCTGATGACCACCGCACTGCTGCCGAGCCTGCGCCGGCCGGGCGGGAAAATCATCCTGACCAGTTCGATCGCGGCACAGCGGGGTGGCGGCGGCCCTTACTCGGCGGCCAAGGCCGCGCTCCACGGATACGGTCTGGATCTCGCCACGAAGCTGGGTGCGGAAGGGATCACAGCCAATGTGATCTCGCCCGGATACATCACCGACAGCGAGTTCTTCGCCGGCCGGATGACACCCGAGGGGCACGCCTCGCGGGTCGCCTCCTCGCTGGTCAACCGGGCGGGAGAGCCGCAGGAGGTGGCCGAGGCGGTGCGCTGGCTGGTCGGGCCGGGCGGAGGGTTCGTCACGGGGCAGATCATCAACGTGAACGGGGGCACGGTCCTGGGGCGCTGACCTCGGGGACCGTTCCGGACGCGAGGGGCCGGGCACGACCGGGACCGGCCGTCGCGCCGTCACGGTGGGTGGGGCCGGCTCCCTCGTACGGCAATGATTGGATCTTGAATTTCCGCAGGTCATTGACTGGCTCCGGAGAAGCGGCCCTCGTCCGGACGGTTCGGCCGGAAACGCAACCCGGACCAACGGTCGTCGATCGCCACCTGGCCGCACGGACGCATGTCGAAATCGGCCACGATGGGCCAGAGCGTGTCCCGGTTGATATCCGCCTTGTTGCCTTTCGGATAGGCGATCCAGAACGCGCTCGGCTTGTCCAGGTCGGCCCGGTGCTCGGTCAACTGCTCGCGGACGGAGGCGGCATCCTCGGCGAAGAGCACGGCGGTGCCGGCGGTGGCCAGCGTCCCGGTCTCGCGCACACCCTCCGGCATCGGGGTGAGCAGCGGCAGACGGGCCGGCTGGCTGAGCCAGACGGTGGAGTTCGGCTTGATCAGCAGCTTCTCGGCGATCGTTTTGGTCATGTCCTGAGACTTCCATTCAGGAGTGGGCCCGGGTCGCGTTTGCCCGGATGCCCACGAGCTTGGCCCGCCGCGCCGCCCGCCGCTCGAAAATCTTGGCGTCCTGTGGACAACCCCGCGCTGTGGATAACTCCGGTTCTGTCGGTGGGTGCTGATAGACATGCCGGGTGACCGAGACGACGCGGATGGCAGCCGGTGCGGCTGAGCGGGCGAGTGTGCGGGAGCGTGCCGAGCAGGTGCTGCGCCGGCTCGCCGGCGAGCATGCGCGACTGCGTGAGGATCAGTGGCGCGCCATCGAGGCGCTCACCGTCGACCGCCGCCGGGTGCTCTGCGTGCAGCGCACCGGGTGGGGCAAGTCGGCGGTCTACTTCGTGGCCACCGCGCTCCTGCGCGAGAACGGGCCGACCGGGCCCACGGTGATCGTCTCCCCGCTGCTGGCCCTGATGCGCAACCAGGTCGACGCGGCGGCCCGGGCCGGCATCCGTGCCCGCACGATCAACTCGGCGAATCTGGAGGAGTGGTCCGAGATCGAGCAGGAGATCCGGGCCGGCGCGGTCGACGTGCTGCTGATCAGCCCCGAGCGGCTCAACAATCCGGATTTCCGCGACAACGTGCTGCCCGGCCTCGCGCACAGCACCGGGCTGCTCGTGGTCGACGAGGCGCATTGCGTCTCCGACTGGGGCCACGACTTCCGGCCGGATTATCGGCGGTTGCGGACGTTCCTGGCCGGTCTTCCGAACCACACGCCGGTGCTCGCGACCACCGCGACGGCCAACGCCCGGGTCACCGCCGACGTCGCCGACCAACTCGGCGACGCGCTGGTGCTGCGCGGCGCGCTGGGCCGCGACTCGCTGCGCCTGGCGGTGCTGCGGCTGCCCGACCCGACGCATCGGCTGGCCTGGCTCGCCGACAACCTGGAGCGGCTCCCGGGGTCGGGCATCATCTACACGCTGACCGTGGCCGGGGCCACCGAGACCGCTGATTTCCTGCGCTCGCGCGGGTTCCCGGTCGCGTCGTACACGGGTCAGCTCGACGACGCCGAGCGTCGCGCGGCCGAGCAGGACCTGCTGGACAACAAGATCAAGGCGCTGGTCGCGACGTCCGCGCTCGGCATGGGTTACGACAAGCCGGATCTCGGGTTCGTCGTGCACCTGGGCGCGCCGAATTCGCCGATCGCCTACTACCAGCAGGTCGGTCGCGCCGGTCGTGCGGTCGAGCACGCCGAGGTGATGCTGCTCCCCGGCCCGGAGGACGCCGCGATCTGGCGATATTTCGCCTCTCTCGCCTTCCCGCCGGAGGAGCAGGTGCACGCGGTGCTGGCCCAGCTCACCACCGACCACGCGATGTCGACACAGGCCCTGGAGCCGCTGGTCGACATGCGGCGCAATCGGCTGGAGCTGATGCTCAAGGTCCTCGACGTGGACGGCGCGGTGCGGCGCACCCGCGGCGGCTGGCTCGCCACCGGCCAGCCCTGGGAATATGACCACGCCCGGCTGCGGCGGGTCGCCGAGGCCCGGGAAACCGAACAACAAACCATGATTGAGTATGCGGTGACTCCCGTCTGCCGCATGGAGTTCCTCCGCCGCTGCCTGGACGATCCGGAGGCCGCACCGTGCGGGCGGTGTGACAACTGCGCCGGTCCGCTCTTCGACACCGACGTGTCCTCGGCGGCGCTCTCCGCCGCGGGGGCGTTCCTCGGGCGTCCCGGGGTCGAGATCGCCCCGAAGAAGATGTGGCCCACCGGCCTGTCCGCGGTCGGCATCTCGCTGAAGGGCAGGATCGCGGCGGCCGAGCAGATCGCGCCCGGCCGGGCGGTCGGCCGCCTCTCCGACCTCGGGTGGGGTTCGCGGTTGCGCGGCCTGGTCGGCCCCGACTCACCGGACGGGCCGATCCCCGCCGAGCTGGCCGCGGCGGTGGTCGAGGTGCTCAAGGCGTGGGCGCGCGGCGACGACGCCTGGGAGCAGCGCCCGGTCGGCGTCGTTGCGGTCGGCTCCCACCGTCATCCACAACTTGTCCACAGCCTGGCCGAGCACATCGCGCAGGTGGGGCGGTTGCCGCTGCTCGGGGCGTTGCCGCCGGTGCCGTCGGGGGAGGCGGGCTTCCGGGGCAACAGCGCCCAGCGAGTGCGGGCGCTGCACGACGCGTTCAGCGTTCCGCCGCAGGTCCGGGCCGAGATCGAGGAGGCGCCCGGCCCGCTGCTGCTCGTCGACGACCTGGTCGATTCGGGGTGGACGATGGCGCTGGCCGGTCGTGTCCTGCGCAAAGCCGGGGCCGAGGCGGTCCTGCCGCTGGCGCTGGCGGTGGCCGGCTGACGCAGGCGGTGGGTCAGGCCAGCCCGAGGATGGCGTTGCGGGTGGGACGGCGGTCGATCTCCATGAACCGGCCCGGGCCGGCCAGCGGGGTGAAGCCCGACCGGCGGTAGACCTCGTGCGCGTCCCGGGTCGCCAGCAGCAGGCGCAGGATGCCGCGGTCGGTCATGTCCTCGACGATGCTGTCGATCAGCCACACGCCCAGGCCGTGGCCGCGGTGCCGCTCGTCGACGAAGACGTCGCAGACCCAGGCGAAGGTGGCGCCGTCGGTCACCACGCGGGCGAAGCCGACCTGCTCGCCGTCGTGCCGGATCGTGTAGGGCAGCGAACCCTCGATCGACCGGGCGACCAGGTCGTGCGAGCGGCCGGCAGCCCAGTAGGACTCCTCGGCCAGCCAACGGTGCACGCGATCGACATCCACCCGGCTCGCGTCGTCGGTCAGGACGTAGCCGTTGCGTTCGCGGTCTCCCACAGTGACTCCTTCAGCGTTTCCGAACTCCGCCGCATCCTGCCACGGGCCGGTGACCGGTCGGCCAACGCTTTCTCACGGTTCCAGACCCGGAAACGCCGGAGGGAGCGCACAGCGGAAACGCCGGAGGGAATGCTGGGCGGGAGTGCTGGACGGGAGCGCACCGCGGGAGTGCTGGGCGGAGTGCAGCTGGGAGGCGCAGGACGGGAGCGCTCACGCTTGCAGGGCCGGGAGGGCGGCGGCCAGCCGGGCGAGCCACGGCGCCGCGCCGCCAGGCAGGTCACCCTCGATCGACCAGGTCGGCAGGGTGAGAAGCGTCACGAGCTCGTCGAGCGCGAACGGCTGGAGGCGTTCCGGCAGCCTAATCCCGGGCACCTCGGCGAGGAGGACGGCGTCGTACAGGTCCTTGGCGGCCGAGACCCGCTGGGTGGACTGGTCGGCGGCGAGCCAGTGCAGTTTCCAGGCCAGCGACAACTCGCGTGACGCGGTGAGCAGGCCCAGCGGGGAGCGCCCGTCCGCACGCGGCACCGCGGTCAGCACCGGCGGCTCGGGCACCACCTCGTCGAACGCGAAATCGATGTTGACCTTGCCGCCCTCGCCGCCGGGCGTGACCCAGGGGAGCTCGATCGTGGTCCGGATGCCCCGGCCCGGTTCCATCACCCCGTATTCACCGTCGTCGGAGTAGTAGTCCACGGAATCGATCTCGAGGATGGCGTCCAGGTCGAATTCCACCCCCTCCTCGGTCCGCGGACTGTCCGTCACCATGTCCCGCACGAAGCCGACCGTGTACCCCGTCTCGGTCAGCTGTTCCGCGCCCATCCAGTGCAGACCCTCGGGTGGCAGCCGGGGGTGCTGACCACCGGTCTCGAACTCCTCGAACGTCCACATCTCGTTGCGCGCGCCGCCGTGCACCGCCTCCGGCCAGTGCTGGGCCGGGTCGATGGTGTCGACGAACGGCCACGGCGCGCGACGGTCGGGAAGGGTGAGGCCGTCGGAGAGCACGATCCAGTCGAGGTCACCGGGCAGCCGGGCCTGCTCACCGACCCAGGCCGGCATCAGCATGCTGCCGCGCAGCATCAGCACGTCGGCCCAGGACGATTCGGCGATCAGGCCGAGGACATGATCGAGGGCGGAACGATGTGCCGCCTCCCACGGATCGATTCGCACGGCGGCACGGTAACTCCCGGGTATGACACTTCCTTCATACCGGTGGGGGGTATGCTTGGACGCATGTCTGAGGAGGCTGTCCCGCAGCACGGTCCGCACGGTTACTCCGGTGACAAGGTGGCCCTGCTCAGCCGCCTGCGCCGGGTCGAGGGCCAGATCCGTGGGCTGCAGCGGATGGTCGACGAGGATACGTATTGCATTGATGTCCTGACCCAGATCTCCGCCGCGAAAAGCGCGCTGCAGGCGGTCGCGGTCGGCCTGCTCGAGGATCATCTGGCCCACTGCGTCGTGGACGCGGCGCGCGCCGGCGACCCGTCGGCCAAGGTCAAAGAGGCGTCCGACGCGATTGCCCGGTTGATCAAGTCCTAGGGTCGGCGCCTCTGACGTGGCGGAAACCGCCCACAACCCCGGAAAGGCGATTGTCATGGCTGTCACCAGCACCTACACCGTCAAGGGCATGACCTGCTCGCACTGCGTCAACGCGGTGACCGAAGAGATCTCGGCGCTTCCCGGCGTCTCCGGTGTGCAGGTCGATCTGGGTTCCGGTGGGGTGACGGTGACCAGCGAGGCGCCGCTCGGTGACGACGCGGTGCGCGCGGCGGTGGACGAGGCCGGCTACGAGCTCGCGGATGCCTGACCATCCCGGCGACGCCGCCGATCACCCCGCTGAAGCGCCAGCGGAAGTAACAAAAGCAGAAAATAGCGAAAAGCCGGATGCTCGACGCGCGGCCGTCCCACACGACCCTGTACCGATGAGAAACGTGGACGTACCGACCGAGGACCCACCCCGCCACAAGTCCAAATGGTCCCTCGACCTCACCGACGACGAGGAGCCGGCCGCGGCGCCCGCCGGCGAGCCCGAGAAGAACTCCACGTTCCGCTTCGCCGCGATCGGCGCCCTGCTGATCGTGGTGCTCTTCGCCGGTTACGGGCTGGGCCGGCTCAACAACGGCACGAGCGCGAGCGCCACCACGACCCCGGCCGCCGCCACCAGCACCGGCAGCACGGTGGTCAACGAGAACATGCCGCACACCCACGGCGCGACCGGCGCCGGGGTTGCCGCGACCAGCGCCGTCGTCGGGGGCCTCTCGCTCAGCTCCGACGGCCTGACCCTGCGCCCGGCCACCACCACGTTCGAGGCCGGGAAGCAGCAGCGTCTGAGCTTCACGATCGACGCGACCGGGGGGACTCCGGTCACCTCCTACGCGATCGTGCACGACAAGCCGCTGCACCTGATCGTGGCCCGGCGGGACCTCACCGGCTTTCAGCACCTGCACCCGGTGATGGCCGACGACGGCACCTGGAGCATCGACCTGACGCTGGCCCAGCCGGGCGTCTACCGCATGATCGCGGACTTCACCGCCCTGGTCGGCGGCCGGCAGGTCGCCACGACGCTCGGGACCGACCTCACCGTGGCCGGGAACTACGTGCCGCAGGCGCTGCCCGCCGTGTCCGACCAGGCGACCGTGGCCGGCCTGACCGTCACCTATGCGGGGGCACCCGACACCACAGCGGTCCAGCCCCTGCTGATGACGGTCACCGGTGGGACCGTCGAGCCCTACCTCGGCGCGTACGGTCACCTGGTCGTGCTGCGCCAGGGAGACGTCGCCTACCTGCACGTCCACCCGGAGCAGCAACTCGTCGACGGCAAGGTCAAGTTCTGGGTGACGGCGCCCAGCCCCGGTTCCTACCGGATGTTCTTCGACTTCCAGGTCGCGGGCCAGGTCCACACCGCCGAGTGGACGCTGCAGGTCAGCTGAGCAGCCCGGCCAGCGCCGGTTTCACCTCCCACTGCCCGATCAGGGCGTCATATTCGGCGCGCTGCTCGGCTGTCGGCGCCGCCCCGGTGCGCCGCGCGCGCAGCATCAGGTTGCGCGGCGTGTGCGCGGAGTCGATGAACTCCACCACGTCGACCCGATAGCCGTTGAGCCGCAGCAGCCCGGCCCGCAGCGAGTCGGTCAGCACGTCGGCGAAGCGCTCGCGGAGGATCGCGTGCCGGGTGAACTCGCCATAGGGTGACGGCGATGTGTTGCCCTTGAGTTGGGCGGCGATGTCGTGGTGGCAGCAGGGCGCGGCCAGGACCCAGCGCGCCTCCCACCGGACGGCACGGGCCAGCGCCTGGTCGGTGGCGGTGTCGCAGGCATGCAGCGCCAGCACGAGATCCGGCGTGAACGGCAGCTCGGCGGCCTCGATGGTGCCGGCCACGAAGGTCACCTCGTCGGAGCAGCCGAGCTCGGTGGCGACCTCACCGTTACGTACGTGCTGATCTTCCCGGACATCGACCCCGGCGACCTGAACCGTGACGCCCCGCCCGGCCAGATAGCGGTAGGCGGCGAAGGTCAGGTAAGCGTTTCCGCAGCCCAGGTCGACGACGCGCAGCGTCGGCGGAAGCTCGTCGGGCAGGGTTGCGGCGAGCGCGCGCAGGAACGCGTCGATCTGCCGCCGCTTGGCCGCGTTGCCTCCGATCACCGCGAACAGCGGGTCACCGGGGTCGAGAAGCCACTGCTTGGCCCGGTCATGATCTTGCGGGGTCGCGGGTGCGGCGGCCGCGGCGGCCCGGTGGACCTGGGCGTCGCCCTTCTTCGTGATCCGCACCTGGACGGTGGCCGAGTCGGTCTCCACGTGCCAGTTGCCGAACGGCTCGGCCAGCAGCTCGTCGATCGCGGCGGCCGCCTCAGCGCCCGGCGCGACATTGCGGGTGAAGGGCCGCGCGCCGTCGTCGGTGACGATCTGCAGTTTGGGACCGCTCTTCAGAGTGACGGGGCGAACCTGGGCCCGTGTGACCGAGGGCACATACCCGCGGCGCCGACCGGCCGCGACGGCACGGGTCAGCCCCGGGGCGAGAAGGAGTTCGCGCACCTCGGCGAGCGCTTGATCGAGCGGTTGTGGCATGCCTCCATTCTGCCCGCTCCGCGAGATCACCCGGCCGGGCCTGTGGACAACGTATCCACAGGGGCTGTGGAGCGTCGCCCGGTGCCGCTAGGTTGATCGGAGCGGAAGGAGAGGTCCAATGTGGCATCTGACGGACACGCCCGTCACCGGCGCACTCTCCTCCTCCCTGCGGAGAATTCTCGCGGAGGGGTTCGCTGCGGCCCGGCGCAGCCGCTTCATCCAGGATCTGGTCAACGGTCAGCTGCCGATCGACGCCTACGCCGAGCTGGTCGCCCAGCACTGGTTCGTCTACGAGTCGCTCGAGCTGGCCACCAGCGCGATGGCCGACGATCCGGTGGCCGGGCGGTTCTGCTTCCCCGAGCTGCTCCGGCTCCCGCTGCTCGAGGATGATCTGCGCTTCCTGCGCGGCCCCCGCTGGCAGAGCCGGATCGCCGCGCTCCCGGCCACGACGACGTATTGCACGCGCCTGCGATCGGCCGCGTTCGGTCAGGCCACGGGCTATGTGGCGCACCACTGCACGCGCTATCTCGGCGATCTGGACGACGGCCAGTGGCTGGGCGCGGCAGTCTGGGAGATGTACAACTTCCGCCGCCAGGGCTACCGCTTCTTCGTCTTCGAGGGCGTCAACCCGGAACTCTTCCAGGCGCGCTACGACTCCCTGCTGGACACGACGCCGTGGTCGGCCGCCGAGCGCAACGCGTTCCTCGCCGAGGTCACCACCGCCGTCCAACTCAACCTGGGCATGCTCGACGACCTCGAGAGCCGTTGGACCTGAAGATCAAACCCGATTCGGGCGTACGTCGTGAGCCCGCCGCCCCGAGCCGCAAAGCACAACGCCCGGGACCGTGAGCACGATCCCGGGCGCAGCGTGAACGATCAGACCTCGGTGGTGCCCACCCCGGCCTCGGAGCCACCGCTCATGCTCTCGGCCGGCTCGTCGGCGTCCCGGGTGCTACGACGCCGGCGACGACGAGGGCGCGACTCCTCGTCGGATACCGCCGACGCGGCCTCGCCGGATACCGCCGACGCGGCCTCGCCGGATACCGCCGACGCGGCCTCGCCGGATACCGCCGACGCGGCCTCGCCGGATGCCGCCGACGCGGCCTCGCCGGCAGCGAGTTCCGGGGTGGCGGCAGGCTCGGAAGCGTCAGATTCCGCCGGGGCGGACTCCGAGAAGGTGAGCGAGGTCGCCGGAGCACGGCGGCGACGGGTCCGTGCGCGGGGCGCCTCGTCGGCGACCACGGCCGCAGGCTCGGCTGCCGTCACCTCGGGTGTTTCCCGCGGCTCGACGGCACCCTCCGTACCCGGAACGGGGGAATCGGCACCGTCGACGACCTTGCGCCGGCGCCGCTGCCTCTTGGGCCGCTCGGCTCCCTCCTCGGACGAGGACGAAGACGAAGGCGAGCTGGAGGACGAGCCGTCAGGCGACGTGGAGCCCGAGGGCGAACTGCCGCGGGAGCGCCCACCGCGACCACTGTCCCGGCTGTCCCGGCTGTCCCGGCTGTCCCGGCTGTCGCGGCCGTTGCGGGAGCGGCGTCCCCGGTTACCGCCGCCGAGATCCTCCTCGATCTCGGCGGAGAGCCCGGCCCGGTTCCGCTCGGCGGTCGGCAGGGTGCCCGAGATGTCGGTCGGAATGTCCAGGTCGTGGTAGAGCGCCGGACTCGTGTGGTACGTCTCCGGCGGCTCCGGCATGCTCAGGCCGAGCGACTTGTCGATCAGGACCCAGCGCGGCATGTCTTCCCAGTCCACGAACGTCACGGCGACGCCCGTGGCGCCCGCGCGACCGGTCCGGCCGATACGGTGCGTGTAGGTCTCCGGGTCTTCCGGGCAGTCGTAGTTGATGACGTGGGTGACGCCCGAGACGTCCAGCCCGCGGGCCGCGACGTCGGTGGCGACCAGCACGTCGATCTTGCCGCTGCGGAACGCCCGCAGGGCCCGCTCGCGCGCGCCCTGGCCCAGGTCACCGTGGACCGCGGCGACCGCGAACCCGCGGAAGTCCAGTTCCTCGGCGACCTTGTCGGCGGCCCGCTTGGTCCGCGTGAAGATCATCGTGAGGCTGCGGTCCTTGGCCTGCAGGATCCGCGACACCATCTCGATCTTGTTGAGCGGGTGCGTGCGGTAGACGACCTGCTTGGTCAGCGGGTTCGGGCCGCTCTCGTTGGTGTGACCGGCGTGAATGGTCATCGGGTTGTGCAGGAACCGGCGGGACAGCGCCACGATCGGGTCCGGCATGGTGGCCGAGAACAGCATGGTCTGCCGCTGCTCGGGCAGCATCGCCAGGATCTTCTCGACGTCGTCGAGGAAGCCCAGGTCGAGCATCCGGTCGGCCTCGTCGAGGACCAGCGCGCGGACGGCGTTCAGCTTCAGCTGCTTCTGCTTGGCCAGGTCGAGCAGCCGGCCGGGGGTGCCGACGAGGATCTCGACGCCCTTCTTCAGGGTGTCGACCTGCGGCTCGTACGCGACGCCGCCGTAGATCGGGAGGACCCGGACGCCGCGCGTGCTGCCGGCCGCGGCAAGGTCGCGGGCCACCTGCAGACCCAGCTCACGGGTGGGAACGACGACCAGAGCCTGGGGACGGCCGTCGGCGCCCTCGGACGGGGCGAGGACCCGCTCCAGCAGCGGCAGGCCGAAGCCGAGGGTCTTGCCGGTGCCGGTCGGGGCCTGGCCGATCAGGTCGGAGCCGCGCAGCGCGATGGGCAGCGCGTACTCCTGGATGGCGAAGGCGTGGGTGATGCCCGCCTTGGCCAGCGCCTCCACGGTCTCCGGACGAACACCCAGCTCAGCGAAGGTGGGGCTGTCCGGCCGGACCGGAGCACGATTCGTTACGGGGATCAGAGCTTGCTCATTGTCGGTCATGAAGTTTTACGGGTGCCCTCTCGTGGTGCGCCCGTTGAGTGTCTGGGGCGCGGTCTGGTTTGGCGCGGGCCGCACGCTCGAAAGCGGGCCACACGCGGGGCCGTCGACTTGACAGATCGACGGCGACACCAGCCACTCTACCCGACCCAATAGCAGACATGCGCCAGTGCAGTTACGGGAGGGAGGCGAGCTCCCTCCCGTTACCGCATCAGCGGGTGGTGAAGCCGAACGGCCGGTGCGAGGCCTCGGCGATCTCCACGTAAGCCACCTTGGCGACCGGGATGATCACCTTGCGGCCCTTCTCATCCGTGAGTGTCAGGACGCCGTCCTTGGCGAGAGCCTCGGACACCGCCTCCTCGACCTCCGCCGGAGTCTGGGCGCTCTCCAGCACGAGCTCACGCGGCGACTGCTGCACGCCGATCTTGACCTCCACGGAGTCCTCCTCTGTCAAATGCGTCTACCGCTTGGAAAGGCTATCCGATTTCCGGTGCCGTTCCGGCTGTTGAACCGCCCTGCAGAGGGAAGCTCGCGATCCCGCGCCAGATCAGAGCGGCGACGAGGCTCTCGGCTTCAGCTTTGGGCGTACGACGACCGTTCGCCAACCAGTACTGAGCGGCCGCACCGGAGGCGCCGGCGAGACCGGAGGCGAGCAGGTGCGCCTGGTCGGGCCGGAGCCCGGTGTCCGAGATGATGGTCTGGGTCAGCGCCTCGATGCAGCCCTGCTCGACCCGCTCGACCCGCTGCCGCACCTGTGGGTCGTTGCGCAGGTCGGACTCGAAGACCAGGCGGAACGCCTCGCTCTCGTGGTCCATGAAGTCGAAATACGCCCGGACGGCGCCCTTCACCCGCTCCTTGTTGTCCGGGGTCGCCTCCAACGCGCCCCGGACCTTGGCGATGATGGCGTCGCAGTGCGTGTCCAGCAGAGCCAGGTAGAGCTCGAGCTTGCCAGGAAAGTGCTGGTAGAGCACAGGCTTGGAGACGCCCGCGCGCTCAGCGATGTCATCCATCGCTGCGGCGTGGTAGCCGTGCGCGACGAAGATCTGCTGGGCGGCAGCCAGCAGTTGCTTACGGCGTGCCGATCTCGGCAGCCGGGTGGGGCGAGTGGTCTGAGCCCCGCCGGACGCGGCGGTCATATCTGGTGAACCTCCAGGGGGTCGGTCCCCGCGGTTTGTCGACGCGGATTGCCCGGATCGGCGCTTGTCGCGGTCGTGCGGGCAATTGTCGCGACGCTGCAACTTATCGCCACTGCAACCACACGGTAGCCTCAGCGGGGGCGAGCGAGGAGCACGCGGTGGATGAAACAGGGCATTCCGGAGACACCGGAGCCGCGAGTGGCGGCAACGGTGCCGACGCGCGTGACCGCAATCGGATGAATGGCTGGGTGAACGGCGAAAACCCGTGGTCGGCAAGGGAGCAGGAGGCGGACGTGCCCCCCTGGCGGCGTGGCGTGCAACCGCACCCCGCGAACCCGTTCGGCCCCGCCCCGAGCTCGGCCGTGCCGGCCCAGGTGCCACCGCCGCCGGGGTTCGTGGACCCACCGCCGCCCACCGAGATTCCCCCTTCCGGGAACACCGAGACGTCGCCGTGGTCCGGCGACCGCAGCCGTCTTGCTGACATTCTCGGTCACCGGCCGCGTCCGGTCGATCCGGCATCTGCCGCCCCGTCGAGCGCGCCCCCTTTTCCGTACGAGGGTGACCTCGACGATTCGTACCGTGGCGGCCCGCCGGCTCCGATCCAGCGCGCCGCCGTGCCGATGGCCCGACCCACGGGCCCGACCCAGGGAGATCCACTGAGCCGTACCGACGCTCCGTCCGAACCGATCCGATCCCGGCACGCGCTGGTCAACGACACGCTCGCGCAGGGCCTGCCGCGGGTCGAGCCGTCCGCACCGGCGGGGGACCAGCGATCGGTGGACAACGAGCCCGGCCTGGGCCTGCCGACGTACGATGCGTCCAGTTTCGCCCGCCGCAGTTACGAGCCGTCGCCCCCTTACCCGTCCGAGAGCCCGAGCTCCGCGCTGGACGAGCCGAGCGGGGCGCTGCCCCAGCGCGTGCCGGCCCAGCCGGACGTGCCCCGAGTCCCGGAGCCGCCCGCCGTGGAGCCATCGGCCGAGGCCCCCGCCCTGGCGCGGATCGCGACGCACCTGCGTCGCGGTGACGTCGTGCCCGCGCAGGAGCGTCAGGAGGGCTTCGACGTCCAGGCGATCCTGGCCGCCGTGCGCGAGGTCGCCGGTGTCCGGGACGCCTCCTTGCGAGCCACCCCGACCGGCGCGCACAGCCTCCGGCTCGACCTCGCCGACGGTGCCGACGCGGCCGAGGTGAGCCGCCACGTCGCTCGCCTGCTGCAGGAGCGGATGGGTCTGGACGCGGCGATGCCCGGCGCGTTCGGTGGTGTCGGCTCCGCGCCGGCGGTGCCGTCCCAGGCCACCCGGCCCGGCCGGGCCTCGGTCCGGCCGGTCTCCCCGGCCCCGCGGCCGGCCTCCGCTCCGCCCGCACCGGCCCCGGTCTCGGCCGCCCCGATCTCCGCGGCGCCGATCACCGCGGCGCCGGTCACTCCGTCCCCGGCCCCGCCCTCGCTGACTCCGCCTCCGCCCCCGCCCTCGCTGACCCCGCCCCCGCCTTCGTTGAGCCCCTCCCCGCTGAGTGCGCCTCCGCTGACGGCGGCCCCGCCGCAGCCGGCCCCGAAGCCCGAGCCGGCTCCCGCGCCCGCCGCCCTGGCCCCCCGGGACCTGAACAAGCCCCGCCCGCTCGACCCCGGCGACCGTCCCGGCCCGCGCGTCCTGATCGAGAACGTGCACGTCAACACGTTCGGGGCGGACGCGACGGTCGAGGTGCGGCTGCGCGCCGGCGACCGGACGGCCTCCGGCATCGCCACCGGCCCGGCCGTCGACGGGTATCTGCTGCGCTTGTGCGCCACCGCCACCGCCGGTGCGGTCGACGAGTTGCTGTCGGCGTCGACGCACGCGGACGGGCCGGCCCGCTGCTTCGTCGAGCACGCGGCCGCCGTCTCGTTCGGCTCCACCCAGGTCGCCGTCGTGGTGCTGCTGCTGTCCTGCGCGGGCGGCTGGGTCGAGCAGCTCTCCGGCTCGGCCGTGGTGACCGGCGACGACCGGCACGCCATGGTGCGCGCCACACTCGCTGCCGTGAACCGTCGCGTCGAGGCACTCTTGGCGTAGTGAAAGGCGCGATTCTGGCCGGTGACAGTGAGCTGTTGCCGGCGGGCGAGGTGCCGCCACCCTGGCCCGCACGACAGGTGACGGTGGGCGGCGCGATGCTGCACGTCCGGGACACCCCGGCCACCAGCCCCGGCGCGGAGCCCGCGGTCTACGTGCACGGCCTCGGCGGTTCCTCGCAGAACTTCACCGATCTGGCCGGCCTGCTCGCCGACCGGTTCGACGGGCAGGCGGTCGACCTGCCCGGGTTCGGCTACAGCGACCCCAGCCCGCGTTACTCGATCCCGGCCTTCGCGGCCACCCTGATCGACTACCTCGATGCGTCCGGCCGCGGCCCGGTGCACCTGGTCGGCAACTCGCTCGGCGGGTCCATCTCGGTGCGGGTCGCCGCGCTCCGGCCCGACCTGGTGCGCACGCTGACGCTGGTCTCCCCGGCGATGCCGTTCCTCAATCCGCGCCGCACCGCGCAGGGTCCGATGCTGCCGCTGCTCGCCCTGCCCGGCGCGGAACGCCTGATGGCCTGGGGCCTGACCCGGATCACCGCGGAACAGATGGCCGAGCAGGTGCTGGCCGCCTGCTTCGGCGACACCAGCAAGGTGCACCCGCAGCGCCGCATCGAGGCGATGGAGGAGATTCAGCTGCGGTACACGGTCGCGCACTACCCCCGGGCGTACCTGGGGACGCTGCGCGGCCTGGTCGGGAGTTTCCTGCGGGCCTACCTGCCGGGCGTCAACTCGCAGTGGCGTCTGGCCGCCCGGGTGCAGGCGCCGACGCTGGTCATCGGCGGCCTCAACGACAAGCTGGTCGACCCGCGGGTGCCGGCACAGGTGGCCCGCGCGGTCCCGGACGGGCGGCTGCTGATCCTGCCCGGGGTCGGCCACGTGGCCCAGATGGAGGTGCCGCGCCTGGTCGCGCGGGCGATCGTCGGGATGCTCAAGGACGTGCACTCGCCGGTGGCGTGACCCACGCCCGCGCCGGTCCGGGGTTCACCATGGCGGCGTTCGTCACCCATGATCACATCGGGTCGATGCGACCGGCGCTCATGTGCGAGGCTCAGGCCCAAGATGATCGCTCCCGTCACATCCGTTCACGAACCGGGCAATCGGCAGAAGGCCGGTGACCGGTGGCGTCAGTGGTGGCTGGCCCTGTTCTCGATCACGCTGGTGCTGCTCGCGGTGATCACGGTGGCCTACCGCAAGTCCGCCCCGGCCGCCGCCCCGGTTGCCGCTCCGGCGTCCGCTGCCGCCCCGTCGCCGGTCGCTTCGCCGTCGCCGTCCACCGCCGACGTCTCGCCGTCGGCCTCCGCGCCGATCGAGGAGTCGACGGCTCCCGCCTCGGCTTCGCCATCGGCCACCTCACCGCTTCTCGACCCGGAGGCCCTGCAGATCTCCGGCTCGGTTCCGACGCACGGTTCCGGCGATTTCTCGTACGCGACCAAGCGCGGCCCGATCCTCGGAACCGAAGGCCGGCTGCGCCGCTTCCGGGTGGCCGTGGAGAAGGGCAGTGGCGAGGACCCGGATGCGTTCGCCGCGCAGGTGGTCAGCACGCTCGGCGACGGGCGCAGCTGGACCGGCAACGGCAACCTGCGGCTGCTCATGGTCGACGGGAACGAGCGGGCCGACTTCACGGTCTTCCTCGCCACCCGCGACACTGCCGGAGCGAAGTGCCAGGCCGGTGGCACGAACATCCGGATCGGCGGGGTGCCCTACACCTCCTGCCGGGTGCCCGGCGCGGCCATCATCAACCTGGACCGTTACCGCAAGTCGTCCAAGCCCTACCTGAACGCGAAGATCCCGCTGGCCGTCTACCGCAACTACGTGATCAACCACGAGGTCGGTCACGAGCTCGGCCACCACCACGAGGGGTGCCCGGAAGCCGGCGGTCCCGCCCCGGTGATGGTCCAGCAGACGTTGACCACGCGCGGTTGCCTGCCCTATGCCTGGCCGCGCCGCGACGACAAGCCGTTCACCGGGCCGGCCTTGTCCCGCTGACCCCTTCCGGGTGGGTTTTCCCTGCTGAGCCACCTGCCGAGCCGAACCGTACGACCCACCCACCCTGGGGGAAGTTCCGCTGGTCAGTATGGCGGGGAAACGGCGCGTCCCGCTCGTGGCCTGTGGACGGCGTGCTGGTGTGGACAAACTCCGGTGGCGGGCGGCGTGGCATGTTGCGGAGTTCTTCCGGTGGGGAATCCGATTCTCCTGTGACGGGCGGCTAGTCGTGGCAGGCTGGCCCTTGTTATGGCAAACGCGACAAATGCCTCCCCTGATCCGGCGACCGGCGCGAGCCCGTCCGCTGCCGGACGGCGTGCCCGCAACGAGCCAGCTCGGGCCAAGGCGCCCGCGAAAGGCGTCATCACGGCGCAGGCCGCCGCGAAGAAGCCCGCCCGTACCCGGACCGCCGCGGCTGAACAGCCCAAGCCCTCGTCCGCACGCACCGTGGCCTCGAAGTCGGCCGCGGCTTCCGCTCGAACGGCAGCGGCGGCTTCCGGCCGAGCACCGGCCGCGGCTGCTACTCGGACGGCGGCGGCTTCAGGCCGAACGCCGGCTGGTGGGTCCGCTCGCAACGCTGCCGCCGCCGGCCGGAAGTCAGCCACGGCCTCAGGCCGCGCGCCGTCCGGGACCGGTGTCAGCGTCGCCGCCGCGCGCAAGCCCGCTACCACGGGCCAGCCGGCCTCCGCTGCCCGCGGGAGGACCGCCGGCGATCCGGCCTCCGCTGCCCGCGGGAGGACCGCCGGCGATCCGGCCTCCGCTGCCCGCGGGAGGACCACCGGCGAACCGGCCTCCGCTGCCCGCGGGAGGACCACCGGCGATCCGGCCTCCGTCGCCCGCAAGACGACCGCGGCCGGGTCGGCGTCCTCTCGCTCGGTGAGCCCGGCGAAGTCACTCCGCGGTGGAGAACCCGCCGGAGACGTCGGCGCCGCGAGCTCCTCGGCGACCAGGCCGACCAGACGCCGGCCCGCGTCCCAGGACACCGTGGAGATCAAGACGACGACGGCGCGCGCCCGCAAGAGCCTGCGCGCCGGTGAGGTGAGCAGCCGTGCGGTGGCCGCCGAGTCCGGGACGGCGACGCGTGTCCGCAAGACCATCCCGGCCGGCGACAGCACGCCGTCGCGGGGCCGAGCCGTCGCGGCGGAGGCCAGTACGGCCTCGCGACCTCGGAAGACACTGTCGAGTGACGCCCACGTGAGCCCGGCCGCCACGCCGCGCAAGACGATCGGCCGTGGGCCTGACCCGATCCGGCCGGCCCTGCACGCGGCCGAGGATCGGGAGACGTCAGGTGGCCGTCATCGGCGCAGTGCCGAACGGCTGGACACCGCCACCGGCCGCCACCGGTTGACGCCGGAGAACCCGCCGGCCCGGCACCGGGCCGAGCAGCACCCGGCCCATGACCCGGACGACTCGTGGCCCGCGATCACGGCCGATCCCGAGCAGCAGGCGAGCGGCGGAGCGTCAGGTCCGCTGTGGCCGGCGCCGCCCGCGGACTCGTCCGCTGGTTCACCGGCCCGGCACGCCCAGCCGCGACCCACCCGGCCGCCGGTCGACCCGGCGACCGGCCTGCCACCGGGCATGACCCGCGGAATCCTGGAACTGGCGGCCGAGCGCCTGGCCGCTTCCCGCGCCGCGCAGCCCGCTGACGGCGACGGCGAGGAACCGGAGGCCGAGGAGCCGGAGCTGGACGAGGTCGACGAGACACCGCGGCCGGCAGCGCGCCGAGGTGGCCGTTCGGCCGGGGGGCCGGGTCTGCGCACCGCGGCGACACCGGCGGCCGGCACCCGCCCCGGTTCGGGTCCCCGCCCACCCCTCGCGTCCCGGCCCCCGGCCGGCCCGCCCGAGGCCGTCCGCCCACCGACCACCCCGATCGACCCGGCCATGCGCCATGCGCCGACGACCCCGATCGACCCGGCCATGCGCCATGCGCCGACGACCCCGATCGACCCGGCCATGCGCCATGCGCCGACCATCCCGGCCGACTCCGGCCCACTTCGGTCGCCGGCCGGCCCGGCCGCCGAGTCGCCGCAGCTGGGCTGGCCCGCGAGCACGCGCCGGCCCCGCGGTTCGCGGCGGGAGACAGACGCGCCGTCCACAGACGGGCCGCAGCTCGTCCGGCCGATCCGGGCCGACCGGCCGGCGCCGCCCGAGTTGGAGCAGACGGTCGAGGAGCCGCCGGGCCACGAGCCGATCGAGGACGACGGCCGGCCGCTGCGCCCCAGCCGTCGTCGCCCGATCGTGCGTCCGGCCCCGGCCGCGAATCTCCCGGGGGTGGATCGGCCGGTGGTCGCACGTCCGGACTTCTACCGGGCCGCGGCGCATCCGGTGCCGGCCGCGGAAGCGCCGGCCGAGACCATTGCGTACGCCGTCCCGGGGACCGCCATCGCGCCGGCGCACATGGAGAGCGAGCCGGTGGCGGGCGCGCTCACGACGTACGCCGGAAACGGCCGGCCGATGCCCGCGAACGCGCCCGACACCGTCGAGTCAGATCATGAGACCGAGGACGAGACCTGGTTCTGGTCGACCGCGGAGCATCCCGCGGGGCTTCCGGAGAGCGTGCGCCTGCCGGTCGGCATCCCGGAGGGCCTCTGGCATCCGGCCGAGCACGAGCCGGTCCACGACGATCAGCCGACGCACGAGCAGCCGGCCTTCGCGGAGGCGCCGGCGATCGCGATGCCCGAAACCGTGCCGTCCGAGGCAGCGCCGTCCGGGGTCGTGCCGTCTGGGGCAGCGCTGTCCGGGGTCGTGCCGTCCGAGGCAGCGCCGTCCGGGGTCGCGCTATCCGAGGCAGCGCCGTCCGGGGTCGCGCTATCCGAGGTCGAGATCAGGGAGAGCCTGGTCCCGTACCAGCCGCTGCCGATCGCCGGTGCGGCCGAGACTCCGGTCGTCGAGATCGACCGGACCGGCCCGCCCCCGGACGTCGACGGTCCGGCCGAGGTCACCCCGTCCGGTCGCAAGGTGCTGCGGCGGCGTCGCCGGGTGACTCTCCTGGCGTACATAATTGTGATTTGTCTGGTTTTGGTCGTCGGTCATGAATTGCGGGACCGTCGGCGGCCGGGCCTGGCCGACCGTGCGGCCGAACCGATCGGTGCCACCGCGCCGCAGGTCACGCAGACGAAGGAAGAGCCGGACAAGGTGGGCTCGGTGCAGGGTGAGACCCCGGCCGCCGGCGAGACCTCGGGCCAGGCCGGCGATTTCCGGTACGTCGAATCCCGCGGCTCCACGCTGGGAAAGTCCGGGCGGCTGCACCGGTTCCGGGTGGCCGTTGAGGAGACCGTCCCCGAGGTCGAGCCGGACGTGTTCGCCCGTGCGATCGACAGCACCCTGGGTGACAAGCGGAGCTGGATCCGCAGTGGCAAGGTGCGTCTGCGCCGGGTGCCGGAGTCGGCCGAGGCGGACTTCACGATCTATCTCGCCTCGGCCGCCACCTCGGAGAAGATGTGCGCCGCGGGTGGCTTGCACACCGAGGGTTTCACCTCGTGCCGGGTGCCCGGTCAGGTGATCATCAACGCCGAGCGCTGGGCCGACGCGGTCCCGGACTACGACGGCGAGCTGTGGGAGTACCGGCAGTACACGATCAACCACGAGGTCGGTCACGAGCTCGGGCACGGTCACGAGAGCTGCCCGGGCAAGGGGAAACCGGCGCCGGTGATGCTGCAGCAGACCTACGGCCTGGACGGCTGCACCCGCAACGCCTGGCCCTACCTCGACGGCAAGCGGTACGAGGGCGAGCCGGTCCCGTAAATATTCCTGATCCCGCATGTCGGGCCCGTGTCCGACGTCATGGGCAAGCGCGTGTCGAACGAGCGACAATGGGCGACGATCCTTACCACCGAACCCGGGGAGTGAACTGTGGCTCTGCCCCCGCTCGTCGAGCCGGCCGCTGAGCTGACTGTCGACGAGATCCGCCGCTATTCGCGACACCTGATCATCCCCGACGTCGGGATGGACGGGCAGAAGCGGCTGAAGAACGCCAAGGTCCTCGCTGTCGGCGCGGGTGGCCTCGGCTCGCCGGCGTTGCTCTACCTGGCCGCGGCCGGGGTGGGCACGCTCGGCATCATCGACTTCGACACCGTCGACGAGTCCAACCTGCAGCGCCAGGTCATCCACGGCGTCTCCGACGTCGGCACGCCCAAGGCGGAGTCGGCCGCGCGCAGCATCGCGGAGATCAACCCGCTGGTGAACGTGATCATTCACAACACCGCGCTGGACCGCGACAACGTCAAAGAGATCTTCAGTCAGTACGACTTGATCGTCGACGGCACCGACAACTTCGCCACGCGCTACATGGTGAACGACGCGGCCGTGCTGCTCGGCAAGCCGTATGTGTGGGGTTCGATCTACCGCTTCGACGGCCAGGCCTCGGTCTTCTGGGAGGAGCACGGTCCCTGCTACCGGTGCCTCTACCCGGAGCCGCCGCCGCCCGGCATGGTCCCGAGCTGCGCCGAGGGCGGCGTCCTCGGCGTGCTCTGCGCGTCGATCGGCTCGATCCAGGTCAACGAGGCGATCAAGCTGATCACCGGCATCGGTGAGCCGCTGGTCGGCCGCCTGATGGTCTACGACGCCCTCGAGATGGAGTACCGCAAGATCAAGGTCCGGAAGGACCCGAACTGCGCGCTCTGCGGGGAGAACCCGACCGTCACCGACCTGCTCGAGGACTACGAGGACTTCTGCGGCGCGGTCTCCGAGGAGGCGCAGGAGGCGATCACCGGCTCGACGATCACCGCCCGCGAGCTCAAGGACTGGCAGGACAGCGGCAAGGACATCTTCCTGGTCGACGTCCGCGAGCCGGCCGAGTGGGAGATCAACCGGATCCCCGGCGCGACGCTGATCCCCAAGGGCGAGATCCTCTCCGGCGAGGCGCTGGCGAAGTTCCCGCAGGACCGGCAGATCGTGCTGCACTGCAAGTCGGGCGTGCGCTCGGCGGAGGCGCTGGCCGCGCTGAAGGCGGCCGGCTTCAAGGACGCGGTGCACGTCCAGGGCGGCATCGTCTCCTGGGTCAACACGGTCGACCCGTCGCAGCCTTCGTACTGAGGGGTAAGGCCGGCGCTCCTGTCACGGGAGCGCCGGCCTTCGCTTTCGTGACCGATGTGCCGGCTGGAAAACACTCTCCGGTGTGACAAGTGCTGTCCGGATCACGGCGGCGAATCACAGAATCGGCGGGTAGCGTCTCTATCGTGGTCGATATCGATGCCGCGATCGGATACGTCGTGGCCCATGGTGACCCGGTCGAACGTGCGCGCTTGTCGTATCTGCGGACCGGTCAGCCGGCGCCTCCGGAGATCATCGACCGGATCGCCGGCGGTCAGATGCCCGAGGGCGGCTGGCCCGCTTCCGCCGACGGGCAGGTGCCGTCGGTCGACGCGACCTGCTTCCGCCTCGGCGAGCTCGACGATCTCGGCGGGCTGCAGGCCGGCCCGGTCGCCGAGCGCGCCTTGCAATGGCTGGCCGCCGCTCAGCGCCCCGACGGCACCTGGCAGGAACACGAGTCGCTGGCCGGGGAGGCCCCGGCGTGGGCGATGCCGGGTGATCCGGAGGCCACGCTCTACCTGACCTCGGCCGCCGGTTTCTGGCTGACCGCCGCCGCAGTCGAGACCGACTCGTATCAGACCCGTGGTCGCTATGCGAGCGTGCTGGTCTCGGCGGCCGCGTTCGTCGCCGCGCAGATCCGGCCGGACGGGACGTGGCCGTCGTTCCTGGCGGCCGGCTGGCACGCCGCCGGGCTCCTGCACCAGCAGCAGTATTTCTACGAGTCGTCGCGGGTGCAGCTGGTCCTCGGCGAGCGGCTGCCCGAGATGGGGCCGGGCGATGTGGCGCAGATGGCGGCCGCGCTGCGCCGGGTGAACCTGGGCGACGACTGGCTGTTGCAGAATGCGCGCAAGAGGCTGGCCGAGACGCAGCGGCCGGACGGCGGGTGGGACAGCAACGAGGGCCCGATCTTCGACGTCAACATCACGCTGACCGCGTTGCGCGCCTGCCGCTGAGCCGCCTTTCACAAGCGTCGCCTCATTCAAGAGCGCGCTGCCCTCGGAACATGCCGCCTCTTCCATAGCGCGCTGCCCTCAAAGCACGCCGTCTCTCCCAGAGCGCGCTGCCCTCAAAGCACGCCGTCTCTTCCAGAGCGCGCTGCCCTCAAAACATGCCGCCCTTCAGGAGCGCGCCGCCTTCAAATCGCGCCGCCCTTCAGGAGTGCGAACGCTCCCGCCCGGCTGATCACCATTGATCGGCCGGGCGAAGTCGTGCGCCGAACCTGCTGTCAGACCTGGAAGCCGCGGTGGCGCCGCACCAGCTTGCGCAGCATGAACACGGTCTGAGCGATCGTCGCCAGGTAGAGGATCGGCCACCCCAGCGACAGGATCGCCGACTGCACGCCGACGCTCTGCTGGCTCCAGGCGTAGATCCCGCCGCCCAGGATCGCGAGCAGCACGACCAGCGGCATGACGTACGCCGATCCTTTGCCCTTCTCGGCGTTGGCCTGCGCCGCCCAGTTGTCCTTGTCGCTCTGGGCCAGGAACTGCGTCCACGCGGACACGAAGTGCCCCATCCGGATCCACATGTAGAACTCGGCCGGGATTATCAGCCCCGCATAGAGCAGGTCGGACGCGCTCTTGTCCTTCATCGCCAGCGCGAGCCGCAGGTTCAGCAGCATCGCGATGACCGGCGGGATCAGCCAGATCGGGTTGAACACGAACGCGTGAATCGACAGCGCCGCGATCAGCAGCAGCAGGAAGCCGATCCGGGACCCGATGTTGAACAGCATCGCGATGTTCTCGTACCAGCGCAGGCGCAGGTTCGGGTGCAGCGGCTGACCTTTGTTGTCACCGCGCTGACCGGGCCAGAACAGGTCGATCGCGCCGAAGTTCCACTTGACCTGCTGGCCGTGCAGAGCGCGCAGGTTCGTCATCGGGCCGACGAACGCGCGGGCCGTCGCGCTGATCTTGGTGCTGTAGCCGGCGTCCTTGATCTGGAGCGACAGCTTGCTGTCCTCGACCTCGCTGTCGCGGACCCACGGCGCCTGCTGGTGATGTCGGACCATGACGGTCTCCAGCGCCCGGATGCTGAACAGGCTGCACTGCCCGCCCAGCACGGCCATGTTGCGGCCGCGCAACAGGTTGTCCATGTTGAACGCGCCGAACTGGGCGCGCTGGCCGGCCACCAGGAAACGGGCCATCAGGCCGCGGTACCGGCTCTTGTCGATCGTGTAGATGGCGCTCAGCCCGCCGATGCGCGGGTCGTCGGTCATCTCCAGTTCGAGGCGCTCGACGGCGTCCCGGGCGAGCGTGGTGTCGCCGTCGACGCCCAGGATGTAGTCGCAGCCACGGGACAGGAAGTAGCCGTAGTTGAGCGCGCCCACCTTCTTGTCCGGGTTCACACCCATGTCGTGGACGTGGACGGTGGTGACGAACTCCTCGCCCTTGATCGTCCGGGTGTGCCGGCCCTCGAACGAACGGGCGATCTCCGGGGTGTCGTCGTCGGTGTTGTTGATGATGACGTGGATGACGTCGGGCAGCCGGGTCTGGGCCAGGATGCTCTTGAGAACGTCGCTGATCGTCTCCTGCTCGTTGTAGCAGGGAATGATGCAGCTGATCGTCGCGTGCCGGGGTTTCGCGGCGGCGATCTCGTCGGACACCGCCTCGGCGGTCTCCAGCAGGGCCAGCTGCGGGACGGCGGCCGGCAGCGCCAGCGGTCCGGCCTTGGTACTCCTGGGCAGCAGGATGCGGCGGTCGGTAGCTCGGCGAAGGCCGGGACTGGTCTCGGTCATCGTGTGGCGCCATTCGTGAGCAGTGGCAGCGTCAGGGTGTCCAGCGCTGTCGAGCGGTAGTACGTGTTCGCCTTCGGGGCGGTCTCCACCAGGAGATCCAGCCGGACCGTGAGCGTGAGCGCCGCTGCTCCCGCCGTCGCCGCCGGCAGGGTCACCACGGTGTTGTAGGGGTACGGCGGCGTGACGTCGAACGTGCCCTTGTCGGTCGCGGCCACCACCCGGTTCGTGCCGTCGTCCTGCGTCACCTGGAACGTGCTGATGGTGACCCGGTGCGTGCTGTCGGCGTCCTCG
The DNA here is from genome assembly GCF_044388125.1 of Actinoplanes sp. NPDC020271. Classification (NCBI taxonomy): domain Bacteria; kingdom Bacillati; phylum Actinomycetota; class Actinomycetes; order Micromonosporales; family Micromonosporaceae; genus Actinoplanes; species Actinoplanes sp. NPDC020271. The sequence goes on from NZ_JBIRWQ010000014.1 coordinate 72,749, forward strand.
ATGTGGGCGGCGACGTTGATCGTCTTCACGCCGTCAGCGGTGTAGAGCTTGGCGTTGTCCGAGGTCCAGTACGTCAGCTGGACCGTGAAGTTGCCCTGCTTGAGACGGTGGACAGCGGTGCCGGTGTCCAGGGCGCCGCTGGGCCGGGTCGACTTCGCGGCGGTCGTGGCGGCGGCGGTCGCGGCCGGGGACGCCTTGGCCGTGGGACTGGTGGTCGTCTTCGTGCCGGCCAGCGGCTTGCTGCTGCTGGTCAGCTCCTGCAGGCTGGTGCAGCCGCTGAGGCTGCCGAACAGCGCGACGGCTGTCACGACCGCTGCCGCGCTTCGGGGGAGACGCACTGATGACCTCTTCGCTGGGGGAGAAACTGCTCATGGCGTACGGGGGATGCAAGCCCTTGATCGGTCCCCGGCGGGCCGGGACAAGGGTTCGTGCGGAATCACCCCGTCGGCATGCGACGTTGCGGGCCAGGGGTCGCCGGGCCAAGTCGGCAACGGTTACCCGGCACTTGAGCAGTCCTGCCGTGGAGGAGCCGTTCGGCTGCGGGACGGTGGCCGGACAGGAGAAAAAGAACGACCGCGGCGGGCTGTCGCCGCCGCGGTCGTCGTGTTCGGTCGTGCCGGTCAGCCCCGGATGTGACCGTTTCCGGTCACGATGTACTTCGTGGAGGTCAGCTCCGGCAGCCCCATCGGGCCCCGGGCGTGCAACTTCTGGGTGCTGATGCCGATCTCGGCGCCGAACCCGAACTCGCCGCCGTCGGTGAACCGGGTCGACGCGTTGATGATCACGGCGGCCGCGTCCACGCCAGCGGTGAAACGCCTGGTGGCAGCGATGGACTCGCTGACGATCGCCTCGGTGTGACCGGTGCCGTGCTGCCGGATGTGGTCGAGCGCGTCCTCCAGGGTGTCGACGACCGCGACGGCGAGGTCGGCCGAGAGGTACTCCCGGTCCCAGTCCTCCTCGGTGGCGGCGACCACGGCGTCGCTGTAGCCGGCCACCCGGGAATCGCCGTGCACCGTGACCCCCTTGGCGGCCAGCTCCTCCAGCACCAACGGCAGGAACGTGTCGGCGATCTCGGCGTGCACCAGCAGCGACTCGGCGGCGTTGCAGACCGAGTTCCGCTGGGTCTTCGAGTTGATCGTGATGGCGAGCGCCTTCTCCAGGTCGGCGGCGGCATCCACGTAGACGTGGCAGTTGCCCACGCCGGTCTCGATCACCGGCACCGTGGACTGCTCCACCACTGTCCGGATCAGATCAGCGCCGCCCCGCGGGATCAGCACGTCGACCAGGCCGCGGGCGCGCATCAGCTCCTTCACCGAATCGCGTGTCGTGGCGTCCAGCAGCTGGATCGTGTTCGCCGGCAGGCCCGCGTCGGCGACCGCCTTGCGCAGCACCGAGACGATCGCCGCGTTCGACGAGAAAGCCGAGCCGGAACCGCGCAGCAGCGCCGCGTTGCCGGACTTCAGGCAGATGCCGGCGGCGTCGGCGGTCACGTTCGGCCGGCCCTCGTAGATCATGCCGACCACACCGAACGGCACCCGGACCTGCCGCAGCTCCAGCCCGTTGGCCAGGGTCGAGCCGCGCACCACGTCACCGACCGGGTCGGGCAGCGCGGCGAGCTGGCGCAGCCCGTCGGCCATCGCGGCAACCCGCGCCGCGGTCAGCGCGAGCCGGTCGATCATCGCCTCGGAGATGCCGTTCTCCCGCGCGTTGGCGACGTCGACCGCGTTCGCCGCGACGATGTCGTCGGTGCGCTCGACCAGCCGGTCCGCCATCAGCAGCAGAGCCGCATCCTTCTCCGCGCGAGTGGCCCCGGCCAGATCGATCGCCGCGATCCGAGCGGCAGCCGCCTGCTCCAGCACGCTCATGCCGCCCCCTCCGCTTCGCTCCGGCGTCGCCATGAGGTGGTGACTGAGCCCAATGATTCACTCGCAAGCTCGCTCATGCCGCCGCCTCCGCTTCGCTCCGGCGTCGCCATGAGGTGGTGACTGAGCCCAATGGTTCACTCGCAAGCTCGCTCATGACAAACCCTTCATAGGAGTACGAGGTCGTCGCGGTGGACGACCTCTCGTTCATAGCCCGGCCCGAGCTCGGCCGCCAGTTCCGGAGTGGACCGGCCGAGCAGCGCCGGCAGCTCCACCGCGTCGTAGTTGACCAGCCCGCGCGCCACCGGCGTGCCCGAACCCGCGTCGACCAGGTCCACCGGGTCACCGGCCGCGAACGACCCGTCCACCGCGGTGATCCCGGCCGGCAGCAGCGACTTGCGCCGGGCCACCACCGCGGCGACCGCGCCCGCGTCCAGGTGCAGGCGACCGCGCGGCGAGGTGGCGTGCGCCAGCCAGAACAGCCGGGCGGCCGGACGGCTCGCGGCCGCCTCGAACAGTGTCCCCACCTCGTCGCCGGCCAGCACCTTCCCGGCCAGCGGCGCGGCGGTCAGCACGACCGGGATGCCGAAACCGGTGGCGATCCGGGCCGCCTCGACCTTGGTGACCATGCCACCGGTGCCGACCCCGGACTTGCCGGCCGACCCGATCGCGATGCCCTCCAGGTCGCTGTCGTCACGGACCAGTGGGATCTTTCGCGCGGACGGGTCGGCCGGGTTGCCGGTGTAGAGCGCGTCCACATCGGAGAGCAGTACCAGCAGGTCGGCGTCGACCAGCGCGGCGACCAGTGCGGCCAGCCGGTCGTTGTCACCGAACCGGATCTCCTCGGTGGCGACCGTGTCATTCTCGTTCACGATCGGCAGAGCGCCGAGGTCGAGCAGTTTCCGCAGCGTCTGGTAGGCGTTCCGGTAGTGCGACCGCCGCGTCACGTCGTCCACGGTCAGCAGCACCTGGGCCACGGTCAGGCCGTGCCGGGCGAACCCGGCCGTGTAACGGGCGACCAGCAGACCTTGGCCGACTGCGGCGGCAGCCTGCTGAGTGGCCAGGTCATGCGGTCGCCGTGGCAGGTGCAGCGGGGCCAGCCCGGCCGCGATCGCGCCGCTGGAGACCAGGACCACCTCACGACCCTCGCCGGCCAGCCCGCCCAGGGTGTCGACCAGGGTGTCCAGACGCTGCTCGTCGATGCCGCCCGCCGCCGTGGTCAGCGAGGACGACCCCACTTTGACCACGATCCGGCGCGCACCGGTAACCACTTCCCGCATCCGGCCCATTCTGCTCGGCCGCCCGGTGATGATCCGTCGCAGATCCCATATCGTGGCCGGTGATGACACCGGAGGAGTACGTCGAAGCCGTCCTCGACCTCGTCGAGCGGATCCCGGAGGGCCGGGTGATGTCGTACGGCGCGATCGCGGACGAGCTGGCCGACCGCTCCGGCCGCAACTCGCCCCGTCAGATCGGGGGCATCTTGTCCCGGCACGGTGGCAGCGTGCCGTGGCACCGGGTGGTGAACAGCGCCGGGCGGCTGCCACCCGGCCACGAGCGGGAAGCGCGGGCGCGACTGCTCGCCGAGGGCGTACCGTTGCGCGGCGACCGGGTAGTGATCGACAAGGCCGGGTGGAGCCCAGATGCAGACCGGACAGGCGAGTAAAACGGCGTACGCGGCGGCGCGGTACCGTGCCGCCCACCAGGTGCTGGAGCACGGGTCGATCTTCACCGACCCGCTTGCGCTGAGGATTCTCGGGCACGAGCCGGAAGAGCTGCTCGGTGACGCGCCGCGACGCGGGATGCGGCTGTTCATCGCGGCCCGCCACCGGTTCGCCGAGGATCACCTGGCCGCGGCGGTCGAGCGCGGCGTGCGGACGGCGGTGGTGCTCGGGGCGGGGCTCGACACGTTCGCGTACCGGAATCCGTTCCCGGAGCTGACCGTGATCGAGATCGACCACCCGGACACGCAGGCGTGGAAGCAGGAGCGGCTCACCGAGACCGGCATCGACATTCCGGACAACATGCGATACGTCGGGGTGGATTTCGAGCACGAGACGTTGCGGCTGGACCTCGACGGGCCGGCGTTCTTCCTGTGGATGGGCGTCGTGCCCTACCTGACGATCGAGGCGTTCACCGAGACCCTGACATTCATTTCCCGGGGTACGGGCAACGAAGTCGTCTTCGACTACGCCCAGAGCCCGGATCGCATGCCGGCCGGCCGCCGCGCCGCGCTGGAGGCGCGCGCCGCCCGGGTCGCCAAGATCGGCGAGCCGTGGCTGACGTTCTTCGAGCCGTCGGAGATCGCCGCCCGGCTGGAGTCACACGGTTTCGCCGACCTCGACGACCTCGGCCCGTCCGGCCTGGCCGCCCGCTTCTTCAACCGCCCCGACGTCCCCCCGGAAACCCCCGGCGGCCACGTCGTCCACGCCCGCCGCCGCTAGCCCGCCGCCACAAGCTCCCGCGTCCGTCGAGCGGGACGCCTGGTCCGCCCCGTTCGAGCGGGATGCAAGGTCCGCGCCCGGTCCGGCGCTGCGGCCGGGACCCACGGCGGAGGCCGCGGATTCCGGGCCGCTAAGCGATTCCGGCGAAGGTGGCCGCGGCGCGCATCTGCCACTCGAAGAAGCCGCGCCGATCCTCCTCGAACGTGTTGTTGAGCTGGCCGAACAGCTCCGCGCTGACCGCGCCGCACAGGTGGATGAACCCGGACATCACTCCGCCGACCAGGTGGGCCGGCACGCCTGCGCCGAACTGTTCGGCGACGGCGGCCATCTCCTCGCCGAAGCGCCCGGCCGGTTGCGGTGGCACTTCGGTGATCCGTCCGCTCCGCAGCCCGGCCTGTGCCGTCCCGGCCAGCGCGAGGACCACCCGGGTGGCCGGGACGACGGTGTCCTGCGGCGCCTGGTAGCCGGGGACCGGGCTGCCGTAGATCAGCGCCCACTGGTGCGGGTTGGTCAGCGCCCAGTCGCGGACGGCATGGGCGATCGACAGCCAGCGCGCGAGGGGATCGTCCTGACCTGCGGAGGCTTGTTCGGCGGCGTCGCCGACCGCGTCGTAGGCGTCGATGATCAGTGCCGTGAGCAGGTCGTCGCGGCTGGCGAAGTAGCGGTAGACGGCGGAGGAGGCCATTCCCAGGTCGCGGGCGACTGCCCGTAACGAGAGGTTGGCCCCGTCGGTTGCCAGGTGGCGCCGGGCCACCTGCTTGATCTCTTCGGTCATCTCGGCCCGGACGCGGGCTCGCAGGTTGGCGGCGCTCATGAATGCCAGTGTGCCACAACGAGAGCAGTGCTCTTGCACGTTGGCGGATCGTATGGAACAGTTGTCCTCAACGGAGAGCAGTGCTCGCAAAGGAGAACATCATGCACGTCGTCGTCGGTTCCGGCCCGATCGGTTCGAACGTCGCCCGCATCCTCGCCGAGCAGGGCGAGCAGGTGCGGATGGTCACGCGCAGCGGCAGTGGCCCGGAGCATCCGCTGATCGAGCGGGTCGCCGCGGACGCGTCCGACACCGCCCGCCTGACCGAGCTGACCCGGGGCGCCGAGGTGCTCTACAACTGCGCGAACCCGAAGTACACCGAGTGGGCCGACAAGTGGTTCCCGATGAACGACGCGATGATCGCCGCGGCCAAAGCGGCCGGCGCGGTCTACGCGATCACCGGGAACCTGTACGGATACGGTCCGCAGCCCGACGGCCGGATGACCGAGAACACCCCGCTCGCGGCGACCGGGCGCAAGGGCCGGATCCGGATCAAGATGTGGCAGGACGCGCTGGCCAGTGGGGTGCGCACGGTCGAGGCACGGGCGTCGGACTACGTCGGGGCGGGCGCGGTCAGCACGATCTCGGCGGTGCTGCTGCCGGCGATCAATTCCGGTCGCGCCGCCTGGGCGCCGGGCGATCTGGACGCGCCGCACACCTTCACCTACACCGGTGACATGGCCCGCACGCTGGTGACGCTGGCCCGCGACGAGCGCGCGTACGGCAAAGCCTGGCACGTCCCCTCCGGCCCGGCGATCAGCATGCGCGAGCTGGCCGCACGCTACTGCGCGGCGGCCGGCGTGCCGCTGGTCAAGATGCACAGTTTGCCGCGGTTCGTGATGCGCACGGCCGGGTTGGCCGTCCCGATCGCCCGCGAGCTGGCCGAGATGGATTACCAGTTCTACGCGCCGTTCCGGATGGACAGCTCGCTCACCGAGCGCACGTTCGGGCTGACCGCCACCGATCTGGACGTGGCGCTGCGGGAGACCGCGGCCGCGGCCGAGATCACCGCGGCCCGCCGGATGTGACGGGGCGTGTCGTGAGTTCGGCTGACCGCGCCGCAGCCCGGTCGAATTTCACGACACGCCCTACAGGAGCAGACCGACCCCGCCGCGCCGCGGATCGCCCGCGGCGCCGGCCAGGCCCACCGCGGTCACCCCGCCGAAGTAGTGGTTGAGGTCCGGCCACTCGACCACCTGCCAGCCCGCCGCCCGCAACGCGTCCAGTTCCTCCGGTGGGCATCCGCTCTCGGCGTGGATGGTGTCCTCGACGGCGTGGAAGCGGGGCCGGGAGATCGCGTCGGCCACGTCCAGCCCGTCGACCAGCACCCCGAGCAGCGTGTCGACCAGGGCGGTACGGATCCGCGACGCCCCCGCCGACCCGGCCGCCACCGCGAGTGTGTCGTCCGGCCCGATCACCACGAGCGGGCACATGTAGGACGACATCCGCCGCCCCGGCACCAGGTCCTCGGTGAGCAGTTCGCCCTCGCCGAGCATGGAGTTCAGGTTGATGCCGAGCCCGGGCAGCCACACCCCGGCGCCCAGCCCGAGCGTCGTCGTGATCACGCAGGCGTTGCCCTCGGCGTCGACCACCGACACGTTCGTGGTGTCGCCCAGCCGCTGCGCCCCGAGGTTGCGCAGCGCGGTCGCCACCCCGACGGCCCGGCCCGGGCGGGTCAGGTCGGCCGGCAGTGCGCCGATCGTGTCCACGGTCCGGTTCAGGTCGTGCCGGGCGCAGACCCGGTAGCCGGCGAGCGTGGCGTGGTCGACCGGGACCTCGTTGACGCGGTACCCGGCCAGGTCGGCCGGCCCGATCGTCCCGCCGGCCGCGCGGACCGTGGAGACCAGCAGGTCGGCGTGCTCCCCGGTGTAGAACACGCCCGGCCCGCCGGCGGCCAGCGCGTCCATCGCGGTCGACAGCCCCTGGTGGAAGAGCAACTCGTCGCTCTCCAGCAGGCGCCCCTCCGGCTGGTAGGAGGCCGCGCCCTCGCCGTAGGCCAGCGCCGGCGCGCACGATTTCAGCGTGCGGGCGTGCGCGGCCGGCAGCAGCACGCCGGTGCGGGCCAGGCCGGCGGCCGGGGCGACCACCTCCGACCAGGGCAACCGTCCCCAGCGCTGGTGCACCTCGCCGAGACCGGCCGGGACGCCGGGCACGGCCACGCTCGCCCCGCCGATCGAGTAGATCTGTGGCAGCCCGCCGAAGAACACGTCGACCGCCACCATCGGCTCCGGTTTCCGGTCGCCGTCCAGGCCTGGCACCGCCACGAAGAAGTCCAGACAGGTGACCTCGCCGGTGCGCGCGTCGAAGTAGGTGGCGAACCCGCCGCCGCCCAGCCCGGTGTAGATCGTCTCGGCGACGCAGCAGGCCAGGACCGCGGCGACCGCCGCATCGGCGGCGCTTCCGCCCGCCTCGAGAATCCGCACTCCGGTGCGGGTGGTCGCCGGATGGCTCGCGGCGACGCCGGCCGCAACGCTTCCCATGCGAGCGAGCGTAGGCGGCAAGACCCGATCATGGTTACGATGCGCGTCGATGACCCCCACCGGTCCCTCTCCCGTGGTAACCCGGCCGAGTGCCCTGCCCCGGAGGGTTTTGGCTGGGTATGCCCTTGACTCCCTGGTCACCGGCGCGTTCGGGACCGTGCCCGGTTTGCTTTTTCTGCCCTATCTGACGGACACGCTGGGTGTCGCGGCGATCGGGCCGGAAACCGTGCTCGTCGTCGGTTCCGCCCCCTCCTACGCGCACGGTGTCGTCGACCCGATCCCTGAACTGGCCGCGCTCTGCCTGGAACGTGGCGTCCGGTTCCACGTCGACGCCTGCTTCGGCGGCTGGATCCTGCCCTACCTGCGGCGGCTCGGCGCCGCCCCGCCCGCCTTGCGGGAGGCCCTGCTGACCGGCTTCCTCAGCCTCCTGCAACGCCCGGCCTTCGACTGACCGCCCTCGTGGATGCAGTAGGTTGACGAAATGGCCCTACCTGGAGTGCTCGGTGAACCCATCCGGTTCGTGCTGAACTGGGGCCGCCGCTACTCGCTGTGGGTGTTCAACTTCGGCCTGGCCTGCTGCGCGATCGAGTTCATCGCGTCCAGCATGAGCCGGCACGACTTCATGCGACTCGGGGTGATCCCGTTCGCGCACGGCCCACGCCAGGCCGACCTGATGGTCGTCTCCGGCACGGTCACGGACAAGATGGCCCCGGCGATCAAGCGCCTCTACGACCAGATGCCCGAGCCGAAGTACGTCATCTCGTTCGGCTCCTGCTCCAATTGCGGCGGGCCGTACTGGGACTCGTATTCGGTCACCAAGGGCGTCGACCAGATCATCCCGGTCGACGTCTACGTCCCGGGCTGCCCTCCTCGCCCGGAGGCCCTGCTCCACGGCATCCTCCGCCTCCAGGAGAAGATCGCCGCAGAGCAGTCCGGCCCCGGCGGCGTCTACCGTCCCGACCCGTTGGCCAAGGATGTCGCCGCGTTAACCGCTCCCGTGGTGGCCCGGCCGGTCTAGCGTGATCGGCATGAGCCAAGCGTCTCGTGCTGATGTCATCGTCGACGTGCTCGCCCGGGAGTTCGGGGAGCTGATGGCGATCGATCCGGCCGCGTTCCGTCGCAAGTTCCGGAAGATGGCGGCGTCGCCGTTCGCGTTCTACCGGGGCAGCGCCTCGCTGTTCTACGCCGACCTGGCCGGCGACTACCGTGACGACAGTTATCTCGACGAGCGGACCAGCCGGGTCTGGATTCACGGCGATCTGCATGCCGAGAACTTCGGGACGTACATGAACTCGTCGGGGCGGCTGGTCTTCAACGTCAACGACTTCGACGAGGCGTACGTCGGGCCCTTCTCCTGGGATCTGAAACGCTTCTCGGCGAGCGTCGCGCTGATCGGTTACTCCAAGGCCTTGTCCGACGACAGCATCACGGCCCTGGTGACCGCGTTCGCCGAGTCGTATCTGACCGAGTTGCGGGCGATCGCGCACGGCGGGGACGACGCGATCGGTTCGATCACGCTGGAGAACGCGGACGGGGTGCTGCGCCGGGTGCTGCAGGAGGCGCGGCTGAACACGCGGGTGGATCTGCTGAACGGGCAGACGACGGTCGATGACTACGAGCGCCGGTTCTCGCTGGGTGACGGGGTCTACGACGTCGACGACGACACCGCCTCGCAGGTGACGCAGGCGTTCGAACGGTACCTGGGCACGCTGCCGGAGGCGGGGCGGCCGATCTCCACCACGATCAAGGACATCAAGCTGCGCAAGGGTGTCGGTATCGGGTCGGCCGGGTTGCCCTCGTACAACCTGCTGCTGGAGGGGCACACCGAGGCGCTCGAGAACGACGTGATCATCTACATGAAGCAGGCGCAGGTGCCGGCCGTCGCCCGGTGGATCGACGACGAGCGGGTCCGGGCGTACTTCCAGCACCAGGGCCACCGGACCGCGGAGTCGCAGCGGGCGCTGCAGGCGCACGCCGATCCGTGGCTGGGCTTCACCGAGCTCAACGGGGTCGGTCAGCTGGTCGCCGAGGTGTCGCCCTACGCCGCCGACCTGGACTGGTCGGACGTCAACGAGCCGGAGGAGCTCTCCGGGGTGGTCGCCGACCTGGGCCGCGCCGTTGCCCGGATGCACTCGGTCGCCGACGACGAGTCGAGCCACGACCTGGTCGACTTCTCGACCGAGGAGGCGATCGTCGCGGTGGTCGACAAGGACGAGGCGGGTTTCGTGCGGCACCTGGTCGAGTTCGCACACAAGTACGGTGACCAGGCCCGCGAGGACCACCAGGACTTCGTCGACGTGTTCCGCAACGGCCGCATCCCCGGTCTCTAGAAGCGGCTCAGCGGCGGTCCACCCGGACCGCCGCCGCGGCCTGCCCGGTGGCCTCGGCCGACGGCGTGACGTCGATGACGGTGGTCTTGGTGCCTTTCGGGATGGTCACGTCGAGGTGCCCCAGGGCCGGGACGTGGCCGCACTCCTGCGTGAGTGTGGTGAACGGCGCGGCGACGCCGGGCTCGCCGGGCTTCTCCGGGCCGATCTGGACCTTCACGGTGCCGGCGCCGACGCAGGCCACGGTGAGCCGGTAGTTTCCGGCCCGCATGGTCTGGTCCTCCAGACCATCGCCGCCCTGGGTCAGGAATCCGGAGATGGCGCTGTACGAGCTGTTCCCCACCGCTTCCTGCGCGGCGACGCGCAGCCGTTCCTGGGCGGCCTGGGTCATCTTCAGCGAGTACGCGATCCCGGTCCGCCCCTCGGTCGCCGAGTCCGGGCGCAAGGACACGACGGTCGGCTGGTCCGATGCGGGCACGGTCACCGGGACCGTGAGGACCGGTGGCGTTTCCTCGCACGTCACGGTGAACGCCTTTCCGGCCACTTCCGCCGCGACGTAGCCGGGGGCGCCGTAGCAGGCCGTCGTGACCTCGTAGTCCCCGGCGACGAGCGGGTACGTCTGCTGACCGGTCTCGATCGCGATGCCGCTGATCGCGGAGTCGCCCGGCGACTGGTCGATGCGCTCGGACGCCTTCTGGGCGAGTGCCCACCGGTCCGCCGCCGGGAGGGCCGGGCCCGCCGTGGAGTGCCGCGCCGGCTGCGGGCTGAGCCCGATCCCGGCCGCGACCAGCGCGACCAGTCCGGCCGTGGTGATCGCGGTGGCCCGCCGCCGGCGACGGCGAACCGTGCTCCGGGCCGCGTCTACGCCGGGCGGGACGATCCGCGGCATCGTGTCGGCGCGCAGTTCGCCGAAGAGGCGTTCCAGCTGATCGGTCATCGCGTGTCTCCGGTGTTGTCGTCCAGGTTCAGGTGTACGGCCATCGCCGCCCGGCCGCGGTGCAGCCAGGCCTTCACGGTGCCCTCGGCGACGCCTTCGCGCCGGGCCACCTCGGCGACCGGCATGTCGCCCAGGTAGTGCAGGACCAGCGCCCGGCGATGGTTGTCGGGCAGCTCGGCCAACGCGGCGATCAGCGCCACCCGGTCCGGCTCGGGGCCGTCGGCGTACAGCTCGGCCGTCGGCTGCCGGCGCAAGAAACCGAGCGCGGTCCGGGCGCGGCGCCAGCGGCTGACCGCGAGGTTCCACGCGACGCGGCGGATCCAGGCGACCGGATCGTCGTACCGGGAAATTCTTTTCCATCGGGAAAGAGCACGACAAAACGCTTCCTGTACGACGTCCTGAGCCTCCTGCCGATCGCCGAAGTAGGCATACAACTGCACGGTGAGGTCCGCGTAGTGAGCGGCATAGATCTCGTCGAACGTCGGCGGCTCGTGGTGCACGGCGCTCGGCGTCTCCGATCTCGTCCCGGCGATGACTGTCACGGCGACTACACGCCCGTGCCCGGCGGCAGGTTGCACTCTGATCCTGGCCCATAGGATGACGCCATGACGCCGGAAGAGGTCGGAGAGCGACTGGTCCACCTGATGGCCACGGACGATCCCGCCCTGGGCGAGGTGACCGCCGGCGTGTCCGGCGGCGGTCCCGGTCATGCCCGCGCGGTGGTCGACGTCCCGCTCGCCCGCTGGTGGCACGCGGCCGGCATCGCCCGCGACCCGGGTGCCCTGGGCTGCGACTTCTTCGACTGGCTGTCAGCGGTGGACGAGCTGGAGGACGGCTTCGACGTGATCGCCCACCTCTGGTCGACCCGGCGGCGGCACGGGGTGCTGCTGCGCACCCGGGTGCCGCGCGTCGGCCCGGAGGTGGAGTCGCTGGTGGAGCTCTACCCGGGGGCCGCGTGGCACGAGCGGGAGACGTTCGAGATGTTCGGCATCGTCTTCGCCCGCCACCCTGACCTGCGTCCGTTGCTGCTGCCGCCGGAGTTCGAGGGGCATCCGCTGCGCAAGGAGTTCGTGCTGGCCGCGCGGGTGGCGAAGCCGTGGCCGGGCGCGAAGGAGCCGGGGGAGTCCGAGGCGGGCACGGCCAAGCGCGCTCCGATGCGGCCGCCGGGCGTCCCCGACCCGAACGAGTGGGGCCCGATGAAAGGCACGATCCCGCCGCCGGAGACCCCGGCCCGTCCGGCGCGCCCGGCCCGTCCCGCGGGTGAGCGGCCGGCCCGCCCGCCGCGCGCGAACCCGGCCGTGGAGAAGCCGGTCGAGGGGGAGGGCAACTGATGCCGCTCTGGCTGGATCTCCTCATCCGCGTCGTCGCCGTCATGGTCGCTTTCCTCGTGCTCCCGCTCGTCGTCGGCCAGGCCGAGCACAAGGTCATGGCCCACATGCAGGGGCGGGTCGGCCCGATGTACGCCGGCGCCTTCCACGGCTGGGCCCAGCTGGTGGCGGACGGCGTCAAGTTCGTCCAGAAGGAGGACGTGCACCCGCACGGCTCGGACCGCACGGTGTTCCGGCTGGCCCCGATCGTCGCCCTCTTCCCCTACCTGGTCGTCATCCTGACGATCCCGCTGGGCCCGAACGGGCTGGTTGCGCAACGCCTCGACATCGGCCTGTTCCTGGTCCTGGCGATCCTCGGCTTCGGCGTCGTCGCGGTGCTGATGTCCGCCTGGGCCTCCGCCAACAAGTACAGCCTGCTCGGCGGCCTGCGCGGCGCCGCCCAGCTGCTCGGCTACGAGCTCCCGCTGGTCCTGGCCGCGGCCAGTGTCGCGATGGCGGCCGGCACGCTGAGCCTGCCCGGCATCGTCGAGGCGTGGCGGCCGTGGTGGCTGATCTGGCAGGCCCCGGCCGGCCTGGTCTTCTTCATCGCCGGCCTGGCCGAGATCCGCCGCCCGCCGTTCGACATGCCGATCGCCGACTCGGAGCTGGTCTTCGGTTACATGACCGAGTACACCGGCCTGCGGTTCGCGTTCTTCCTGCTGGCGGAGTACGTCGGGATCATCGTGATCGCCGGCCTGACCACGGTCCTGTTCCTGGGCGGCTGGCACGGCCCGTTCGCCGATCAGCTCGGCTGGCTGTGGACCCTGCTGAAGATCTTCGCGCTGTCCTTCGTGATCATCTGGTTCCGGGTGACGTACCCGCGGCTGCGCGAGGACCAGCTCCAGCGCCTCTGCTGGCTGATCCTGGTCCCGGTCTCCCTGGCCCAGCTCGTCCTCACCGTGGCGGTGAAGTCCCTGCTCTGACTCAGGTGCCGGGGCGTCAGCTGCTTGATCGGGAGGTCGATGAGCCACGGCTCCTGGACCTTGAGCCTGATCGCCCGCCGACGAACGTCACTCCAAGATACGGCCGGGTCGAGGTCGCGTCACTCGAACGGAGCGGGCAGGATATGCCCTTGTGACTGATGACGGGGAGCGGAGCATGCCCGGCAAGGGCTTGATCAATGGCCTTGCCGTCACGCTCAAGACGATGATCAAGCCGACCATCACCCAGCAGTATCCCGATGTCGAGCCGGAGCTGCCCCCACGCAGCCGCGGCGTCATCGCGTTGCTGGAGGAGAACTGCACGGTCTGCATGCTGTGCGCCCGCGAGTGCCCCGACTGGTGCATCTACATCGACTCGCACAAGGAGGAGGTCGTCGTCCCGGGCGCCGCGCGCGCTCGTCAGCGCAACGTGCTGGACAAGTTCGACATCGACTTCTCCCTCTGCATGTACTGCGGGATCTGCATCGAGGTCTGCCCGTTCGACGCCCTGCACTGGACGCCCGAGTTCGAGTATGCGGAGACCGACGTCCTCTCCCTGCTGCACGACAAGGACCGGCTCGGCGAGTGGATGCGCACGGTTCCGCCGCCCCCGGCCCACGACGTGCTCGGCGAGCCTTCCAAGGAGGAGGCGACCGCCGCGCGCAAGGCGGCCGGTCCGGGCGCGGCTACCGCCGCAAAAACGGCAAGACCCGCTGCCGTACGTCGTGAGCAGGCCCCGGAGTGACCATCGCGGACGTGCTGATGATCGCCCTCGGCGCCGTCGCCGTCGGTGCCGGCGCCCTCGTCGTGACCAGCACCCATCTGGTCCGTTCCGGCCTGTACCTGGTGGTCAGCCTGGGCGCGATCGCCGGCCTCTACCTGGTTCTCGGCGCCGAACTGGTCGCCTGGGTGCAGATCCTGGTCTACGTCGGTGCGGTCGTCGTGCTGCTGCTGTTCGCGGTGATGCTGACCCGCGCCCCGATCGGCCCGAGCCCCGACCTGGACCGCCCGATCGGCCCGTCCGCCCTGATCGGCGCGGGGGTGGGTCTGGGCCTGGCCGCGCTCTTGGCCGACGCGTTCCGCTGGGTCGAGTACCCGCGGGGCGATCCGGGCACCGCCGAGCAGGTCGGCAAGCAGATCTTCGGAACGTGGGTGCTCCCGTTCGAGGTTCTCTCGATTCTGCTGCTGTCCGCCCTGGTCGGAGCGATCGTGCTGTCCCGCCCGGACATCGGCGCCCGGCCGGTGCAACCGGAGGAGCCGGGGGAGACCACAGAAGAGGAAGAGAAGGACGAGGAGGTGCCGGCCTGATGCACGTGACCATTCCGTACGTGATCGCTGCCGCCCTTTTCGGTCTGGGCGTCTACGGCGTCGTCCGCCGCCGCAACGCGATCCTGGTCCTGATGGCGGTCGAGCTGATGCTCAACGCGGTGAACCTGATCCTGGTCACCGCGGACGTGTCGCTGCGCTCGGCGTTGCGGGGCGTTCCCGGCGAGGCCTGGGCCAATCCGAGCTCCCAGCCCGGCTCGGGCGGTGTCTTCGCGCTGTTCGTGATCGTGCTGGCCGCCGCCGAGGTGGGTGTGGGCCTGGCCATCGTCCTGCAGTTCTACCGGATGCGCCGGACCGTCGCGCTCGACGAGGTGCCGCTCGACGAGGAACGGGTGACCGAGTGAACGCCGGCGTGGTCGGAGCGCTGCTCCCCGGCGTCCCGCTGGTCCTTGGTCTGCTCGGTCTTGCCCTTCCGCCGGGGGACGGCGGGCCGCGCCGGCTGGCGGCCGCGCTCGGCATCACCGGCGCCGCGGTCGCGCTGATCGACGCGATCGTGCTGCTCGCGACGGTCACGAGCCGCGGTGAGCCACTGGTCGCGAGCACCCGTTGGGCGAGTTTCGGCGATCTCGAGATCACGCTCGGGTTCTCGGCCGGCGCCGCCGCGCTCTACGTCGCGCTGGCGGTCGGCACGGTCGCCCTGTGCGTCCAGGTCTACTCGGTGACCTATCTGCACGACGATCCGCGCTACGCGCCCTACGCCGCCCAGGTCAGCCTCTTCACCGGCGCGATGCTCCTGGTCGTGACGTCCGGTGACCTGATCGGTCTGCTGATCGGCTGGGAGGTGATGGGCGCCTGCTCGTACCTGCTGATCGGTCATGACCGCCGGCTGCCCGAGGCTCCGGCCGCCGCGGTGAAGGCGTTCCTGGTCACCCGGGTCGGTGACGTCGGTTTCCTGCTGGGCATCGCGCTGCTGATCGCCGGCGCCGGCACGTCCCGGATCAGTGACGTCCTCGCCCACGACTACCCGAGCGGGACCTTGACCGCCGCGTTGCTGCTGCTCCTGGCCGGGGTCGCGGGCAAGAGCGCCCAGTTCCCGCTGCACACCTGGCTGCCGGACGCGATGGCCGGCCCGACGCCGATCTCCGCGCTGATCCACGCCGCGACGATGGTCGCCGCCGGGGTCTACGTCGTCTTCCGCACGTTCCCGCTGTTCCAGCAGTCCCCGGCCGCCCTCGCGGTCCTCGCCGTGATGGCCTCGATCACGATCCTGCTCGGTGCGCTCGCCGCCACCGCGCAGGATGATCTGAAGCGGGTGCTGGCCTGGTCCACGGTCTCCCAGATCGGTTACATGACCGGCGCGCTGGCCGTCGGCTCACCCGCCGCCGCGCTCTTCCACCTGCTCACCCACGCCGCGTTCAAGGCGCTGCTGTTCCTCGCCGCGGGCGCCGTGATCCACGCCGTCGGCACCAACCATCTGTCCCGGATGGGCGGGCTGCGCGAGCACATGCCGGTGACGTTCTGGTCGTTCGTGATCGGTCTCGGCGCGCTCGCCGGGGTGCCCCCGCTGGCCGGTTTCTGGTCGAAGGAGAACGTGCTGACCGCGGCCGCGCACGCCACCGACGGCGGCGAGGCGGTCCCGGTCTGGGCCGCGTGGATCGTCTGGGTCTCCGCGCTGCTCGCCGTCGGTGTCACCGCGTGGTACGCGATGCGGTTGCTGCTCCGGGCGTTCTTCGGCCCGTCCCGCCAGCACGGTCCCGCCGGGCCGGACTGGGAGATCGGCTTCGACGACGGCCGCTACCACGTGCCGTCCGTCCCGCACGACCCGCCGGGCCCGATGCGCTGGCCGGTCCTGCTGCTCACGATCCCGGCCGCGCTGCTGGGCCTGGCCGCGTTCGCCCCCGGCTTCCGGCACGCGCTGGAACTGGAGGATCCGCATTTGAGCGTCGCGATCCTGCTGCCGCTGCTGCTCCTGGCGGCCGGCGCCGGGACGGCCTGGTGGCTGTGGTGGGCGGTGCCCGGCGTCGATCCGGTCCTCGCGCTCGGCCGGGCCAGGCCGCTGTTCGCTTCCGGCTTCCATCTGGACCATCTTCAGAGCCTGATTTTCGTACGGCCGGTGAAGGCGCTCGCCCGGCTCGTGGCCACCGCGGACGAGCAGGTGGTGGACGCCGCGGTCGAGGGCACCGGGAAAGCCACTCGCGGTCTCGGCGGCCTGTTCGCTGACGCGCACCGGGTCGCGCTGCCCGGCGCCGCGGTCCTGGTCCTGTTCGGCGCCCTGGTCCTGAGTGTCGTCGCGTGGTGGGGAGCCCTGTCCTGATGTATCGCGACTACGTCCCCGATCAGCCGACCTGGAACGCCGCGTCCGTCCTGCTGGTGGCCCTGCTCGTGGTGCCCGCGGTGGGCGCCGCCGTGGTCGCCGTGTTCCCGGCCCGGCGGGACAGACTGGCCCGGATCGTCGCCACCGGCTTCGCCGCGGTCACGTTCGGGCTCTCGCTCGTCCCGTTCTTCGCGGGCGAGCGCCACCTGGGCTGGTTCGCCTACGGCGGGCCGCGAACCACGGTGCCGCTGATCCCCTGGGTGAACGTGGACCTGCCCTGGGTCCCCGCGCTCGGCCTGCGTTTCCACCTCGGGGTGGACGGCGTCTCCTTTCCGCTGGTGGTGCTGACCGGGCTGCTCACGCTGCTGTGCTGCGCCTACACGGTGCGCAAGGTGCCGAAGGGGGGCGGCCCGGGGCGTACGCTCAGCGCCTTGCTCTTGATCTTGGAAGTCGGCGTCCTCGGAACTTTCCTGTCGCTGGACCTGATCCTCTTCTTCGTCTTCTTCGAGGTCGTCCTGCTCCCGATGTACGCCGTGATCGCCGGCTGGGGTGGCAGCGAGCGCCGGGCGGCCGCCCGCAAGTTCGTGCTCTACACCCTGTTCGGCTCGGTCCTGCTGCTGCTCGGGGTCGTCCTGGTCGTCACGAAAGCCGGCACCGGTGACCTGATCACGCTGACCGGCGCGTCCGGCCTCACCCGCACCACCCAGTGCGTCGTGTTCGCCCTGCTCGCGGTCGCGTTCGCGGTGAAGGCCCCGCTCTGGCCGCTGCACACCTGGCTGCCCGACGCGCACACCGAGGCCCCCACGGTCGGCTCGGTGATCCTGGCCGGCGTCCTGCTGAAGATGGGCACCTACGGCCTGATCCGTGTCGGTGTCGGCGTCGCCCCGCTCGGCGGGCGGTGGGCCGCTCCCGTGCTCGGCGTCCTCGCGGTGATCGCGATCCTCGCCGGCTCGCTGATCTGCCTGCGCCAGCGCGACTTGAAGCGGCTGATCGCCTACTCCAGCGTCGGCCACATGGGGTTCGTGCTGCTCGGCATCGCCACGCTCTCGGTGACCGGGCTGCAGGCGGCCCTGCTCGGCAACGTCGCGCACGGTCTGATCACCGGCCTGCTGTTCTTCCTGGCCGGGACGATCAAGGACCGCGCCGGGACGGGTTCGCTCGACCAGCTCAGCGGCTTGCGGGAGACCGCGCCCCGGCTGGCCGGCCTGTTCGGGTTCGCCGCGATCGCGTCCCTGGGCCTGCCCGGCCTGGCCGGCTTCTGGGGCGAGGCGTTCGCGGTGATCGCCGCCGTGCGCCGGGGTGGGCCGCTCTGGCTCACACTGGCCGTGCTCGCGGCCGTGGGCGGCGCGCTGACCGCGGCGTATTTCCTGCGTCTGCTGCGCCGGCTGACGCACGGTCCCACCACACCGACGGTCCATGCCATGCGCGCGTCGACCGCGGCCGTCGAGTGGTTCGCGTGGACCCCGCTGATCCTGCTGACCCTGGCCGTCGGCGTGATCCCGGCCCTGGTCCTGGCCGAGACGGCGCTGCCGCTGACCACCCTCCTGGGAGGCCACCCGTGAGCCAGCCGGTTGATCACTTCGCGTTGCTCCCGCTCTACGCGGCGGCCGGCACCGCGATCCTCGCGTTCCTCGCCGACCTGTTCGTCGCCGAGCGCGGCGTGACCGTCGCCGTCACCGCGCTCGGCGGCCTGGCCACCGCCGTCCTCGCTCTGGTCGTCGGCCCGGAGGCGGGCACGTTCTGCACCACCGGCGCGTGTTCCTGGGTCCCGACCTGGCCGGCCGCGGTCACCGCCGCGCTGTTCGCCGCCCTGACCGTCGGCGTCCTCGCCCTTTCCGCGCCGGCACTGCGCCTCGGTGTCGCCCCGGCCGGCGAGTTCTGCTTCCTGCTGGCCTGCTCGATGACCGGTGGCGTCGTGATCGCCTACGCCGGCGACCTGATCACCCTGATCGTCGGCCTGGAAACCCTGACCCTCCCGCTGTACGTGCTGGTCGGCCTGCGCCGGTTCGGCCCGGCCGGGCGGGCGGCCTCCGCGTCCGTGACGTTCTTCCTGATCAGCATCGTCTCGACCGCCGTGACCCTGCTGGGCGCGGCCCTGAACTACGCCGCCACGGGCGCCGTCCACCTCGCCCGGCTGCACGCCGCGTCCGGCCCGTTCGCCCCGCTGGCCGGGGTGGGGGTGGCCCTGCTGGTGATCGGCCTGGCCTTCAAGGTCGCCGCGGTCCCGTTGCACGCGTGGGCCCCGGCGACGTATGACGGCGCGCCCGTCCCGGTCGCGGCCTACCTGTCCACCGCCTCCAAGCTGGGTGGCGTCCTGGCCCTGGCCGCGGTCGTCTCCCGCCTGGACGCGCGCGCGGTGATGGCCGTCCTCGCCGTGCTCACGATGACGATCGGCAACCTGGTCGCCCTCCGCCAGACCCGGATGATCCGGCTGCTGGCGTGGTCGTCGATCGCCCAGGCCGGCTACATCCTGGCGGCGCTCGCGCTCGGTGCTCCGGGCGTTCCGGCGGCTCTGGCGTACGCCGTCTTCTTCATGGTCCTGGAGTTCGTGGCGTTCACCGTCGTCGTCGCACTGCGCCACCCCGGCGCCGACGGCGGCCCCCTGCTCGACTACCGGGGCGCCGGCCGCCGGAACCCGTGGCTGGGCGCCGCCCTCGTGCTGTCCCTGGCCGGGCTGGCCGGTCTGCCGCCCGGGCTGGCCGGTCTGTTCGCCAAGCTGTCCGTGGTGACCACCCTGGTCCAGCACAACTGGTCGTGGCTGGCGGCGGTCGTCGTCCTGAACGCGGTGATCGCCCTGGCGTACTACGTCCGGGTCGCCGCGTCCCTCTACTCGCTGCCGCCGCGGATCGGCCTGAGCGTCGCCGACCCGGTCCTGGTCGACGCCGCTCTGCACCCGCGCCTGCCGGTTCCCCGCCCGGTGGCCGCGGCTCTGGCCGCCTCGGTCGCGGTCGCCGTGATCCTGGGCTTCGCCCCGCAGCTGCTCTTCGACGCCCTACTGTGAACCCGTGGTGCAGTTGCTGCTCGCCGTGGCCGGCCTCGTCGTGTTCTATCTGGTGATCCGGCTTGCCGTTGCGCACGGCATCGCTGACGCCGACATCAAACGCCGCCGCGACGGCCGGGGGCCGGTTACTTGACGCGGCGGGTGTTGCGGGCGACCAGCGATTCGTACTCCTTGTGCTTGTCGAGCCACTCGGAGACGAACGGGCACATCGGGACCACCGTGCGTCCCTTCGCCCGGGCGTCGTCCATCGCGAAGCGGACCAGCGCCGACCCGACTCCCTGCCGCTCGAAGGCCGGGTCGACCTCGGTGTGCGTATACACGACGATCGGCCCGGTCAACTGGTAGGTGAGCACTCCCGCCGGCGCGCCGGACTCGTCCCGAGCTTCGAATCGGCCCTTCTCCGGCACCTCGGCCACGGTGAACTCCATCAAGCCATCAAACCACGGAGATCACCGGAGTCGTTCCGCCACCTCGGCGAGCATCTTCGGCGGCAGTTCCGGCGCGTCCAGGAGCCGGGCCAGACGCGCGTTGTCGTGCATGTAGATCTCGTACGACTCGGCGAGTGTCAGCCCGTGCGCCGGCCGGTCCACCACCGTGATCCGGTCACCGGGAAGGAGCTGCCCGGAGGCGATCACCCGCAGGTAGGCGCCGGTCCGGTTCGCCGCCGAGAAGCGTTTCACCCAGCGCGGCTCACCCATCCGGTTCTGGAAGGTCACGCACGGTATCCGCCCGAAGGTCACCTGCAGGACCAGGCCCGAGCCGAACTCCCACTTCTCGCCGATCACCCCGCCGACCAGGTCCAGCCCGGACGTCGTCAGGTTCTCCCCGAACAGCCCCGGAGGCAGGTCGCGGCCCAGCGACGCCGCCCACCACGCATAGTCCTCCGCGGCGTACGCATAAATCGCCTGGTCGTCGCCGCCGTGATGCTCGGTGTCCCCGATGTGGTCGCCGACCACCCCGCTGTGCAGGCCGACCGTCTTGGGCCCGGGGGCACGCACCGTCACCGGCTCGGACACGGGCCTCTTGTTGATCCCCGTGGTCGCCACGTCCTTGCCCATGCTGGGTCCCGGACGGCCCACATTGACCGACTGCGCGATTCCGTTCATGAGAAAATCACCATCGCCCGATCCTCCACCGGCCGATAGCCGAGCCGGTGATAAAGCGCGTTGCTCGTCGGATTGTCCAAGTCGGTGTAGAGCACGACCTCGCCGGCACCCTCGTCGAGCGCGGCCTGCGTGGCAGCCGTCGTCGCCCCGCCGGCATATCCGCGGCGGCGCAGAGCGGGTGGCGTCCACACGTACAGAATGCGAATCATGCCGGCGGAAGGCCGGGAGCGGACCGCCATGGAAACCGGTGCGCCCTCGTCGATCCATAGTGTGATGCCGGAATGCGCGAGATGGTCGTCGACGACCGCCGGGACGTCGGAACGGGGCTCGCCGATGAATTCGTAGAAGTCCCGCAGCCAGCCGATCAGCAGATCACTGTCGGCTTCGGTGGCGGGCCGCGCGAATCCCGACGGTGCCGGATCGGGCGGGGTCAGCGTCCCGAGACGGTGCAGGCGGGTCCGCATTCCCGGCACATACTTCCGGTCATCGGCGAATGCGGCGATGTCGCCGTCCGCCATGTTGACCCCGGAAACACGCCGGTCGGCCAGGACGGAGGCCGCCGCGGGCACGGCTTCCGCCGGCAGCGCGCTGAACAGCACGGGATGCGGGGGAGTCTGCAGCAGCACTCCCGCCACCTCGCCGTCAGGCCGTCGCCACCAGCCGAAAAAGGGGTCCTCTACGCCGTACGCGTGCAATCCCCGCGACCGCAAGTTGTCGATCAGCGTGAGAAAAACAGTGTTCTGGACTGGCGAGGATCGCAGGAAGGCCCCCGCGACCGACGCGAACCGCTCCACATCGGACGTCAGTTCCCAAGACATCTCGTCATCCTAGAGCCGCTCACATGCCCCACGCCTTCGCAATTCGCGCGAGGCTGTCCCGCCGGGTCGCCGGGTCGTAGACGGTTCCGGCCAGGATCAGCTCGTTCGCGCCGGTCCGCTCGATCAGGGCGTCCAGCCCGGCGACGACCTCGTCGACCGTTCCCGCGTACTGCGTCCCCGGCAACGAGTTCAGCAGCTGCAGATCCAAATCGGACAGCTGCCGCTCGGCGGCCGCCTCCGGCGAGATGATCGGCCCGAGCCGCCCGGTGCGCAGGCTCAGCGCCATGATCCGGCTCGGCCCGGCCAGGAACTGCGCCTCCTCGGTCGTCTCGGCCGCGATCACCGACGCGCTGACCATCACGTGCGGCTCCGGGAACCGGGCCGACGGCTGGAAGCCCGACCGGTACAGCCGCAGCGCACTGTCCACATCGGAGGCGATCGCGAAGTGGTACGCATAGCAGAAGGGCAGGCCCAGGGCGGCCGCCATCTGCGCACCGTATGTCGACGACCCGAGGATCCAGACCTCCGGGAACGTCTCCGGAGCCGGCGTCGCGTGCAACCGCCCCGCCTTCCCGGCCGACCGCTCGTCCCCGAGCAGCCCCAGCACCGTCTGCAGGTGCTCGGGGAAATGCTCCACCGTCAAATACGGCGAAACGCCGCGCAACGCCGCCGCCGTGGCCTGATCAGTTCCGGGCGCGCGCCCGATCCCCAGGTCGATCCGCTCCGGGTAGAGCGCCTCCAGCAGCGCGAACTGCTCCGCGACGACGAACGGCATGTGGTTCGGCAGCATCACCCCGCCGGACCCCACCCTGATCCGTTTCGTCTGCGCGGCCACCGCCCCGATCAGAACCGGCGGAGTGGTCGACGCCACCGCCGGCATGTTGTGATGCTCGGCCACCCAGAACCGGGAAAACCCCAAGTCGTCGGCGGCCTTGGCGATCTCGATCGTGCCGCGCAGCGCATCGGCGCTGCCGTGCCCCTCGCGAACAGTGGCCAGATCCAGCACGGAAAGCGGTACACGGGTCATGACGTCGTCCATTCCGGAGATTGCAGAAGAGTGAAACCCTCGTCGATCAGCCGATGCAGCCCGGCGATGCCGGTATCCACGTCCCAGCGCGGAAGCACCGTGTTCAGAACAGTCCGCGCGGTGTTGATGAGAAGGTCGAGTTGCAGCTCACTCAGGCCGGCATCCCATCCCACGGCCCGTTCCCATTCCACGGCCCGTTCCCGTTCCGCGGCCCGTTCCCGTTCCGCGGCCCGTTCCCGTTCCGCGGCCCGTTCCCGTTCCGCGGCCCGTTCCCGCTCGGCGGCCCGTTCGCGTGCCGTGGCCCGTTCGCGTTCGGCCGCCCACTCGCGGGTGGCGTCCCAGAACCGATCGCACACATTCCGCGAGCAGACCGCCAATTCCGGCGACGCCCGCAGCACCAGCCGCTGCCGGATCATTCGTTCCGCGGTCACCGTCGTGTATTCGCGGATCAACTGATGAAGCGCGGTCCAGAGCGGCTCACCGGCCGGCCGGGCAGCGGTCAGCTCGGCCCACAGCAACGGATCCTCGGGGTCCGGATCGAAAAGCACGGACTCCTTGCCGGCGAAATAGTTGAAATAAGTCCGCCGGGAGATGCCCGCCGCCGCCACGATGTCCTCGACCGACACCGCGTCGAACCCGCGCTCCGCCATCAGGCCGACAGCCGAGTCCCGGATCTGCCGCCACGTCTCGGGGCTGCGTTGTCGCACACCGTGACCCTAGCGCGGCGTGCACTGAGTGCAAGTTAGATGTGCTTCACACCCCAAAAATCCTCATGTCCCCTCTCCGCTGTGGTCCGGATCGTCGCTCCCGCGGGGACCCTTCCGGGCTCCGCAGGGCCGTGGCCGGCCCAGAACGCGAAACCCTCCAGGGCGACCTCCGTGGCGGGTCAAGCTCACCCCGCACCCCAGCCCCACCCGGCAGCGTCGAAGGCCCCCGGACGCCCAGCCGCGCGGTGCCGGCCGACTCCCAGCGGTGCCTCGAGTGTGCCGAGGGCCGCTGATGAGCAAGCCGACGGAGGTCAGTAGCGACGCCGCTGCCGACGGATCACCTGGACGCCGACCGTGACCGCGGCCAGCCCCGCCCCGGGCACCAGCATCCACGCCGGCCACGGATAGACGTAGTCGTTGACGGTCGCCCGCACCAGCGCATACACCACCAGGTTGACCGCGACCACCGACGCCCAGATCGTCCACAGCACCACCATCGCGGTCGGCAGACGGCTCGACTCGCGGCGTTCCTCGGCGGCCCGGCGGGCGTGGACCTCGGCAGCGCTGATCCCCGGGCGGGGCAGATCCTGAACGATCACGAGAAGCTCGGCGTAGGTGCGCGCCGCATACGCCGCGGCCACCCGGTCGTCGTACTCGTGCAGGGAAAGGCGCCCCTCGTCGAGCGCGCCCTTCAACTGATCGGCGATCTGCTGCCGGTCGGCGTCGGCCGCCCGCATCATCTCGATCTGCTCGGGGCGCCGGCCCGAACCGGTGACCTCTTTCGCCATGCCCGAGCTCCTTTGCACGCCGGTTCTCGGCGTCAGGCTACCGAAACTTCGCAACTCAGTGGTGATGGTGCTGATGCACCACGGCATGCTCTTTTCCGCGGGCGATCATCCACCGGTTCACCGGGACGGTCAGCACGAACGCGATCGCCGGCGTGCCCACCAGGCTCGCCCAGAACAGCCGGTCACCCAGCCCGGCCTCCATCACCCCGGGGATGACCAGCAGCCCGACGTTGTCGAACAGCTCCATCGACGCGATCGACACGGTGTCAGCGGCCAGCGCAATCCCGGCCGCCTGCCGCAGCGGCACCCCGGCGGCCAGCACCGGCCGGATCGTCAACGCGTGTCCGAAGAGGAGGGCAAGCCCGACAGAGAGCGCTATGTTCCCAGCGTTGTGCCAGCCCAGCGCCGTGCTGACAACCATGCCGAGCACTTCCCCGATGGCGCACCCGGTCAGGCAGTGCAGAGTGGCGGAGACTGCGGTGCGTGTCAATGCGTCCATGCCTCGACCACACCCCCTGGGGGTAAATTCCGCGACGGCACTCTCCGTGCTGCCCAGCGAACTCACAGCGTCCTTCCGGATGAACGCGCAGCCTTCTCGCGTTCTCTGGAGTGCGGGTCACGAGCCCGCATGCTGAAGGAGTCGAACGTGCACAGCCATCACAACGGACTCAAGACGGCCGCCCTGCTCGGGCTGCTCACCGGCCTGATCCTGGCCGTGGGCTATTGGCTCGGCGGCAGCACCGGCCTGGTCATCGCGGTGATCTTCTCGCTGGTCACCAATGCGGTCAGCTACTTCTTCTCGGACAAGATCGCGCTGCGGGCGATGGGTGCGCAGCCGGTCAGCGAGGCCGAGTTCCCGGCGCTGTACCAGATCGTGCGTGAGCTGGCCCACCAGGCGGGGCAGCCGATGCCGCGGCTCTACGTCTCCCCGTCGATACAGCCGAACGCGTTCGCGACCGGGCGTGACCCGCAGCATGCGGCGGTCGCCGTCACGGTCGGCATCACGCGCATCCTCGACACGCGTGAGCTGCGTGGCGTCATCGGCCACGAGCTGTCGCACGTCTACAACCGGGACATCCTGATCTCCAGCGTGGCCGGCGCGCTCGCCGGGATCATCACGATGTTCGCCCAGCTGGCGATCTTCCTGCCGTTCGGTGGGCCGGACGACGAGGACGGGCCGAACCCGGCGTCGTTGCTGCTCATGCTCATCCTCGGCCCGCTGGCGGCGTCGGTCGTCCAGCTGGCGATCAGCCGTAACCGGGAGTTCCAGGCGGACGCGTCCGGCGCGACGCTGACCGGTGACCCGCTGGCCCTCGCCAGTGCCCTGGAGAAGATTCACTACGGCACGCAGCGGGCGCCGTTGCCGGCCGACGGGCAGCTCACGAGTGCGGCGCACCTCATGATCGCCAACCCGTTCCGGAGCGAGGGCATCGCGGCGCTGTTCTCGACGCACCCGCCGATGGCCGAGCGGATCCGCCGCCTCCACGAGCAGGCGTCGCTGACCGGTGGCGCCTCCAGGCCGTACCTCCGCTGATTTTTCTTCGATTCTCGACGGCCGTGCCGATTGGCGCGGCCGTCCCCTTTTCCGGCCGAAGATCAAAATCCGATTTCCGCCGTACGCCGTGAGCCCGCGACCGCGGATGGTGAGCCGCATGACAGCAGTCCGTTCCCCCGGGCGAGCGGCGTTAGGGTCGAAAGCAGTTACACCCGTTACCGAACCCCTGGAGGTCCCGCCCGTGACCGCGTTGCGTCAATACCTTGGCGTGTGGCAGCTCCCGGGCGGACGAACCCTGCTGATCGTCGGCGTCCTGGCCCGGCTCGGCATCGGGATGACCCCACTCGGCCTGCTCCTGCTCGTCGAGCAGGCCACCGGGCGATACGCGGCGGCCGGTCTCGCAGGCGGCGTCTACGCCCTGGCCGGCGCGGCGCTGAGCCCGGTCGCGGGCCGGCTCGCCGACCGGATCGGGCCCGCGCCGATCCTGTTCGCCACCGCGGTCCTGCATCCACTCGCGCTCGGCGGGCTGCTGCTGGCCAGCCGCGGCGGTGCGGACGCGCTCACCTGGATCTTCGTGGCGTCGGCCGCGGCCGGGGCGACGTACCCGCCGCTCACCGCCGCCATCCGCCGCGGCTGGAACGACATGACCGCGCCCGGCACCGGGCAGCAGGCTCTGCGGTCCGCCGCGATCGCCGCCGAGACCTCCCTCTTCGAGCTGGTCTTCGTGCTCGGCCCGATGCTGGTCGCCGTCTTCATGGTGGTCACCGGGCAACCGGCGACCGCCCTGGCCAGCTCGGCCGTCGCCACCCTGTTCGGCACCGCGGTGGTCGCCCGCCTGCCGGTGATGCGCCGCCACGGCGCCCACCCCGCCGAACACGCCGCCCGCGGCCTCGGCCCGCTGCGCTCCGGCGGGTTCCCGGCGCTGCTGTTCTGCGTCGGCGCGCTCGGCGTCGCGTTCGGGGCGGCCGGCGTGATCGTCCCCGCCTACGCCGAACAGCACGGCGGCGGCGAAGCCCTCGGCGGCGTCCTGCTCGGCGTCTGGGGCGTGGGCAGCGCGATCGGCGGCATCTGGTTCGGCACCCGGCGCTGGGACATCCCCCTGTCCCGCCAGTTCGCCTGGCTGCTCGGCGCCGTCGCGGCCAGCTTCCTCGTGCTCGCACTCATGCCCGGCCCCGTGCACCTGGGCATCGCCCTCGTCCTCGGCGGCGCCACCATCGCCCCCGCCCTGACCGTCGAGAACAACCTGGTCGGCCGCTTGGCCCCGGCCGCGATGCTGAACGAGGCGTACACCTGGATGGTCACCGTCTCGGTCTCCGGCAGCGCCGCAGGCGGCGCCCTGGCTGGCATCATCGTCGACCAGCCCGGCGGCCTCCCCTGGTCCTTCGCCTTCGCCGCCGCCGTCCTCCTGCTGGCCGCCGCAGTCGCCGCCATCCCAGAGGGCTCCATGGCCCGAGCCGACCGCCGCGCCGCCGCCGCCGAAGCCTGACCCGACCAGTTCAGCGGAGGCGAGTCACCCGGCTGAGAGCCAAGCCTCGCCGACAATGCCTTCCGCGTAGTCCCACCAGCCCTTCCGGACCCCGCGGCGCAGAAACCCAACGCCCAGCGCGACGAGACGGAACTGTTCGATTCCTTACCGGTGATACCCAGCGGGGCGAACGCGTCCAGACCCCGCTTCGAGCACGCCGGCCTCGTCACACACGACTCGGACCTCATCGCCGGAGGAAAACCGTGGACCGACTTCAGGTCGGCCGTGTTCCCCGGGCGGCAAAATTCACAGAACACAACGAGAACGGCCCCGGAGCGCGTTTCCGCAGCTTCCGGGGCCGTTATCTGTGCTTGTGGCGGGTAGAGGATTCGAACCTCTGTAGCTTTCGCGACGGATTTACAGTGTGCCGATCATCCCGCTTTGACCAGGACAAACGTAGTTCTCGGGTGTCGCACCGACAGGTATGCGACATCAGCCCCGCTGATCAGTCCCCCTCACGGGAGACGGGAGTCACCGGGGACAGCGCCTCCGCGACGGCTCCCATCGACGTGATGACGATGTCGGCCGCCGCGAACGCCTCGACCTTCCACGCTCTGTTGGCGTAGCCGATCGCGGCGACCCCAGCGGCACGAGCCGCCTCGATGTCGGAAAGCGAGTCGCCGATCAACGCGCAAGACTCCGGCGCGGCTTCGAGGGCACTTGCGGCATCCAGCAGTGGGCCGGGATCTGGCTTCATCCGCCACGGAGCCGCATAGGGCCGGCCGACGATGGGCGAGACGAACTCGGCGAGACCGTGAGCCGACAGGTACGCCTCGATCGCCGCCGCTGAGTTGTTGCTCACCACGGCGACCGGCACGCCGCGAGCCCGCGCGCCGAGGATCACCTCACGCCCGAATGGCGTTGGTGCCGCGACGCTCGCGGCGTGTAGCTCGGCCGCGCACAGGGCCTCCTCGACAGCCGCCGTCAGGTCGGGTGAGCACGCTTCGCCAACCCACCGAAGAACGGCAAGAGGATCGCGTTCGCTGCGTACCTCGGGCGGCACGTCGACGCCCTCGACATCGAGCAGAGCGACCAACTCGCCGGCGACGCGCGGCGCGGGATAGCCCGCGAAGATCGAGCAGACCGGCCCGTCGAAATCCAAGAGCAACGGGCCGGCGCTCAGAAGGTCGGGCAGCGTCCGCCCGGTCACGAGTGGTACTCGCGCGCGACGCTGTCCCACACGGAGTTGAACCACAGCCGCGCAGACTCCACGAACTGTGTGCCGTGCGACGCCTCGTCATCATCAACGGCGTAGTGGAACAGGGTTGCGTCCCTGCCCATCAAGTCGAAGATCTCGACTGGCTCTCGGCCGATGGTCACCTCGCGCTTGACCGCCGGGTAGAAGCCGAAGAACGCCTCTCGTCCGTTGAGCATGTAGAGCTTGAAGGTCGGAGCGATGCTGTGGGTCCGGACCTCCACGGTCGCGGACTTCACAAGGCCAAGGTCAGCGAGTTCGTGCACCTGGTCAATGATCCCGTCGGCAGCTCGCCGTGTGATGCGTTCTGCCCGCTTCCGGACAGCCGGATCATCGGCCCCGGTCGCGGCCAGCGCCGGAAGCGCCATCGGCACCGACATGTCCGAGATCATCAGGCGGACGGTGATGGTCTCAGGGGCTGACCGGCCGGCGCGCACCATGTCGAGTGCTTCGGCAATCGCGTCCCGCAGGGTCTCACCCGAGAACCCGGCGAAGTCGATCGCCACATGTGTGTGCTCGAAAGCGGCCTCGACCAAGGGACGTAGCTCGACCGGCCGCTGAGTCTGGGCGCGGACGAAGGCTCCGCTGCCCTGGCGGGTGACGATCAGGCGCTCATTGCGCAGCACCTCAAGCGCTCGCTTGATCGTCTCGCGCGCTACGCCGTAACGATTCGCGAGTTCGGGCTGTGAGGGCAGCTTGTCGCCCGGCGCGAGCTTCCGGGTCAAGATCGCGGCGCGCAGCATGTTCGCGATCTGCTGCGACGCCTGTCGCGGGTCGTCGGGATCAAGGTCACCAAGGAATTCCAGGTTCGCGGCCACGGGCTGACCTTATCTCTGACTAGCCAAGTTAGGGAAGTTCCACGCAAGGGGTTGACCTGACTAGCCAGGCCGGTCTAGCTTCATCTCATGCCCCCTGGCTAGCCAGGCAAGGCAAGCCGGTCGGGCTCCGACACGGCGGAGGTGGCTCCGGCTGCACCGTTCGTGATCGTCCCGCTGCGCACACGTTCTCTGAGAACTCCATAGAGCCGTTGGGCCGCACCTCCCACGGGACGGAATCCCGAAAAAGGTCGCCGCGCATGGGCGCTGGTCACCCATGCACCTTCTTCGTCATCTTCGCTGGTCAGTGCGGCATCAGCCGCTCGTGTAGGTGCCGCGCTGACCCTTCCTATGGAGGACATCCCGTGAGCGATCACGACTTCTACGCCGAGCCGACCGCCGCCGACCTGGCGGCGATCGAGATCGAGGAACCTTTGCTCGCCGCCGAGTTCGAGTGGGCGCTGGCTGAGGTCACCCTGCTGGACGCGATCAACCGTGGCCGGACCTGCGAGCTTGACGTTCGCCGGGCTCGCCGCGCCGAGCACGCGGTAATCCGCGAGACGTTCGCGCTGGTGGCCCGGCTGACCCGCTCGCCGAGCCCGCGCCGCGCGGCCTGATGGCCCGTATCCGGGCCGCGTTCCACGACCCGGAAGGCACCCGGTACGGCATCCCCACCTTCTGGTGGCGGGGTGCCCCGGCCGGTTACGCCACCCGCCGTCAACTGCGGGAACGCGGTCTCTGCCCTGGCGGTCAGCCGATCGCCGCTCAGGTCTTGTGGCGCGGCGTCGGTGGCGTCCGCGCGGCCTACCTGTACCGGCTCGACCTGGCCCGGCCGAAGCGCACGCCGAGCCCCGCGCAGCTGCGAGCGCTCGCCAAGGCGATGACGGCCCGGCGCACCTGTTCGACCTGTTCGACCGTCCGGCCCTACTGCATCCCGCGCTCGCTCGGCTGCTGCATCGAGTGCGCGTGACCTGCCCTATCCCTGCTCCGAGAGGAACAGCCGATGACCGCCACGACCACCCCGAGCGCCTACCCCCGCACCGTCGACGAACTGATCCCGCACGCCCGCGACCTGGCCGACCGGCTCGGCGAGATCCCGAGCCGCAACACGCTGATGAAGACCTTCAAGGTCGGCGGACCGAAGGCGAAAGAGTTGCTCGCCGCGCTCACGCCCGCCCCGGCCGCGCCGACCGCTCCCGAGCCGGTCGAGCCCGAGCCGACCGCCGACCCGGTTGCCGAGCCCGCGGTGACCGCGCCGCCGCTTCCGACGATCGACCCCACCGGGGAGACGCCGGCGGTCGGCATCACCCGGCCGCCCGCCGAGCCGACCGCGCCGCCGGCGGCCGAGCCGGTCGCCGAGCCCGAGCCGAAACGGCGTCGCCCGATCGTGTGGCCCGTGCTGATCCTGTGTCTGCCCGCGTTCGTCGCGATCTGGGGCGGCTGGGTCGAGATGGGACGGCTGACCGGCTTCGGCATGGTCACGCTGCTCCCCGGCATCTCCGACTTCCAGATCAACACGGCGATCACGCTCCCGATCGGCGTGGAGACGTACGCCGCGTACGCGCTGTACGTGTGGCTGTCCGGCATGGTCACCGGCCCGGCGCTCACGTTCGCCAAGTGGTCGGCGCTTGCGTCGCTGGCGCTCGGCGCGCTCGGCCAGGTCGCCTACCACCTGATGGCGTCGTGGGGCTGGACGTCGGCCCCGTGGCCGATCACCGCCGCTGTCGCCTGCATCCCGGTCGCCGTGCTCGGCATGGGCGCTGGTCTCGCGCACCTGATGCACCGCTCGCACTGACTTCGCCCGGCGGCACGGCTACTGGCCTGGTAACCGCGCCGTGCCGCCGGTCTCCCCATCCGCTGCAAGAACCTCAGAGGAGGAGGCCATTATGGCCGCTCGCAAGACCCCGCCGCCCCAGACCAGCGTTGAGATCACCTTCTCGGCGTGCGGTCACACCGCGACGTTCGCCACCGGCGCGAGCACGACCACGCCGGCGCGCTGCCCGCGCGACTGCGACCCGCTCGCCCCGCAGCACCGTCGGGGGCGCTGACATGACGACCCCCGAACCGCGCACGTTCACCCATCCCGACGTGCTCGCCGCCGTGGCGGCCGGCGCGTCGTGGGCCGACCCCGTCACCGACCCGACCCGCATCGACTGGACGGCGCGGCAGGCCGCCGCCGTCATCCCGTTCACCCTGGTCGACGGTCGGCCGGTCAACCCGTGCGAGAGCACCGGCATCCGCTACGGCCGCAACGAGTTGGGCCACTGGGGAGAGCAGGTGTGCGCCGACGCCCTCGTGGTGGCCCACGACGCCGCCGGACACCGCTGGATCGTCATGGTCGAGCGCTCCGACGGCCACGGGTGGGCGCTGCCCGGCGGCTACGTCGACCCCGGTGAGGACCCCACCGACGCCGCCGTCCGGGAACTCCAGGAAGAGACCGGGCTGACCGCCAACCCCCGCGACCCGTGGGTCACGACGCTGCCCGCCCGGTACGTGCCCGACCCGCGCGCCTCGGATGAGGCGTGGATGGTCACCGTGCCGGTCCGCATCGACTTCGGCCCCTGCGAGCACCCGTGGCAGCTCCCGCAGCCCACGGCCGGCGACGACGCCGTGTGCGCGACGTGGGTGCTGGCCGACACCTTCGAGGAGCTGACCGGCTACGTGGCCGACGAGTTCTACGGCGAGATCTTCCCGGCGCACCGGGCGATGCTCGCCGACGCGCTCGGCTCGGGGGAGTGATCGCCAGTGACCACCACCCCGGCACGCCTCGACCCGGACGACGTCGACCTCACCCCGGCCGAGCCGCCGGCGGACGTCGATGACTACCCGCTGACCGACGTCGGCGGCTACCTCGCGTGCGGCTGTCACGGCTCGCAGCGCGAGCACACCTGCGGACCCCTCGACTGACCGGGAGCCGTCATGACCCTCGTTCGCATCGACATCGACCCGGACGCCGTGCGCAACAACGCCGAGTACCTGATGTACGCGCTCGGCCGCACGGCTGAGGACGTGGCAACCAACCTGATGTGCGCCGGGATCAAGGGTGAGCCCGAGCACCCCGGACGGTGCCCGGTCGCCCGGTACCTGCTCGACCGCGACGCGCGGCTGACCGCCGCCGTCGTCGGCTCGGACGTGGTGCACCTCGACACGTCGGGCGGCACGGTGTGCGCCACCGTGCCCGACCCGGTGAGCACGTTCATCGGCCTGTTCGACATCGGCGAGTACCCCGGCCTGATCGGGTCTTGCCTGCCCAACCCCCTCGTATGCCCAGGCACCACCGACGGAACGGAGAACCGTCCGTGAGCGACAACCCGACCCCCAACCCTGACGGATTCGACTGGACGGCCGCCGAACACGACGTGGCGGACCGGCCCGACGCCGACGTGGTGGACCTGGACACGGCCCGCGCCCGGCGGGCGGCGGCCGAGCCCGGCGGCACCCACTTCGAGGTGGCCCTCGACACCGAGCCTCAGCGCGGCGGCGCGGTGGTGGACCCGCCGCCGGCCGCGTCCGGCGACCGGATGCCGATCGTGCCGGTCGGCTGGAACACCTGGCCCAACATCAAGCACAGCGCCAAAGTCGCCGCCGCGCTCGCCGCGTACCGGACCGGCTTCCACGCCCTGCGCATCCCGCTGTACGTGGTGCTCGCCTCGTTCTGGTCGATCGTCGGCACGTTCCGGCTGATCGGCCGGCAGATCAAGTGGTGGTGGGTGACGGAACAGTACGGGCTCCGCCAGGCCGCCGCCGACGCCAACGACCCGGCGATGTGGCTCAAGCTGCACCGGGAGGTCAAGGCCACCCGCATGTGGCGCGGGATCGTGCTGCTGGCTGGCCTGCTCACGCTGCTGATCGGCGGACCGGTCCTGTACGCGACCGCCCCGACGTGGGCGCTGCTGCTGGTCATCGGGTCGGTGGTGGCGTTCCTGGCGCACATCGGCCGCCCCGAGGACCGGCCGATCATCACCCCGGCGACCGTCGCCGGACGGTTCCGCCGGATCAACCCGGACATCATCCTGCGGGCGTATTACGCGGCCGGGCTCGGCCACCCGGACAAGGCCCACCAGCAAGTGGCGTTCGGTTCGACGATGGCCCGTGACCGGTCCGGGACCGGCTCTCAGGTCAGCATCGACCTGCCGTACGGCAAGACGTTCGACGACGCGGTCAAGGCGCGCGGCGCTATCGCGTCCGGCCTCGACGTGGCGATCTCTCAGGTGTTCATCACCCGCGACGCCACCTCGCACCGTCGGCACACGCTGTGGGTGGCCGACCGTGACCCGCTGTCGGTGGGTGCCGGTCGTACGCCGTTGCTGCGGTGCAAGCCCACCGACATCTGGCAGCCTGCCCGTTCGGCCTCGACGAACGCGGCAACAAGGTCGAGATCAGTCTGTTGTGGACGTCGTTCCTGATCGGCGCTCAGCCCCGGCAGGGCAAGACGTTCGCCGCCCGGCTGCTCGGCCTGTATGGCGCGCTCGACCCGTACGTGAAGCTGACCGTCTTCGACGGCGGCGGCAAGCCTGACTGGCGCAAGTTCGCGCTGGTCGCCGACCGGTACGCGTTCGGCCTGGCGATGACCCGCGACGGCGACCCGGCAGAGATCGTGCTGGAAGGGTTGCGGGAGATCAAGGCCGACGTTCAGGACCGGTACGAGCGGCTGTCCAAGCTGCCCGTGGACGTGTGCCCGGAAGGCAAGCTGACCCGCGAGATCGCCCGTGATCCGAAGTACAAGATGCCCGTGCGGATCGTGCTGCTGGACGAGTTCCAGGAGTACTTCGACCTCGGGGACATCTCCAAGGAGATCGCCGCGCTGCTGGTCTACCTGGTCAAGGTCGCCCCGGCCGCCGGCGTCATCTTCGTCGACGCCACCCAGCGCCCGAGCGGCATCGGCACCGGGCAGGTCGCCCAGCAGTTCATCAGCTTCCGCGACAACCACCAGGTGCGGTTCAGCCTGCGTACCGGGTCGTGGCAGGTCAGTGACCTGGTACTGGGTTCCGGCGCGTACTCGGAAGGCTTCGACTCGTCCACGCTGCTGCCGTCCTACAAGGGCGTCGGCATCCTGCGGGGCGCGTCGGATGTCACCCCGACGGTGCGGACCTACCTCGCCGACGCCGACGACGCCGAGAAGATCCTGATCGCCGCCCGCGCGCTGCGGGAAGCGGCCGGGACGCTGACCGGCATGGCCGCCGGTGAGGACGTCGCCAAGGTCTCCCGCGACGTGCTCGCCGACGTGCGCTCGATGTTCGAGCGGGGCGAGAACGGCTTGCAGTGGGAGGACCTTGCGGAGCGGCTGGCCGGTCGTCTGCCGGAGCACTACGCGGACATCACCGCCGAGTCGATCTCGGCTCAGATCCGCGCGTTCGGTGTACGGAGCGTAGATGTCAAGCGGTCCGGCAAGGCGCTCAAGGGTGCCAAGGCCGACGACATCGACGCCGCGATCGACCGCCGCAAGGCGGCCTGACCGGTCGCGGCATCCCCGCGACCGGTCGCGTCAACGCGACTCGACCCGCGACCGGCCTGGTCAGCACAGACATTGGCCGGTCGCGGGTCGCGTCGACACCCCTCCACGCTCGGAAAACGTCTCAGGAGGCATCACCGTGCCGTCCCTCGCCGCGACCGCAACCCCGGAAACCACCATGATCGGCGCGCTGATCCTCGCCGCCGTGATCGCCACTCTCTGTTACGCGTTCGGCTGCTGGCTCTGGCCGTTCGGCGCGTGCCGCAAGTGCCACGGCTCGGGCAAGCGCCGGTCGCCGTTCGGCAAGGCGTTCGGCCTGTGCCGCCGTTGCGGCGGCGACGGGCGCCGCTTGCGGATCGGCCGCCGGATCATCAACGGCCTGCGGGAGCTGCACGACAAGGGCACCCGATGAAGGCCCGCACGATGGCCCGTCTCCAGCGCACCGAGACGCCGCACACCGATTGGTGCGCCCGTGATCACCGGTGCGGCATCGACACCCATCGAGCGCCGGACGTCATCGCCGACGCGACCGGCGGCCGGGGAGTCATCACCCGCGTTCGCGCCGGTGACCGGGAGTACGCCGAGATCACGATCCGCGTGCGGCTCGACCACCGCGACCCGATCGCCGTCCGGCAGGTCGGCCTCACCCTGCACCTGATCCGCCGACTGATCGGCGCGGTCGCCGCCGTCCGGCCCGACGCCCTGACCGGCGGCGCGTCCCGCATCGCGATCGGCCGCAAGGCCGCCTGATGCACCCCGCCGCCACGTGCGGCCACTGGATCGGCGGCGAGCGCCGCTACTGCCTCGCCGCCGACCATGTCCGCCCCTACCTGCCCGGACCGCGTTGCCCCGCGCACACCCCGGCCGCCCTGGTCGGCCGCGCGGACGCGCCGTCCGTGACCAACGATTGGACGTCGACCATGCCCGACCATGTCCCGACGCTGCCCGCCGCGCTGGCGCTGGCCGCTGAGGGCTACCCCGTGTTCCTGCTCGGCCGGTCCAAACGACCGGTCGCCAACTGCGCACTCTGCCCGAAAGCCGAGACCGACCCGGCTCGGGCGCACGATCCGGAAGCGTGCGACCACCTGACCTGCCACGGCTTCTACGCCGCCACCCGCGACCCGGACCGGATCACCGCCATGCACCAACGGGTACCGGGCGGCCTGCTCGCCATCCGGACCGGCCGGATCTGCGACCTGTGCGTGATCGACATCGACCCCCGCAACGGCGGCACCATCGACCGCGCCCTGATGCCGGCCACCCGCGCCGTGCGGACAGGGTCCGGCGGGTGGCACCTGTACTACCGCCACCCCGGCGGCACACTGGCCGCCAAGCTCCGCGATCACCCCGGCGTCGACATCAAGGCCGACGGCGGGTACATCGTCGCCCCGCCCTCGATCCACCCGGCCACGCGTGAGCTGTACCGGCCGATCGGGGACCGGCCCGTGATCGAGATGCCCCGCGCGCTGGTCGAGCTGTCCCGCCCGGTCGAGCCCGCGCCGACCGCAACGCCTGCCGGCACCGTTACCCCGCTTCACCGGGGGGAGGGCATCTCGGCCCCGGCCGCGCTGCTCGCCGCCAACCTGGCCGCCATCGCCAACG
The DNA here is from genome assembly GCF_044388125.1 of Actinoplanes sp. NPDC020271. Classification (NCBI taxonomy): domain Bacteria; kingdom Bacillati; phylum Actinomycetota; class Actinomycetes; order Micromonosporales; family Micromonosporaceae; genus Actinoplanes; species Actinoplanes sp. NPDC020271. The sequence goes on from NZ_JBIRWQ010000014.1 coordinate 109,008, forward strand.
CCCCGGAGGGCACCCGCCGCAACACGATCTACGGCGCGGCACGCGGCGTCGCCCGCATGGTCGCCGCCGGAGCGATCACCCCGGCCGACGCTCACGCGGCGCTCTACCACGCCGGCCGCGCCGCCGGACAGACCGACCGCGACACCCGCGCGGCCATCACGGGCGGCTTCCGCGCCGAAGCTGTCCCCACAGAAGGGCTCGCCGCATGACTACCCCGCATCGGATCATCGAGGGAACCGCGATCCTCGACCGGCTACACGCCGTGCTGACCACGTACGTTGTACTCCCGTCGCCGGAAGCGATCGACGCCGTGGTGTTGTGGATCGCCGCCACCCACGCCCAACCGGCATGGGCGCACGCGCCCCGCCTCGTGATCCGCGCACCGGAGAAGCGCTGCGGGAAGTCGAGGCTGCTCGACATCGTGGAAGGCACGTCCTGCAACCCGCTGATCACCGTCAACGCCAGTACAGCGGCGGTGTACCGGTCGATCGGCTCGGACGACCCGCCGACGCTGCTAGTCGATGAGGCGGACACGATCTTCGGGGGGAAGGCGGCCGAGAGCAACGAGGAGTTGCGCGGGCTGCTCAACGCCGGTCACCAGCGCAACCGGCCCACGATCCGGTGGGACAACGCCCGCAACCGGGTCGAGAAGATCGCCACGTTCGCCATGGCCGCGCTCGCCGGCATCGGCCAGATGCCCGACACGATCGAGGACCGGGCCGTGGTCATCCGGATGCGCCGCCGTGCACCGGGCGAGACCGTCTCGCCGTACCGGCACCGCCGCGACGGCGTGGCGCTGCGGCAACTCGCCAATGACCTCAATCAGTGGTTGCGCGGCAACCTGCCCGCGCTGGAGAAAGCCGAGCCGGTCATGCCGCTGGAGGACCGGGCGGCCGACACGTGGGAACCGCTGATCGCCATCGCCGACCTGGCCGGCGGCGACTGGCCCGACCGAGGCCGCGAGGCAGCGACAGCGCTGACCGCCGAACGCGACAGCAACACCGTCGCCTCCGACCGCATCCGGCTCTTGACCGACTGCCGAGCGGCGTTCGGTGACGCCGACGCGATCCCGACCGCCGTCCTGCTCGAACGGCTCAAGGCAGACCCGGAAGCGCCGTGGTCGGAGTACGGCGGGACCGGGACCGGCCTGACCGGGGTACGGCTCGGGACGCTGCTGCGGGAGTACGACATCCGGCCCGACACGATCCGCTTCCCTCAGCCGATCGGCCAGGCCAAGGGCTACCGCCGCGCCGTGTTCGGCGACGCGTGGCAGCGCTACTGCCCCGACGACGAGGGAGAGCCGTACCAGCCGTACCAGCCGTACCCGCCCAGCTCAGACGCGGTACGGCTCGACAACGTGGTACGGCTCCAGCCGTACCAAGCCACCCTCGACGAGATGCCCCCGCCGCCGGCGGCCGACGCCACTGGTACGGCTTGACCCGTACCGCCCCGACAAGCCGTACCGCCCCTGACCTGCACTGGTACGGCTGGTACGGCTTGGTACGGCTACACACCCCAACCGAGCCGATCCGCCGACCGGCTCACCCAAACGGCCCTCTGAGAGCCTCACCCGTACCTCCGCCTATGGCCTAACCCTCGGACACCCGAGATCTTGGCTCTACGGCGCTCTCAGAGGGTCGCTGTGTGGCTTTCTGCGTCAACGACTTCGACACCCATGGAAGGAGGTCCGCCGGGTCCGTTCGGCGGTCAGCGCCGCCATGGGTTGCCCCAACATGCCCTTTCCCAGGGAGGCCGGACCCCATGGCACGCACCTTTCTGACCTTGACTGACTTCCTCGCCGAGCTGGACGTTCCGAAGTCGACCTTCTTCCGCTGGAAGGCGCTCGGCCAGGCACCCCGTACCTACAAGCTGCCGAATGGGCAGCTCCGCATCCGTCGTACCGACTTCGACGCGTGGCTGTCGAGCCGTGAGGAGCAGCAGGCCGCATGAGCACCTTCGATGTCCGCGTTCACAGCGTGCTGGTCAACAAGCTCGCGAAGGGCACCTCATACACCGTCCGATGGGTCGTCGCCGGCAAGCCGTTCCGGGACACGTTCGCGACTCGGGCACTCGCCGATAGCTTCCGATCAAAGCTGGTCGTCGCTCAACGAGAGGGCGTCGCCTTCGACGAGACGCGCGGTCTGCCCGAGCCGATGGCACGCGCTCTCAACGCCCGATCGTGGTACGACCACGCGACTGCCTATGTCGATGTCAAGTGGCCGCGCGCCTCAGCCAAGCACCGCAAGGGCATCGCTGAGGCGCTGGCCACCGTCACGCCCGTGTTGCTGGCGACCAACAGGGGAGCGCCGAGCGACAAGGCCATCCGAGCCGCCCTCTACGGCTGGTCGTTCAACAAGGCACGGCGCGACGCCGGAGAACCTCCCGCCGAGTTGGTCACGGCCGTTCGGTGGCTGGAGTCCAACACCGTCGACCTGTCCGCCCTGACCGACGCCGCTCTGATCAGGAAGTGTCTCGACACGATCGCCCTTCGCATGAAGGACGGCGGAGCGGCCTCCCCGAGCACCATCGCTCGGAAGCGCGCGATCTTTTCGGGTGCGCTCAAGTACGCGGTTGAACTGCGGTTACTGGAGGTCCACCCGCTTTCTCTCGTGAGCTGGATCGCCCCGAAGCATGACGACGAGGTTGATCGCAAGGCGGTGGTCAACCCGGCGCAAGCTCGCGCGCTGCTCGCCGCTGTACGCGACCGGACGCCCGAACTGGTGGCGTTCTTCGGTTGCATGTACTACGCGGCGCTGCGGCCCGAGGAGGTGCTGAACCTTCGGGAGGATGAGTACGAGCGACCCAAGGTAGAGGGCGGGTGGGGGGTCCTGCACCTCACCGGTTCGACGGTCGCCGTAGGGCATGGGTGGGGTGACGAGGCCGGCACCATCGAGCGTCGCGGCCTCAAGCACCGGGCCAAGAGTGCGACGCGGCCGGTTCCAGCGCCGCCGCCTCTCTGCGCCCTGCTCGACCACCACATCGGCAAGTACAAGCCGGCATCCGACGGCAGGCTGTTCGTCACCCGACGCGGCCCCGGTGGGCGCTACGTGCCGACGCTCGGCCAGCCCATCCCCAGCAACTCCTACGGCAAGGCGTGGCGCGACGCGCGCGAGGCCACCCTCACGCCCGTGCAACTCCGGTCGCCACTCGCGAAGCGTCCCTACGACCTGCGGCACGCCGCCGTGTCGCTCTGGCTGAACGCGGGCGTTCCCGCGACCCAGGTCGCCGAGTGGGCCGGACACAGCGTCCACGTCCTCATGCGGGTGTATGCGAAGTGCATCTACGGGCAGGACGAGGCGTCCCGCCGGAGGGTCGAGGCGGCACTCGGCCTGACACAGCCGGCCGCTCAGAACGCCGCCTGATCGCCGACACGTATACGACACGACCAGTGAGATCGAGCGGTTCCGGGTGAGACCCAGTGGGACCAACGAAAGAAGCCCCTCACCGCTGTATCAGCAGGTGAGGGGCTTCTTTTACCCTGTGGTGGCGGGTAGAGGATTCGAACCTCTGTAGCTTTCGCGACGGATTTACAGTCCGCTCCCATTGGCCGCTCGGGCAACCCGCCTGGGCACTCACCGCGGTCTCCCGCGGTTGCGGACATGAGCATAGCCGTACCGCAGGGCCGCCCCGCAACCGGGTACGGTCGGCATGTCGCGGGCTGGAGACGGCCCATCGGCGACATCGACAAGCATCCAGCGCAGGAGTCTCAATCATGGCAGCCAACCCGTCGTTCGACATCGTCAGCAAGGTCGACCGGCAGGAGGTCGACAACGCTTACAACCAGGCGGAGAAGGAACTGAGCACCCGGTTCGACTTCCGGGGCACCGGCACCGAGGTCGCCAAGTCGGGCGAGGCCTTCACCATCACGTCGGAGACCGAGGAGCGGGCCATCGCCGCGCTCGACGTGTTCAAGGAGAAGCTGGTGAAGCGGAACATCTCCCTGAAGTCGCTGGACGCGGGGGAGCCCCGGCAGTCCGGCAAGACCTTCAAGATCGATCTCAAGGTGGTCGAGGGGATCGAGACCGACAAGGCGAAAGCGATCAGCAAGAAGATCCGCGACGAGGGCCCGAAGGGCGTGCAGGCGCAGATCCAGGGTGACTCGCTGCGGGTCACCGGTAAGAAGCGCGACGACCTGCAGGCCGTGATCGCCCTGCTCAAGGCCGAGGATTTCGGCGTCGCGCTGCAGTTCACGAACTACCGATAGTGGCATTGGGCCGGTCCTGACCACAGGGCCGGCCATGCATGCTGAGCTGGGTAACGCCGTTGGTCATGGTCATCTTTGGTCAACGTTTTCGAACGTCTGAGAGCCCAGAGACGGCCCAGGATCGCCTCAGCGGCCCGGAGGTCGTCGGATCCATGTCCTAACCTTCGTCCGTGGGATCCCGCCCGCTGCCGGAGCCGGAGACGCAGGCTCTCTCTGGGCGGGCTGGCTTCCGCTGAACGATCGGGCGGCCCGCCTCCGGGTGGCGCGTGGCCCAGGGCTGTGCCGGGTGAGGCGGCTGGGGGAGAAGACGCTCGCCTACGTCGGGCAGAGTGCAGGGCTCCGCGGCCGACTCAGCCAGCTTTGCGCGCTGTATGGCGACGAGACGCCGTACAACGACCCGCACACCGCAGCCCCGTGCCTCTGGGTGATGCGGACCGTGGAGGCCGGCGAGTTCGAGGTCTCGGTGGCTGAGTTCGCGGGAGACGTTCGGGAGCGCAAGCTCGCCGAGTGCGTCGTGGTGTCGCAGCACCGGGCAGATCGGTGGTGCTATGCCAATGAATCCGGTTGCTCTGAACTTCGACAACATCAAGAGGTCGGCAAGTCAATCCGGCGCCCCATCCCCATCGAGGGTGCCGCACTGTCGGTGATCATGGCAAAGGCGCCAGCCGGAACTCCCTCGAACCTCGCCACGCGGGATGCGGCGCTCACCAGGGCCTCCTCGTCAGTGCCAGTAAGAGAGAAGACGTAGGCGCCGAAGAATTCCTCGCCCTCGTCATACGTCTCCACCACGCCCTCATCTTCGATCTCGATGAGGAAGTCCTCGACCCGCTCGATCCACGGGAACGGGTACGCGCCCGGTTCGAGTCCTGGGGCCGGTATCAACGGCACATGGATCTCCACGATGGCTGCCATGACGCCATGATTCACCAGGTCGAGCGGGTCCATGCACGAACGGTTGGAAACCACGGTCACACCTATAGCGGTGGACAGCCGCAATACGAGCGATCCCGCCGGTCGCCTCGACCAAGCGTGGCCGGGCTGCGGTCGTACCACCAGTAGACAAGTAGCCGCGAGTTGCGCCTCGACGTGATGGCCTAAGCACCGGGGACCGATGCCTTCCAGTACGACCGGGCGCGACGCGAACGAATGCGCCGAAGGGACCGATCGGGCCGGGGAGCTCCTCACCGGCCCGGTCGGCGAACTAAGGGAGTGGACGTTCCTGCAAGGCTTTCAGTGAAAGCTGAACCTGTCCGCGTGTGCTGTCGAAGTCGAGCACTTGAGCGGAGATCCGCTGACCAACGTGCACCACGTCGGCGACGTCAGCGGAGTATTCCCAGGTCAGCTCCGGAATCCGAATGAATCCGCTGCCTGAGTGGTCAACCGGATCTCCTTCGAGACGTACGAAGACGCCGAAATTGTGTACCTCTGAGACGATTCCGTCCACCACCGTGCCGAGCTTCGGCTGACCTTCGTACACGCTGGCACTATATCGTCAAGTAGCGTTACGCAGCCGTTGGCCAGGCGCACTGTCATGCCGCTGTCCGAGCTCGGTTTTCGGCGGCCCAGAAGGCTCCGAGGGTTACAAGACCGCAGTCTGACGGCCCTGCAGCCGCGGGTCACGAATTACCGCTAATGCGCTGAACGACGCCTGTCCCGGTCGCACACTGGGACGATGAGTACCGAGGCGCTGGGCGGCCTGGCGGGGCTGGCGCTGTTCATCTTCGGGGTGCGGATGCTGGTCCTGGGCCGGGGGCCGGAGATGATCGCGCGCTCGTTCCGGTCGTTGCGGGACGCCGGCTTCTACCATCTGCTCTTCGGTCTCGCCCTGCTGATCTACGTGGGCGGTCTGCACCTGCCCGGCGCGGTGACCGGGCAGGTCGCCGCGGTGCTCGCGGTGGCCCTGGTCGGTGTGGCCCTGGTCCTCTTCCGCCCGCGCGGCCGGGGCCCGACCCGTAAGGCGTGAGCCCGCGCCGGACCCGTAAGGCGTGAGCCCCCACGGCCGGGGCCCGACCCGTAAGGCGTGAGCCCGCGCGGCCCGGGGCCCGACCCGCAAGGCATGAGTCCGCGCTGGCAGCCCAATCCGCGAGGCGTGAGAACCGGCTGGCCAGTGAGTCGCCGACCAGCTAAGAACGGGGTCATGGACCTGACTCACGCCGTCCTTTCCTTCGCGATCCTCGGCGCCCTGCTCACCGTCACCCCGGGCCTGGACACCGCCCTGGTGCTCCGTTCCGCGGTGACGATGGGCCGGGGCCCGGCGTTCGCCACCGCCCTGGGCGTCAACACGGGCGCGCTGGTCTGGGGCGCCGCTGCCGCCGTCGGCGTGTCTGCTCTGCTGACCGCGTCGACCACGGCCTACACCGTGTTGCGGGTCGCGGGTGCCGCGTACATGCTCTTTCTCGGCGTACGCATGATGTGGTCGGCTTTCAAAAAGAACGGTCTGATTGTCGAGCCGGCCGGGCCGGCGGCGCCGACCTGGTGGAGCATGTTCGGCCGGGGTCTGTTGACGAACCTGCTGAACCCGAAGGTCGGCGCGTTCTACGTGGCCGTTCTCCCGCAGTTCATCCCGGCGGATTCCTCGCCGCTCGGTGTCGGGCTGCTGCTCGCCCTGGTGCATGATCTCGAGGCGCTGGTCTGGTTCTCGTTGATCATTTTCGGGGCGCAGGCCGCGCGTGGTCTCCTGGCTCGCCGCTCGGTGCGGCGTACCGTCGACGCCGGGACCGGCGCTGTCCTGATCGGATTCGGACTGCGTCTGGGCCTGTCGAGTCGGTAGGAGAGGGTGGCGTGATGATCGACCCCGTGGTGGATCTGGACTGGGTGCGGGCGCACGCGGGTGACGTGGTCCTCGCCGACGTCCGGTGGTATCTGGACGGGCGGTCGGGCCGTGCCGCGTACCAGAAAGGTCATCTGCCCGGCGCCGTCTTCATCGACCTGGACACCACTCTGGCCGGTCCGGCGTCGCCGGCCGAGGGCCGGCATCCGCTGCCGGATCCGGAGGTTTTCGCCGCGGCGATGTCCGCCGCCGGGATCGGGGACGCGAGCACCGTCGTTGCCTACGACGACGCCGGCGGCGTCATCGCCGCTCGTCTCATCTGGTTGCTGCGGGCGGTCGGCCGCCGGGCCGCTCTTCTCGACGGAGGCTTGCTGGCGTACGACGGTGAGCTCGCGACCGGGTCCACGCCGCCGTCCCCGGCGGTCTTCTCGGTGCGCGAGTGGCCGGCCGAGCGCCTGGCGACCCTGGACGACGCCGCCGGTGGGGGCCACGTGGTGCTCGACGCCCGTGACGCTCCCCGTTTCCGGGGTGACACCGAGCCGGTCGACCCGCGCGCCGGCCACATCCCGGGTGCCCGCAACCTGCCCTGCCGGGCGAACGTGACCGCTGACGGCCGTTTCCTCCCCGTGGCCGAGCTGCGTGAACGTTTCGCCGCGGTGGGCGTGGCCGAGGGCGCCGAGGTGATCTCCTACTGCGGCTCCGGCGTGACCGCCTGCCACAACCTGATCGCGCTGGAGCACGCCGGTCTCGGCCGGGGCCGGCTCTATCCGGGCTCGTGGTCGCAGTACAGCACGACTGACCGTCCTGCCGCCACGGGGGACTGATCGGTCAGTTCGGGCGACCCGTCTCCGGCTCACGTTGATGGGCTTGCTCGTCGATCCACCGCTGGTGGGCCTCCCAGGCGGCCTGCTTGCTGGTGCCGAGCGCGGCGCCGATCTGCGTCCACGAGACGCCGGCGGCGCGGGCCGACCGGACGGTGGCCTGCCGCCCGTACCCGGCCTTGCGGATCACCACCTCGCTGAGCGCGAGCATCTCGAGTGTCTCGGCGGGGGAGAGGGCGGTGCCGTCGTCGCCCGGGGACATCGCGGCCAGGGCTTCCCGCATCCGCAAGTCGTCGTAACGATGTGTAGCCGTGACCAGCGTGTGCTGTAGTTCCAGATCGTCTGGCGTGGTCATGAGCGAGAAGTGTTTCGTCAAGACACCCTGACGTCAAGTGGTCCTGACGCTCTGAGGTGAATTGGCCTTACTTCTCCGCTTAAATGGCGTATAAAGGCGTGAATCCTTCAGCATGGACAGACGGGTAGGCCTCAGCCGTTCGGCCAGGATTCGCCAGAGCGTCGCCGCGACCCGCCGATGAACACTCCCTGTCGCACAGGTGGTGTGGCACCATCATGGAACCCCGGTAAGCGCAAGTTCGAATGAGGGAGAACCACGATGTTCGCAAGGAAGCTGGGCCGCCTTGCAGGCTTGGTCTTCGTGCTCGCCGCGATCGTCGGGGGCACGGCCGGAGGCGTCGCCTACGCCGCCGACTCTTCCGCGGTGGCCTACTCCACGCTTGATTTCAACTGGGACTGAGGCATCTCGAGGTTCGCCACACGACCCCCGGGGTCAACCGATAAGGAGCGCGAATGGCTGGGCGTTCAAGTCCACAGCCGCGCTCTGAGCAATTCGCCTGGTTGATCACTGGCCCGCTGATTCTGTTCGCGGTCGTCTGCACCACAGCGTTCTGGGTCACCGACACCCATTGGCACGACGCCTGGGGCGCCGGCCTTCTGATCTTCCCGCTCTACTCGGTGGCGTCCCTCACGCTCTTCAACGTCGTCATCCGGCGCAGCTCGGTCGGCATCGTGGTGAACGAGGTCCCACTGGTCCTGGGGCTGTACTACCTCTCCCCGGTGCTGATGATCCTCCTGGTCGTCGGCGGTCAGCTGATGGCGCTGGTCAAGGGGTCGTTCGCCCCGGTCAAATGGGCCTACAACGTCGCTCGCAGTGCCGCCAGCATCTGTGCCGCCCTCCTGGTGCTCCAGCCGTTCCGGCCGCTCGACTCGGCCAGCCCGGTGACCTGGGCGCTGCTGTTCGCCGCCACGCTGGTGATGCTGCTCGTGCAGATCTTCAGCCTGTTCGGCGTGATGGCCGTGGTGCAGGGCCTGCAGGCCGGTCGGAACGTGCTCCGCGCGCTGTTCTCCCGGCTCATCGTCCCGTGCGTCAACGTGACCATCGGCCTGCTGTTCCTGATCGCGCTGGACACCACCTTGTGGTCAGCGATCCTGCTGGCGGTCCTGGCGGTGGCTCTGGTCTTCATGCTCCGCTCGTTCGCCGGCTTCTTCCGTCAGCACCAGACCCTCAGCGACGTCTACGAGATCACCCAGGCGGTCCGGAACGAGAGATCCGACAGCAGCCTGCCGGACGTCCTGCTCGGCCGGGTCCGGGCCCTGATGAGCTCGGAGTTCGCCACCCTTTGGCTCGCGCCGCAGGGCCGCTATCCCGAGGTTCTGCTCACCGCCCAGGTGGACAACGAGGGCCTGCTGGATTTGTCGCCGGTGCCGATGACCGTGCGGGACAAGGCCGTGCAGGACCGCTCGCCGGTCGCGGTCGGCACCCAGTTCCCGGCCATCGAGAACCTTCGCGATTCGCTGCGTGCCGCGCGGGTGAAGGACGCCGTGGTGATCCCGTTGCGCTCCGGCCAGGCGGTGATCGGCACGCTCGAGGTGGTCAACCGGCTCGGCGAGAGCCGGACCTTCCGCGACTCCGACGTGCAGGTGCTGGAGACGATCGCCGCGCATGCCGCGGTCGCCGTGGAGAAGTCGCGGCTCGTCGACCGGCTGCGCTACGACGCGTACCACGATCGCCTGACCGCCATGCCGAACCGCCGCCGGATGATCGACGCTCTCGCCGAGTCGGTGACGGTGCGGGTCGAGGACGAGGTCGTCGCGGTTCTGCTCTTCGACGTCGACGGCCAGCGCAACGTCAACGAGTCGATGGGTCACGCCGCCGGCGACAAGCTGCTCGCCGAGGTCGCCGAGCGCCTGCGCGGCATCGCCGGTCCGGGCGCGCTGGTCGGCCGGGTCGGCGGCGACGAGTTCATGGTCACGCTGCGGACCGAGGGCATCGAGGCGACGATCGAGCTCGCCACCCAGATGCGCGAGCGGCTGCGCGGCCCGATGACGGTCGGCTCGCTCACCCTGGACGTGGACACCGCGGTCGGCGTGTCGGTCTATCCCGATCACGGTGGCGATCCGGAGACCTTGCTGCAGAGGGCCGAGCTCGCGGCCAATGCCGCCAAAGTTCTGCCGTACGGCGTTCAGCCGTTCCACCCCGCGCTGGAGTCCCGTGCGGTCCGCCGCCTGGGCATCGCCGCCGATCTGCGCCGCGCCATCGACGGTGACCAGCTCGACGTCTACTTCCAGCCGAAGGTGACCCTGACCGACCGGCACGTCCTCGGCGTCGAATGCCTGGCACGCTGGGTGCACCCGACGCACGGCGAGGTCGCCCCGGAGGATTTCGTGGCGGTCGCCGAGCACACCGGCCAGCTGGCCCGGCTCACCGAGGTGGTGCTCACCGCCGGCCTGCGGCACTGCCGGGCCTGGGCGGACGCGGACCGGCCGCTCTCGATAGCGGTCAACCTCTCCGCCCGTACGCTGCTGGACTCCCGCTTCCCGGATCTGGTCGAGGAACTGTTGGAGGAGCACCGGGTCGAGCCCGGTCAGGTGACGTTCGAGATCTCCGAGCCGGGCATGCTCCACGACATCGAGCGAGTTCTGCCCACCCTCTACCGGCTGCGTGACCTCGGGGTCCGGCTGAGCGTCGACGATTTCGGCACCGGCGCCTCCTCGCTGGGCTATCTGCGGCAGTGGCCGGTGCACGAGGTGAAGATCGACGACACGTTCGTCCAGGGGATGGCGACCGACTCGGGTGACCTGGCCATCGTCCGGGCGATCGTGAGTCTGGCCCGCGAGTTCGGCCTCACGGTCGTCGCCGAGGGCGTGGAGAGCGAGCTCACCCTCGAACTGCTGGAAGAGATGGGTTGCGAGATCGGTCAGGGGTACCTGTTCAGCCGGCCGCTCCCGTTCGAACGGCTGGAGGCCTGGCTGAGCGCGCAGACCGAGCCGGAGTCCACTCCGACCGGCGAGGTCCGACGGCTCCGAGCCGTGATCTGACCTGCGGTTATGCGGTGTAGGGGATACCGATTTCACCCCTGCTGGAGGGCCGTGTAGTCTTATCCACGCAGCGAGCGAGTGATCGCAAGCAGCGCCCCCTTAGCTCAGTCGGCAGAGCGTCTCCATGGTAAGGAGAAGGTCTACGGTTCGATTCCGTAAGGGGGCTCTACCGGGTTCGTTCCCGCCGAGCCGGCGATGGACGTGAGCCTGGCTCGGCGGTGTAGCTCAGATGGCAGAGCAAGCGGCTCATAATCGCTGTGTCGCCGGTTCAAGTCCGGCCACCGCTACTCTTCAGTGAGGCCTCAAATCCGAGGCCGCTTTGCAGAGTGACCGACCGAGCGTCTACGCTGGTTCGTCGTCAGTTAGTTTCCGTTAGCAGGAAGGCACCCCGCCGTGGCCAAGGCGACCGACGTACGTCCGAAGATCACCCTGGCGTGCACGGAGTGCAAGGACCGGAACTACATCACCAAGAAGAACCGGCGCAACGACCCGGACCGCGTGGAGCTGAAGAAGTTCTGCCCGCGCGACGGGAAGCACACCCTGCACCGCGAGACCCGCTGATCCAGGACTCGCAGCCCCAGAGAGTTTCCAATGCGCCGCCCGGAGTTACTCCGGGCGGCGCATTGTAGTTTGTGGGGTATGCCCCTGGATGAGACGTTTGCCGGCCGCAGCTGGCCGCCCACCGATACCTATCTCGTCGGCCGGGAGAAGATCCGCGAGTTCGCCCGGGCGATCGGCGCGACCGAGGCGGAATATCACGACCCGGAAGCTGCGCGGGCGCTCGGTTACCCGGATGTGGTGGCGCCGCCGACCTTCCCGGTGACGATCACCATGGCCGCCAGCCGGCAGGTGGTGAGCGATCCCGCGCTCGGCCTGGACTACTCGCGCGTGGTGCACGGTGACCAGAAGTTCGCTTATCGCCGGCCGCTGGTCGCCGGTGATGCGGTGGTCTGCGTGAACACGGTGGACGAGATCACCAGCCGGGGCGGCCACTGGTTCATCACGATCCGTACCGACGTGCGTACCGAGGCCGGCGAGCCGGTCGTGACGGCATGGTCGAAGCTGGTCCAGCGGGGCGAGGAGCACACGGCATGAGCGAGCTTGCGAGCGAATCATCGAACTCAGTCCCGAATTCATGGCGAAGCCGGAGCGCGGCGGAGGTGGCGGCATGAGCGAGGGATTCGAGCCTCAGACGTTCCGCGTCACGCGGGCGGACCTGGTCCGCTACGCCGGCGCCTCCGGCGACTTCAACCCGATCCACTGGAGCGAGCGCGTCGCCACCGGTGTCGGGCTGCCCGGGGTGATCGCCCACGGCATGTTCACCATGGCGCTGGTCGGCCGCGCGGTGACCGCCTGGGCGGGCGCCGGTGACACGGTGAAGGAGTTCGCCGTCCGCTTCAGCCGCCCGGTCCCGGTGCCGGACACGGACGAGGGCACCGAGGTCGTGGTGACGGCCACGGTGAAGGAGGTCACCGAGGACGGGGACACCCGCCTCGCCCTGACTGCCACATGCAACGGAGACAAGGTACTGTCTCTGGCACAGGCGCTTGTCGGTAAGCGGTAGGCCCGGGTTGGGATAACCAAGGGCATACCCGTACACTGGTGCGCCGTGGGACTGTGAGCCGCGAGGCATGCGGTCCCGCAAAGGGGTGTAGCTCAATTGGCAGAGCAGCGGTCTCCAAAACCGCAGGCTGCAGGTTCAAGTCCTGTCACCCCTGCGCAATCCTCCTCGACGTGCCCGCCCGGTGCGCGGTTTGCACAGTCCGCGTCCGGTCGAGTGCTGACGGGAAATCATCACCACCGACGACGGAAGTAGGGCGAAGTGGCCGACAAGGACCGGCCCGGTGACGACGTCCCGGGCGACGACGAGCTGCTCGCCGACGCCGCCGACGGTGACGATGCCGATGAGGCCGCTGACGCCCCGGTGAGCCGTGGTGGCGGGACTGCGGTCGCCGAGCGCACGAAGGACGACGAAACCCCGAAGACGAAGAAGGAGCGCAAGCGCACCGGCTTCTTCGGGCGGATCGGTGGGTTCTTCCGCGAGGTCATCAGTGAGCTCCGCAAGGTCATCTGGCCCACGCGCAAGGAGCTTCTGACCTACACCGGCGTCGTGATCGCGTTCGTCACGGTGATGACGGCGATCGTGGCGGTGCTGGACTACGGATTCGGTAAGGGCATCCTCTTCGCGCTCGGCGGTAAGTGAGCCGTCGCCAGTCGGATTCCGAACCGAGTGACTTGATCTGGAAGTGAGCGAGCGTGCCTGAGTACGACGACGAGACCGCAGAGTTTGCTGACGAGCAGTCGTCGCCGCTCACCGACGAGTCGGTCGAGGAGGCCGACGAGACTGCGGTGGCGGTCCAGGCGCCCGAGGCCGACGAGGACTACGACCCGGTCAAGGAGCTGCGGCAGAAGCTGCGGTACGCGCCCGGCGACTGGTACGTGGTGCACTCCTACGCCGGTTACGAGAACAAGGTGAAGACCAACCTCGAGACCCGGATCACGAGCCTCGACATGGAGGATTTCATCTTCCAGGTCGAGGTCCCGACCCGTGAAGAGGTCGAGGTCAAGAACGGCAAGCGCAACCAGGTGCAGGCCAAGGTCTTCCCCGGCTACATCCTGGTCCGGATGGACCTGACGCCGGAGTCCTACTCCTGTGTCCGGAACACCCCTGGTGTCACCGGCTTCGTCGGTGCTACCGACCGGGTCGACCGGCCGGCCCCGCTCTCCCTCGACGAGGTGCTGAAGTGGCTGGCCCCGGCCGTGCAGGCCGAGGAGAAGAAGGCCAAGCCCGAGGTCAAGGTTCTCGACTTCGAGGTGGGCGACTCGGTCACGGTCACCGACGGCGCGTTCGCCTCGCTGCCGGCGTCGATCAGCGAGATCAACGCCGACCAGCAGAAGCTGAAGGTCCTGGTGTCGATCTTCGGCCGGGAGACCCCGGTCGAGCTGAACTTCAACCAGGTCACCAAGATCTGATCGCCGGATCCCCGGCGAGATCAGTGGGAGGGGCCGACATTCGCGCGGCCCCGCCATCAACCACAGGAGTAATGAGCAATGGCACAGCGCAGCAAGGTCTACCGCGCCGCGGCAGAGAAGATCGACGCCGACAAGCTCTACGAGCCGAAGGACGCGGTCGCCCTGACCAAGGAGACCAGCTCCAAGAAGTTCGACGCCACCGTCGAGGTCGCGATGCGCCTCGGTGTCGACCCGCGCAAGGCGGACCAGATGGTCCGCGGCACGGTCAACCTGCCGCACGGCACCGGTAAGACCGCCCGTGTCATCGTCTTCGCCCAGGGTGCGAAGGCCGAGGAGGCCCTCGCGGCTGGCGCCGACGAGGTCGGCACGGACGAGCTCGTCGCCCGGATCCAGGGTGGTTGGCTGGAGTTCGACGCCGCGATCGCGACGCCGGACCAGATGGCCAAGATCGGCCGTATCGCCCGGATCCTCGGCCCGCGTGGCCTCATGCCGAACCCGAAGACGGGCACCGTCACCATGGACGTGACCAAGGCCGTCAACGAGATCAAGGGCGGCAAGATCACCTTCCGGGTGGACAAGCACTCGAACCTGCACCTGATCATCGGCAAGGCGTCGTTCACCGCCGAGCAGCTGGTGGACAACTACGCCGCGGTGCTCGACGAGGTCCTGCGGGCCAAGCCGTCGGCGGCGAAGGGCAAGTACCTGAAGAAGGTCACCTTCTCCACCACCACGGGCCCCGGCGTTCAGGTCGACCCGAGCGCCGTGAAGAACCTGAAGGGCGACGCTCAGAACTGAGCACCCTGATCGACGAAGCCCCCGGAGAACTCTCCGGGGGCTTTTTCGTGGAATGCTAGCGGCCATGCGTCTGGACGGGGTCTGGTTCCGGTACAGCCGGCATGCGCCGTGGGCGCTCCACGACGCACGCGCGGACGTCGGCCCGGGACAGACCATCGTCGTGCTCGGCCCCAACGGCGCCGGAAAATCCACCCTGCTGCAGCTGGCGGCCGGAGTGCTGCGCCCGTCGCGCGGCGCGATCCGGGATCGCCCGCCGATCATCGGCTGGGTGCCCGAGCGGTTCCCGGCCGACCAGCCGTTCACCGTGCGCGGCTATCTGCACGCGATGGCATCTGTGCGTCGCGTCCCGGTCAGCGCCGCCGACCACTGGATCGAACGCCTCGGCCTGACCGCGCACACCGGGACCACGCTCGGCGCCCTCTCCAAAGGCACCGCGCAGAAAGTAGGCCTCGCCCAGGCGCTGCTCGCCCCGCCCGGCCTGCTCGTGCTCGACGAGCCTTGGGAAGGGCTCGACGCCCGGGCCCGTACCCTGATCCCGGAGATCGTCGCCGAGGTCACCGGCGCGGGTGGGGCGGTCCTGGTCAGCGACCACCGCGGCGAGATCACCGGTCTTCCCGGCGCGATCCACTGGTCGGTGGCCGCCGCAACGCTGCACGTCGCCGGCCTCCTCACGGCACCGGCCCGGGCCGGCGACCGAGTCGATCGCGCCGATCCGTCCGGCTGCCACCCCGAACAGCGGAGCGACGCCCGGCCCGGCGACGGCGACGGCGACGCGGCGATCGGCCCACCCGACGACGACGTGGTGGTCGAGATCGCGGTGCCGCGCGCGGAGGCCGACGCGACGGTGGTCCGGCTCCGCGGCTCCGGTCACCGTGTTCTGCGCGTACGCGATCAAGCCGTTCCTGACCAGCCCCAGCGGGAGACGCGATGACCGCCCTGGTCCGCATGCGACTCGCCGGCTTCTTCCGCGGCGGCCGTGCGCTGGCCCCGCTGATCGCCGTGCTGGTCGTCCTGGGCGTCATCTACGGCGGGGGACCGTCCCCGGCCGGTGCCGCCTACGGCTACTCCGCGGCCGCGCTCTTCCCGGTGCTGGCCTGGCTCGCCAAAGTGCTGCTGGACACCGAACCGGACGTGCAGCGCCGCCTGGTCCGGCTCGCTGTCGGCCCGGCCCGGGAATCCGCTGCCGGGCTGCTGGCCGCGGCGCTCGCGGGTGCGGTCGTCTGCGCCGCCGCGATGCTCGCCCCGTTCCTCTTCCACGGCATTCGCGGCCCGGAAGCGGGATCCGGGGAGTCCTCGCTCGGTGCCGGCATCCTGCTCGGCGTACTGGCTCATGGACTGTCCCTGATCGCGGCGGTCGCCCTGGGTGCGCTCGCCGGCCGGGCCGTCACCCGTCGTGTGCTGCCCGGCGTCGCGACCCTGGTCACCGGCTCGATCCTGGTGATCGTGCTCGGTCTTACCAGCTCGATCGCCCCGTGGCTGGCGCCGCCCGTGATGGCGACCGCACGGGCGCTGAACAGCGGTGTCACTCCGGCGGCGTCGACGCTGGCCCAGCTCACGGCGTGGTCGTTGGCGTGGTCGGCGGTGGCTTTTGCGACTTATGGAGCTTTCCGACGCTCTCGCTCATAATCGTCTCCTGGTGATAGCCCACCCTCCCTGGGGGGCCACCGCCTCCGACGTCAGTGTGGCAGGGAGTTGCTTGATCAGGCCGGGGGCTGTGGACGACCGCGGAATGTGGACAACCCCTCGGCGACCGCACGCGCGTGCTATGCGCCGTACCGGGAAATGGGTGTGATCCGAGCGGACCTCGAGCGACGCGGGCGGCGAGGGGCGGTCGGCAGGGACCGCCCGATTTGGTTTTCGCCGGGGTGCCGCGTACTCTTCCTTCTCAGAGTTCCACCCATAGACCGCTGGTCGCCGCAGCATCCGTCGTCATGACGGGCGTCGCGGCCGAAGGTCCCGCATGAGCGGGCGACCTGCGCAGGGAGACCGGTTCGTGAAGTCTTGGCCCGCGTTCGCGCTGGTGCCAGAGTCCGCCCCGTGCCCTGCGCCGGGGCGTTTTGCTTTTTCGGACCCTCTCGACCAGTGGCAACAGCACTGAGGAGAGGAGGGACATGGCGGACAAGCCGGTCCGGGCCGACAAGGCTTCGGCCGTCGCTGAGCTCACGGACAACTTCCGTGACTCCGCGGCCACCGTGTTGACCGAATACCGCGGCCTCAGCGTCAAGCAGCTCACCGAGCTGCGCCGGACGCTGGGCCAGCAGGCCAAGTACGCCGTTGCCAAGAACACGCTCGCGAAGCGTGCCGCTGGCGACGCCGGCATCGAGGGCCTCGACGCTCTGTTCACCGGTCCTACCGCGCTCGCCTTCGTGAGCGGCGACGTGGTCGAGGCGGCCAAGGGCATCCGTGCCTTCGCCAAGGCCAACCCCGCTCTGATCATCAAGGGCGGCGTCTTCGAGGGTAAGGCTCTCACGGCGGACGAGGTCAACAAGCTTGCTGACCTCGAGTCCCGTGAGGTTCTGCTGGCCAAGCTGGCCGGCGCCATGAAGGGCAACCTGAGCAAGGCCGCGGCCACGTTCCAGGCTCCGCTCTCCCAGGCCGTGCGCCTGGTGGACGCCCTGCGTGACAAGCGCGAGAAGGACGGTTCCGCCGAGGCCGCCTGACGGCGCCTCGCGAACCCAGCAACGTTCTACATCAGAAGCTAGGAAAGGTTGCCAATCATGGCGAAGATCAGCACCGAGGACCTGCTCGAGGCCTTCAAGGAAATGACCCTGATCGAGCTCTCCGAGTTCGTGAAGACCTTCGAGGACGTCTTCGACGTCAAGGCTGCCGCTCCGGTTGCCGTCGCCGCCGCCGGTGGCGCTGCTGCTCCGGCTGAGGCTGCCGCTGAGCAGGACTCGTTCGACGTCGTCCTCGAGGGTGACGGTGGCAAGAAGATCCAGGTCATCAAGGTCGTGCGTGAGCTGACCGGCCTGGGCCTGAAGGAGGCCAAGGACGCCGTTGAGGCCGCCCCGAAGGCGATCCTCGAGGGTGTCAACAAGGAGAAGGCCGAGGCCGCCAAGGCGAAGCTCGAGGCCGAGGGCGCCAAGGTCACCCTCAAGTGATCTAACGCTCTTCAGCGTTTTCCTTCGATGGCGGAGATCCTTGACGGGTCTCCGCCATCGGCGTTTCCTTCGGTGTTCATACTGTTCGGTGGAGCGCGCTCGGGCAGGTCGCGGGCCGGGTGACAAAGCGTCACAAAGCTCGCCATCCATGCAGTAAGGTCCCTGTGGTGCGCCGGCGGGACGAGCGGGTGAGTCCGACCCGCGGCACAGCCCTTGACTGTGTGTCCCCTGACAGGCACGCTGATGGCAGCAAGTTTCCGCGCTTGCGACAGCCGCCCCGTGGGTAACCACGACCGGCACCACGAAGAAGATGTGCCGCGTCTCTTGAGCGGCCCCGAGCACCATGTTGATCGCGATTGCGCAGGTCAGCGACGCCGGGGACACGTTCCGCAGGCCACTTCGTGGTGTGGGCTGGACAGCGGTTAGCCAAGCGGCTACACTGCTAGTTTGCGCTGCCTTCTATCTTGACGCCTGTCGTTCCATTCATGTCTGTGGATTCGACGGGTGTCTTTTGGAGTGCACGCAGACCAGTTGCATCAGCAACTCAGCCGCATAGCAGCACCGGTCCTCGGAAGGACGCATCTTGGCAGCTTCCCGCCCTGCGAAGACCAGCCGTACGTCGAGCGCTTACGCACCCCGCCGGGTCTCTTTCGGCCGGATCACCGAGCAGCTAGAGGTCCCCAACCTCCTCGCCCTCCAGACGGATTCGTTCGACTGGCTGGTCGGCAACGAGGCTTGGCAGGCGCGTACGACGGACGACCCGCACGCCCACTCGGGCCTCGCAGAGATCCTCGAAGAGATCAGTCCCATTGAGGACTTCTCCGGCACCATGTCGCTGTCCTTCTCGGCTCCGCGCTTCGATGAGGTCAAGGCCTCGATCGAGGAGTGCAAGGAGAAGGACCTGACCTACTGTGCCCCGCTGTTCGTGACCGCGGAGTTCACCAACAACACCACTGGCGAGATCAAGAGCCAGACCGTGTTCATGGGTGACTTCCCGATGATGACCCCCAAGGGGACGTTCGTCATCAACGGCACCGAGCGGGTCGTGGTGAGCCAGCTCGTCCGCTCGCCGGGCGTGTACTTCACCAAGGAGCCGGACAAGACCTCCGACCGCGACCTCACCAGCGTCAAGGTCATCCCGAGCCGGGGCGCCTGGCTCGAGTTCGACATCGACAAGCGCGACACCGTCGGCGTTCGCATCGACCGTAAGCGCCGTCAGGCCGTCACTGTCCTCCTCAAGGCGATCGGCTGGTCCGCTGACCAGATCCGTGAGCGCTTCGGCTGGTCCGAGCTGCTCATGACGACGCTGGAGAAGGACCACATCGCCGGGCAGGACGAGGCCCTACTCGACATCTACCGGAAGCTGCGCCCTGGCGAGCCCCCCACCCGGGAGAACGCGCAGACCCTTCTCGACAACCTCTTCTTCAACCCGAAGCGGTACGACGTCGCGAAGGTCGGCCGGTACAAGTTCAACAAGAAGCTCGAGATCGACGTCCCGATCGTCCGGGGCACGCTGTCCGAGGAAGACATCGTCAAGACCGTGGATTACCTCTGCCGGCTGCACGCCGGTGAGGAGGGCTACGAGGCCGACGACATCGACCACTTCGGCAACCGTCGCCTGCGCACCGTCGGCGAGCTCATCCAGAACCAGGTCCGCGTGGGCCTCTCCCGGATGGAGCGCGTCGTCCGCGAGCGGATGACGACCCAGGACGTCGAGGCGATCACGCCGCAGACCCTGATCAACATCCGCCCCGTGGTGGCGGCGATCAAGGAGTTCTTCGGTACGTCGCAGCTGTCGCAGTTCATGGACCAGACGAACCCGCTGGCGGGCCTGACCCACCGGCGTCGTCTGAGCGCGCTCGGCCCCGGTGGTCTGAGCCGTGAGCGGGCCGGCTTCGAGGTCCGTGACGTGCACCCGTCGCACTACGGCCGGATGTGCCCGATCGAGACGCCCGAGGGTCCGAACATCGGCCTGATCGGCGCGCTCTCGACGTTCGCGCGGGTCAACCCGTTCGGCTTCATCGAGACGCCGTACCGGAAGGTCGAGAACGGTGTCGTCACCGACGAGGTGCACTACCTCACGGCCGACGAAGAGGACCGGTACATCAAGGCACAGGCGAACGCCGTGCTGTCCAGCGACAACACCTTCGCCGAGGACCGCGTTCTGGTCCGCCGGAAGGGTGGTGAGGTCGACTACGTGCCCGGCACGGAGGTCGACTACATGGACGTGTCGCCGCGGCAGATGACCTCGGTCGCCACCGCGATGATCCCGTTCCTCGAGCACGACGACGCCAACCGTGCCCTCATGGGTGCGAACATGCAGCGTCAGGCCGTGCCGCTGGTCAAGGCCGAGGCGCCGCTGGTCGGCACCGGCATGGAGTACCGGGCCGCGGTCGACGCCGGTGACGTGGTCGTCGCCGAGGTCGCCGGTGTGGTCGAGGACCTGTGCGCCGACTACGTGACGGTGCACCAGGACGACGGCCACCGTCGTACCTACCTGCTGCACAAGTTCCGCCGCTCGAACGCCGGCTCCTGCGTCAACCAGAAGCCGGTCGTCTTCGAGGGTGACCGGGTCGAGGCCGGCCAGGTCATCGCCGACGGTCCGTGCACCGACGAGGGGGAGATGGCCCTCGGCCGCAACCTCCTGGTCGCGTTCATGTGCTGGGAAGGCCACAACTACGAGGACGCGATCATCCTGTCGCAGCGCCTCGTGCAACAGGACGTGCTCACCTCGATCCACATCGAGGAGCACGAGGTCGACGCCCGCGACACCAAGCTCGGCCCGGAAGAGATCACCCGCGACATCCCGAACGTCAGCGAAGAGATGCTGGCGGACCTGGACGAGCGTGGCATCATCCGGATCGGCGCCGAGGTCGTGCCCGGCGACATCCTGGTCGGCAAGGTCACCCCCAAGGGCGAGACCGAGCTGACCCCGGAGGAGCGGCTGCTGCGCGCGATCTTCGGTGAGAAGGCCCGGGAGGTCCGGGACACCTCGCTGAAGGTTCCGCACGGCGAGACCGGCACCGTCATCGGTGTCCGCACGTTCTCCCGCGAGGACGGCGACGAGCTGCCCCCGGGCGTGAACGAGCTGGTCCGCGTCTACGTCGCCCAGAAGCGCAAGATCCAGGACGGTGACAAGCTCGCCGGCCGTCACGGCAACAAGGGCGTCATCTCCAAGATCCTGCCGGTCGAGGACATGCCGTTCCTCGAGGACGGCACCCCGGTCGACATCGTGCTCAACCCGCTCGGTGTCCCGTCGCGTATGAACATCGGCCAGGTTCTGGAGACCCACCTCGGGTGGATCGCCAAGACCGGTTGGTCGATCGAGGGCGAGGACGAGGAGTGGAAGCGTCAGCTCCGCTCGATCGAGGCGCACGAGTCCCCCGCCGACAGCAACGTCGCGACCCCGGTCTTCGACGGTGCTCAGGAGGAGGAGATCAAGGGCCTGCTCGAGTCGACCCTGGTGAACCGGGACGGCAAGCGGCTGGTCAACGGTGACGGCAAGGCGCAGCTGTTCGACGGCCGCTCCGGTGAGCCGCTGCCGGACCCGATCTCGGTCGGCTACGTCTACATCCTGAAGCTGAACCACCTGGTCGACGACAAGATCCACGCACGGTCGACCGGTCCGTACTCGATGATCACGCAGCAGCCGCTCGGTGGTAAGGCCCAGTTCGGTGGCCAGCGGTTCGGCGAGATGGAGTGCTGGGCGATGCAGGCCTACGGCGCCGCTTACGCGCTGCAGGAGCTGCTGACCATCAAGTCCGACGACGTCCTCGGCCGCGTGAAGGTCTACGAGGCCATCGTCAAGGGCGAGAACATCCCGGAACCGGGCATCCCGGAGTCGTTCAAGGTGCTTCTCAAGGAGCTCCAGTCGCTGTGCCTGAACGTTGAGGTGCTCTCCAGCGACGGTGTGGCTCTGGAGATGCGTGAGACCGACGACGAGGTCTTCCGGGCCGCGGAGGAACTCGGCATCGACCTGTCCCGGCGCCCGAACGAGGGCGTCAGCAGCGTCGAAGAGATCTGACGGAGAGCGGCCCCGGTTCATCAAACGGTTTTGTCGGGATTCGGCGAAACCGCGTGGACAGCACGACCAACCGGGGCCGCCCCCGCCGGCCTTGAATTCACCCGAGCAACGAAACACGAGGGATAGTCCAAGTGCTCGACGTCAACTTCTTCGACGAGTTGCGCATCGGCCTGGCTACCGCTGACGACATCCGGCAGTGGTCGCACGGCGAGGTCAAGAAGCCCGAGACGATCAACTACCGCACCCTCAAGCCCGAGAAGGACGGACTCTTCTGCGAGAAGATCTTCGGTCCGCAGCGGGACTGGGAGTGCTACTGCGGTAAGTACAAGCGCGTCCGGTTCAAGGGCATCATCTGTGAGCGCTGCGGCGTCGAGGTGACTCGCTCCAAGGTCCGGCGTGAGCGTATGGGTCACATCGAGCTGGCCGCCTCGGTCACGCACATCTGGTACTTCAAGGGTGTGCCGAGCCGCCTGGGCTACCTGCTCGACCTGGCGCCGAAAGACCTCGAGAAGATCATCTACTTCGCTTCGTACGTGGTCACGAGCGTTGACGCCGAGTCGCGTCACCGTGACATGTCCACGATCGAGAACGAGATCTTCGCCGAGAAGCGGCAGTCGGAGAACGGTCGCGACTCGGAGATCGAGAAGCGTGCCGCCAAGCTGGAGCAGGACCTGGCCGAGCTCGAGGCCGAGGGTGCTAAGGCCGACGTGCGTCGCAAGGTCAAGGAAGCCGGCGAGCGCGAGATGCGCCAGATCCGGGACAAGGCCCAGCGCGAGATCGACCGCTTGGACGAGGTGCTCGACACCTTCCGCAAGCTCGACTCGAAGCAGCTGGTCACGGACGAGCTGCTCTACCGCGAGCTGCGCGACCGCTTCGGTGAGTACTTCACCGGTGGCATGGGTGCCGAGGCGATCAAGGCCCTGCTCGAGAACATGGACCTGGACGCCGAGGCGGAGAACCTCCGGGAGATCATCCGCACCGGTAAGGGCCAGCGGAAGATCCGGGCGCTCAAGCGGCTGAAGGTCGTCGCGGCGTTCCTGAACACCCGCAACTCGCCGCTCGGCATGGTCCTGGACTGTGTCCCGGTCATCCCGCCGGACCTGCGCCCGATGGTGCAGCTCGACGGTGGCCGGTTCGCGACCTCCGACCTGAACGACCTGTACCGCCGGGTCATCAACCGGAACAACCGGCTCAAGCGCCTGATCGACCTGGGTGCGCCCGAGATCATCGTCAACAACGAGAAGCGCATGCTGCAGGAGGCCGTCGACGCGCTGTTCGACAACGGCCGCCGCGGCCGGCCGGTCACCGGCCCGGGTAACCGCCCGCTGAAGTCGCTCTCCGACATGCTCAAGGGCAAGCAGGGTCGTTTCCGTCAGAACCTGCTCGGCAAGCGCGTCGACTACTCCGGCCGTTCGGTCATCGTCGTCGGCCCGCGGTTGAAGCTGCACCAGTGCGGTCTGCCCAAGCAGATGGCGCTGGAGCTGTTCAAGCCGTTCGTGATGAAGCGCCTGGTCGACCTGAACCACGCGCAGAACATCAAGTCGGCCAAGCGCATGGTCGAGCGTCAGCGCCCGGTCGTGTGGGACGTCCTCGAAGAGGTCATCTCCGAGCACCCGGTGCTGCTGAACCGTGCTCCGACCCTGCACCGCCTGGGCATCCAGGCCTTCGAGCCGCAGCTGGTCGAGGGCAAGGCCATCCAGATCCACCCGCTCGTCTGCACCGCGTTCAACGCGGACTTCGACGGTGACCAGATGGCGGTCCACGTGCCGCTGTCGGCCGAGGCGCAGGCCGAGGCCCGGATCCTGATGCTGTCGTCGAACAACATCCTCAAGCCGGCCGACGGCAAGCCGGTGACCATGCCCACCCAGGACATGATCATCGGGCTGTACTACCTGACCCACATGACGCCCGGCGCCAAGGGCGAGGGCCGGGTCTTCAGCTCGGACGCCGAGGCACGGATGGCGTTCGACAACGGCGAGCTGCACCTGCAGGCGCCGGTGAGGATCCGCCTGCACGAGGTCATCGGTGTCGACAACGGCGCGAAGCAGGACGCCTGGGTCGCTCCGGAGGAGTGGGTCGAGGGCGAGCCGCTGCTCGTCGAGACCACGCTCGGCCGGGTGATCTTCAACGAGACGCTGCCCCCGGGCTACCGCTTCGTGAACTACGAGATCCGCAAGGGTCAGCTGTCGGCGATCGTCAACGACCTCGCCGAGCGCTTCCCCAAGGTCGCGCTGGCCGCGACCCTGGACGCGCTCAAGGAGGCCGGCTTCCACTGGGCCACCTGGTCCGGTGTGACGATCGGCATGGGCGACGTCATCGGCCCCCCGCGCAAGCCGGAGATCCTGGCTCGCTACCAGGTCGAGGCGGACCGGATCGACAAGCAGTACCAGCGTGGTCTGATGACCGCCGAGGAACGTCGCGGCGAGCTCATCGAGATCTGGACCAAGGCGACCAACGAGATCTCCAAGGAGATGGAGACCGCGCTGCCGCAGGAGAACCCGCTCTGGGTGATGATCAACTCCGGCGCTCGCGGTAACCTGCTCCAGCTCCGGCAGATCGCCGCGATCCGTGGTCTGGTGGCCAACCCCAAGGGTGAGATCATCCCGCGGCCGATCACCTCGTCGTACCGCGAGGGTCTGACCGTGCTGGAGTACTTCATCTCCACCCACGGTGCCCGTAAGGGTCTGGCCGACACCGCGCTGCGTACCGCCGACTCGGGTTACCTGACCCGTCGTCTGGTGGACGTCTCGCAGGACGTGATCATCCGCGAGGAGGACTGCGGCACCGAGCGGGCCATCCCGATGGCGGTCGGCGACCGGGAGCCGGACGGGACCCTGGTCGTGCACACGCACTCGGAGACCGGTGCGCACGCTCGTACCATCGCCGACGACATCTCCGACGCGAACGGCAACCTGATCGTCGCCCGCGGCACGGACCTCAACTCGATCATCGTCGACCAGCTGGTCGCCGCCGGTGTCGAGAACGTCCGGGTCCGCAGTGTCCTGACCTGCGAGTCGAAGCTCGGCGTGTGCGCGGCCTGCTACGGCCGTTCGCTGCCGACCGGCAAGTCGGTCGACATCGGCGAGGCGGTCGGCATCATCGCGGCCCAGTCGATCGGTGAGCCCGGCACGCAGCTGACGATGCGTACCTTCCACACCGGTGGTGTCGCGGGTGAGGACATCACCCAGGGTCTGCCGCGTGTCCAGGAAATCTTCGAGGCCCGCGTGCCGAAGGGTAAGGCGCCCATCGCCGACACCCCTGGACGCATCCGCATCGAGGACGGCGAGCGGTCGCGGAAGATCATCGTGATCCCGGACGACGGCAGCGAGGAGATCGTCTACGACAAGATCTCCAAGCGCGTCAAGCTGCGGGCGCACGACGGCGACCACGTGCAGGTCGGCGAGAAGCTCACCGAGGGCACCATCGACCCGCACGAGCTGCTGCGCATCATGGGCCCGCGCGCGGTCCAGGTCCACCTGACCAGTGAGGTCCAGGAGGTCTACCGCTCGCAGGGTGTGCTTATCCACGACAAGCACATCGAGATCATCATCCGCCAGATGCTCAAGCGGGTGACGGTCATCGACTCCGGCGCGACCGAGTTCCTGCCGGGTCTGCTGGTCGACCGGGCGCTCTTCGAGTCGGAGAACCGCCGGCTCGTGGGCGAGGGCGGCGAGCCCGCCGCCGGTCGTCCGGTGCTGATGGGTATCACCAAGGCCTCGCTGGCGACCGACTCCTGGCTCTCGGCGGCCTCCTTCCAGGAGACCACCCGGGTGCTCACCGACGCTGCGATCAACTCGCGCAGCGACTCGCTGGTGGGCCTCAAGGAGAACGTCATCATCGGTAAGCTCATCCCGGCCGGTACCGGTATCTCGAAGTACCGCAACATCCGGGTCGAGCCGACCGAGGAGGCCAAGGCCAAGGTGTACTCGATGACCGGGTACCCGGAGACCGACTACGGTTTCGGCCCGGCCAGTGGCCAGGCGGTTCCGCTGGACGACTTCGACTTCGGGTCGTACCGCTAGGGAATCCACGTTCGCTGGGGCGGTCGCGCGTTTGCGCGGCCGCCCCAGCGGCGTTTGCGCCGGGCCGCGCGGATCAGAACCCCAATTAGGATGTACGAGTGACCGTTCAGCTCGCGCCCATGCGCCATCCCCTGGATCCGGAGCCGGCGCCCTCGACGAAGGCCCGGGCGGTCTTCGTGCTGGGGCTGGTCGGGCTGTTGACCGGGCCCCTCATCGGTGGCGTGATTCCTGCCACCATCGCGTTGCTCCTGGCCCGTCAGACGTCCCGTGAGGCGTTCGCAGCCGGTGGCTACCTCACCGGTGGCGCCTGGATCCGCCGGGGCCGCACACTTGCCTGGGCGGGCCTCGCGCTGGCGCTGACAGCGCTGGTGGTGGCCTTGATCGCGGGCCTGCTGCACCTGGCCGCCGCGCCCGGCGGCACGGATTTCGCCCCCGGCACCGACTGATCGCCGGCCGACGGCCGGCAGGCGGGGGAGCACCGGCCGGGCTGCGGGGCGGCACGTCCGGGTGACATGCTTCTGAACATGATGCAACCCCCACCGCCCATGCCGTACGGTTCGCAGCCTTATGGCGTGCCTCCGCAGCCGGCGAGCGGCTGGGAGACCGAGCGCGTGGACGTGGTGAGCGGCACTCCGTTCGGTCTGGTGCAGCTCCGCGTCGTGCCGATCACCTCGGGGCTCGCGATCGGCTCGCTGATCGCCGGGATCGCGGCGATCCTCGTGTCCCTCCTCGCGATCTGCTTTGGCTTCACGACCGGCGGCCCCTGGGTCGGCGGGGCATTCACACTGCTCAGCGTCCTGGCCGGCGGGGGAGCGATCACCGCGGCGGTGCTCGCGATCCGGCAGATCCGGCGTTCCGGCGAGCCGGGGCGGGTCCGGTTCACCGGTCGCGGGCTGGCGATCTCCGGCATCGCGTGCGGCGGGTCCGGCGCGGGAATATCGTTGCTGGCGTTGTTGCTGGGATTAGTGTTCCAGTCTTCTTGACTGGTCCCGATGCGTGGATCCGGCACCGCGGCATTGCCGCGCCGGGGCACCCGGTACACTGGTATACGGAGATGTCCGTCGTGGGGTCCTGGGTTCATTTTGACCTGGGTGCCTATGGTGGGTACTCTTTCCCCTCGTGCCCGGGCTCGCCCGGGCAACTCGTGCGTGCACCCGAATCGGAACGTACGACGGGTATTGCCGCACGACGGGCAGGGTTCCGCGAGAACCCATGTCCTGACAAAGACAAGATCCGGTACGCGTGACCTCATCGCGCGTGGCGGGACCGTGAGCCGGACGACACGCCCGACCGCGGGTGCGGGACGCTCCTTCCAGGAGGGCCTCGCACACAGGCAGAACACTCGGTGCGGCCGTAAAACAGGAAACGGCCGAAGGGAGCGGAGAAACCCGGTGCCCACGATCCAGCAGCTGGTCCGCAAGGGCCGCCAGGCGAAGACGACCAAGACGAAGACGCCGGCACTGAAGGGAAGCCCTCAGCGGCGCGGCGTGTGTACCCGCGTGTACACCACCACCCCCAAGAAGCCGAACTCTGCGCTGCGCAAGGTCGCTCGCGTGAAGCTGAGCAGCCAGATCGAGGTCACGGCGTACATCCCGGGTGTCGGTCACAACCTGCAGGAGCACTCGATCGTGCTCGTGCGTGGCGGCCGAGTGAAGGACCTTCCCGGCGTCCGCTACAAGATCGTCCGCGGTTCGCTGGACACCCAGGGTGTCCGCAACCGCAAGCAGGCCCGCAGCCGTTACGGCGCGAAGAAGGAGAAGAGCTGATATGCCGCGTAAGGGCCCCGCTCAGCGTCACCCGGTGGTCGCTGACCCGGTGTACAACTCGCCGCTGGTGACCCAGCTGGTCAACAAGATCCTGATCGGCGGCAAGCGTTCGCTGGCCGAGCGCATCGTGTACGGCGCCCTCGAGGGTGCGCGCGAGAAGAGCGGCACCGACCCGGTGGTCATCCTCAAGCGCGCGATGGACAACGTGAAGCCGACCCTCGAGGTCCGCAGCCGCCGCGTCGGTGGCGCGACCTACCAGGTGCCGATCGAGGTGCGCACGCCGCGCCAGACGACTCTGGGTCTGCGCTGGCTCGTCCAGTACTCCAAGGTCCGTCGCGAGAAGACCATGATCGAGCGGCTGCAGAACGAGCTGCTCGACGCCAGCAACGGCCTCGGCGCAGCTGTGAAGCGTCGCGAGGACACTCACAAGATGGCGGAGTCCAACAAGGCCTTCGCGCACTACCGCTGGTAAGACCCTGCTGCGGGCCCGGTCAATCACCGGGCCACGGCAGTCGTACCGGTTCACGAGACGACGACGAAGAAAAGTAGGGATGGACGTGGCTGCCGCAGACGCGCTCGCCAAGGTTCGCAACATCGGCATCATGGCGCACATCGACGCTGGTAAGACGACGACGACTGAGCGCATCCTGTTCTACACCGGCATCACGTACAAGATCGGTGAGGTCCACGAGGGCGCCGCCGTCATGGACTGGATGGAGCAGGAGCAGGAACGCGGTATCACCATCACCTCCGCCGCCACGAAGTGCGAGTGGAAGGGCTACACGATTCAGATCATCGACACGCCCGGCCACGTCGACTTCACGGTCGAGGTCGAGCGGTCGCTGCGCGTGCTCGACGGCGCGGTGGCGGTCTACGACGGCGTTGCCGGCGTGGAGCCCCAGACCGAGAACGTCTGGCGTCAGGCGGACAAGTACCACGTCCCCCGGATGTGCTTCGTCAACAAGCTCGACCGGACCGGAGCGGACTTCTTCCGCTGCGTGCAGATGATGATCGACCGGCTGAACGCCACGCCGCTCGTGCTGCAGATCCCGATCGGCCTCGAGGGCGACCACATCGGCGTCGTCGACCTGATCAACATGAAGGCGCTCACCTGGCGCGGGGAGACCCAGAAGGGTGAGGACTACGCCGTCGAGGAGATCCCGGCCGACCTGGTCGACTCCGCGACCGAGTGGCGCGAGAAGCTCATCGAGACCCTGGCCGACGTCGACGACGCGGTCATGGAGAAGTACCTCGAGGGCGAAGAGGTCTCGATCGACGAGATCAAGGCCGCCATCCGGCGCGCCACGATCGCCAGCAAGGCCAACCCGGTCCTGTGTGGCTCGGCGTTCAAGAACAAGGGCGTTCAGCCCATGCTCGACGCCGTCGTCGACTACCTGCCGTCGCCGCTGGACATCCCGGCGATCGAGGGCACGGCCACCGACGGCGAGACGCCGATGCTGCGCAAGCCGTCGAACGACGAGCCCTTCTCCGGCCTGGCCTTCAAGATCCAGACCGACAAGCACCTCGGCAAGCTGACCTACGTCCGGGTCTACTCGGGCACGCTCGACTCCGGTTCCCAGGTGGTCAACTCCACCAAGGACCGCAAGGAGCGCATCGGCAAGATCTACCAGATGCACGCGAACAAGCGTGAGGAGCGCGCCACCGCGCAGGCCGGCGACATCATCGCCGTCCAGGGTCTCAAGCAGACCACCACCGGTGACACGCTCAGCGACCCGGCGAACCCGGTCATCCTGGAGTCGATGACCTTCCCGGAGCCGGTCATCCAGGTCGCCATCGAGCCGAAGACCAAGTCGGACCAGGAGAAGCTGGGCACCGCGATCCAGCGCCTGGCCGAGGAGGACCCGACCTTCCGCGTCTTCAACGACGAGGAGACCGGTCAGACGATCATCGCCGGCATGGGCGAGCTCCACCTGGACATCCTGGTGGACCGCATGCGCCGCGAGTTCAACGTCGAGGCCAACATCGGCAAGCCGCAGGTGGCGTACCGTGAGACGATCCGCGGCACCGTGGAGAAGCACACGTACGTCCACAAGAAGCAGACCGGTGGCTCGGGCCAGTACGCGAAGGTCGTCGTCAACGTCGAGCCGCTGCCGCTCGACGCCGACGGTCCCACGTACGAGTTCGTGAACGCTGTCACCGGTGGTCGTATCCCCAAGGAGTTCATCCCCTCGGTGGACGCGGGTGCGCAGGACTCTCTGCAGTACGGCGTCCTCGCCGGCTACCCGCTGGTCGGCGTGAAGTTCACGCTGGTCGACGGTCAGTACCACGAGGTCGACTCCTCCGAGATGGCGTTCAAGATCGCCGGCTCCATGGCGATGAAGGAAGTGGCCCGCAAGGCCGACCCCGCGCTGCTCGAGCCGATGATGTCCGTCGAGGTCACCACCCCGGAGGACAACATGGGCGACGTGATCGGCGACCTCAACTCCCGGCGTGGCATGATCCAGTCGATGGAGGAGCGTCACGGCGCCCGCGTCGTGAAGGCTCTCGTGCCGCTCTCGGAGATGTTCGGCTACGTCGGCGACCTGCGGTCGAAGACTGCGGGCCGGGCGAGCTACAGCATGCAGTTCGACTCCTACGCCGAGGTTCCTCAGAACGTGGCGAAGGAGATCATCGCTAAGGCCACCGGCGCCTGACGCGTTGAGGCACGTGCGGCCTGTCGAGGGCCGCACGTGCACGAGCAGTCGACAGAGTCCTGAGCGCCTTATCGGCGTGCCGGGCGAAAAGTAATGATCAGTCCACAGGAGGACACCAGTGGCGAAGGCGAAGTTCGAGCGGACTAAGCCGCACGTCAACATCGGCACCATTGGTCACATCGACCACGGTAAGACGACGCTGACTGCGGCCATCACGAAGGTCCTGCACGACGAGTTCCCGGACCTGAACCCGTACACCCCGTTCGACGAGATCGACAAGGCGCCGGAGGAGAAGGCCCGCGGCATCACGATCTCGATCGCGCACGTCGAGTACCAGACCGCGGCGCGCCACTACGCGCACGTGGACTGCCCCGGCCACGCCGACTACATCAAGAACATGATCACCGGTGCTGCCCAGATGGACGGCGCGATCCTGGTCGTGGCCGCCACCGACGGCCCGATGCCGCAGACCAAGGAGCACGTCCTCCTGGCCCGCCAGGTCGGCGTTCCGTACATCGTCGTCGCCCTGAACAAGAGCGACATGGTCGAGGACGAGGAGCTCCTGGAGCTCGTCGAGCTCGAGGTCCGCGAGCTGCTGAGCACCTACGAGTTCCCGGGCGACGACCTGCCGGTCGTTCGCGTGTCGGCGCTCAAGGCGCTCGAGGGCGACCCGGAGTGGACCGGCAAGCTCATGGAGCTGATGAACGCGGTCGACACCGCGATCCCGCAGCCCGAGCGTGAGACCGAGAAGCCGTTCCTCATGCCGATCGAGGACGTCTTCACGATCACCGGTCGTGGCACCGTGGTGACCGGTCGCGCCGAGCGCGGCATCCTCAAGCCGAACGAGGAGGTCGAGATCGTCGGTATCCGCGAGAAGTCGACCAAGACCGTTTGCACCGGCATCGAGATGTTCCGCAAGCTGCTCGACGAGGCCCGCGCGGGTGAGAACGTCGGTCTGCTGCTCCGCGGCATCAAGCGCGAGGACGTCGAGCGCGGCATGGTCGTCGTGAAGCCGGGCACCTCTACTCCGCACACGGAGTTCGAGGGCCAGGTCTACATCCTCTCGAAGGAGGAGGGTGGCCGGCACACCCCGTTCTTCCAGAACTACCGGCCGCAGTTCTACTTCCGCACCACGGACGTCACCGGCGTCGTCACGCTGCCCGAGGGCACCGAGATGGTCATGCCCGGCGACTCCACCTCCATGTCCGTGAAGCTGATCCAGCCGATCGCCATGGAGCAGGGCCTGAAGTTCGCGATCCGTGAGGGTGGCCGCACCGTCGGCGCCGGAACGGTCACGAAGATCAACAAGTGATTGAAGGTTGTCCATGGTCAGCCATGGGCAACCTCTCAATGGTGACCCCGATTAGCAATGCTGAGTTCAATCCGGCATACTAGTCAGGTTGCGTCCGCGCGGGGTGGGTTCCTGACGTGCTCAGGGCCCACCCTCGCCGGGTGTCCGGGTGTGTTTGTTCGCCGCCCGGCGCCCCAGATCCCCGCGATCGCGTTCGTCCCGGCAAGATCGGGGACGGAGGCCGGAAGCCGAGTGCCCAGCACTCTGTGACGAGGCGCGACACGCCCGACCGCGGGGGTCGGACAACGCAGGATCAACGGTCCTGCGGGCATGTGGAGGCCACCGCTTCCGCACGTAGCGGCATCGAGAGAAGGAAACAGAAGCCACCATGGCGGGACAGAAGATCCGCATCCGGCTCAAGGCCTATGACCACGAGGTCGTCGACTCCTCGGCGCGGAAGATCGTCGAGACGGTGACGCGTACCGGGGCGCAGGTCGCGGGCCCGGTGCCGCTGCCCACGGAGATCAACCGTTTCTGCGTGATCCGTTCGCCGCACAAGTACAAGGACTCGCGCGAGCACTTCGAGATGCGCACGCACAAGCGGCTGATCGACATCATCGACCCGACTCCGAAGACGGTCGACTCGCTCATGCGCCTCGACCTGCCGGCTGGCGTCGACATCGAGATCAAGCTGTAGGGATCCGGACAATGGACAGGCAAGTAAAGGGGATCCTGGGCGCCAAGCTCGGCATGACCCAGGTCTGGGACAACAACAAGGTCGTCCCGGTGACCGTGGTTCAGGCCGGCCCGTGCGTCGTGACCCAGGTCCGTACTGACGAGAAGGACGGCTACGCGGCTGTCCAGCTGGCCTACGGCGCTATTGACCCTCGTAAGGTCAACAAGCCCGAGAGCGGCCACTATGCGAAGGCCGGTGTCTCGCCGCGCCGTCACCTCGTGGAGCTGCGCACGACCGACGCCGGTTCGTACGAGCTCGGCCAGGAGGTCACCGTCGAGGCGTTCACCGCGGGTACCGCGATCGACGTCACCGGTAAGACCAAGGGCAAGGGCTACGCCGGTGTCATGAAGCGGCACGGCTTCCACGGTCTGCGTGCCAGCCACGGTGTCGAGCGCAAGCACCGCTCGCCCGGCTCGATCGGCGCCTGCGCGACCCCGGGTCGCGTCTTCAAGGGCGTCAAGATGGCCGGCCGCATGGGCAGCAAGCGCTACACCGTGCAGAACCTGACGGTGCAGGCGGTCGACGCCGAGCGCAACCTGATCCTGGTCCGTGGCGCTGTGCCCGGCCCGAAGGGCGCGCTGATCCTGGTCCGCACCGCGGCCAAGAAGGGTGGTGTCAAGTGAGCTCGGTCGACATCATCAACGCCGAGGGCACGAAGACCGGGTCGGTCGACCTGCCCGCCAGCGTCTTCGACGCTCAGGCGAACATCCCGCTGATGCACCAGGTCGTCGTGGCGCAGCTGGCCGCGGCCCGGCAGGGTACGCACAAGGCGAAGACCCGCGGCGAGGTCGCCGGTGGCGGCAAGAAGCCGTACAAGCAGAAGGGCACCGGTCGCGCCCGCCAGGGCTCGATCCGCGCGCCGCAGTTCACCGGTGGTGGCGTCGTGCACGGTCCCGTGCCGCGTGACTACAGCCAGCGGACCCCCAAGAAGATGAAGGCCGCCGCTCTGCGTGGCGCCCTCTCCGACCGGGCCCGTGACGGCCGCGTGTTCGTCGTCGAGTCCTTCGTCACCGGCGAGACGCCGTCGACCAAGGCCGCCGTCGCCACGCTGCGGAAGGTCGCGCAGACGACCAAGATCCTCGTCGTTCTGGACAGCCAGGACGAGCTGAACTGGATCTCGCTGCGCAACGAGCCGACCGTGCACCTCATCGAGGCCGGCCAGCTGAACACGTACGACGTGCTGGTCGCTGACGAGGTCGTCTTCACCAAGGTCGCGCTGGACGAGTTCCTGGGCGGGTCCGAGAAGTCCGAGGAGGGCGACAAGTGAGCACGATCGCCGACCCGCGCGACATCATCGTCGCCCCGGTGGTCTCCGAGAAGAGCTACAGCGTTCTCGACCAGAACTGGTACACGTTCACGGTCCACCCGGACGCGAACAAGACCCAGATCAAGATCGCGATCCAGCAGATCTTCAACGTCCGCGTGCTGACGGTGAACACCGCCAACCGCGAGGGCAAGCGCAAGCGCACCAAGACCGGTTTCGGTCAGCGCAAGGCGACGAAGCGCGCGATGGTGAAGCTGGCTGACGGTGACCGTATCGAGGCCTTCGGCGGCCCGGTCAGCTAAGGGGTTTGTGAATCATGGCTATCCGTAAGTACAAGCCGACCACGCCGGGCCGCCGCGGCTCGAGCGTCGCCGACTTCGCCGAGATCACCCGGTCCACCCCGGAGAAGTCTCTGCTGGTCCCGCTGCCCAAGAAGGGTGGTCGCAACGTCCACGGCCGCATCACCACGCGGCACCAGGGCGGCGGCCACAAGCGGCAGTACCGGCTGATCGACTTCAAGCGGAACGACAAGGACGGCGTGCCGGCCAAGGTCGCTCACATCGAGTACGACCCGAACCGCACGTCGCGCATCGCGCTGCTGCACTACGCCGACGGCGAGAAGCGCTACATCCTCGCGCCGAAGGACCTGAAGCAGGGCGACCGCGTCGAGTCGGGCGTGGACGCGGACATCAAGCCGGGGAACAACCTTCCCCTGCGCAACATCCCGGTCGGTACGACGATCCACGGTGTGGAGCTTCGTCCCGGCGGTGGAGCCAAGCTGGCCCGCTCGGCCGGCGTCGGCATCCAGCTGCTCGGCCGTGAGGGCGCGTACGCCACGCTGCGTATGCCGTCCGGTGAGATCCGGCGTGTCGACGTGCGTTGCCGCGCGTCGATCGGCGAGATCGGCAACGCCGAGCAGTCGAACATCAACTGGGGTAAAGCCGGCCGTATGCGGTGGAAGGGCAAGCGCCCGACCGTCCGTGGTGTCGCCATGAACCCTGTCGACCACCCGCACGGTGGTGGTGAGGGTAAGACCTCCGGTGGTCGTCACCCGGTCAACCCGGCTGGTAAGCCGGAGGGCCGTACCCGCCGCAAGGGCCAGGAGAGCGACAAGCTGATCGTTCGCCGCCGCTACGCCACCCGCAAGCGCGGGTAACGGGAGTTTAAAAGATGCCTCGCAGCCTGAAGAAGGGCCCGTTCGTCGACGACCACCTGCTCAAGAAGGTGGAAGTCCAGAACGAGAAGAACTCGAAGAACGTCATCAAGACCTGGTCGCGGCGTTCGACCATCATCCCCGACATGCTCGGGCACACGATCGCCGTGCACGACGGGCGCAAGCACGTCCCGGTGTTCGTCACCGAGGCGATGGTCGGGCACAAGCTCGGCGAGTTCGCTCTGACCCGCACGTTCAAGGGTCACGAGAAGGACGACCGCAAGAGCCGTCGTCGCTAAGCAGATTCACGAATTAGAGGATTTAGGAGCTACAGCGATGCCAGCAAAGGGCGACGCTCCGGTGCTTCCGGGCGCGCGGGCGGTTGCGCGACACGTGCGCATCTCGCCGAACAAGGCGCGCCGGGTGGTCAACCTCGTTCGTGGTCTGCCCGCGAAGGAGGCGCTGACCGTCCTGCAGTTCGCGCCGCAGGCCGCCAGCGAGCAGGTCTACAAGGTGCTTGCCAGCGCCGTTGCGAACGCGGAGAACAACGAGCGGCTCGACCCCGACGCACTCCTCGTGAGCGAGGCGTTCGTCGACGAGGGTCCCACGCTCAAGCGGTTCCGTCCGCGGGCGCAGGGCCGGGCGTACCGGATCCGCAAGCGCACGAGTCACATCACTATCGCGGTCGAGGCGGTCCAGGTGGCCCGCCCGGCGAAGAAGGCTTCGGCGAAGAAGGCCACTGCGGCCGCTGAGCCGGCTGCCGCCGAGTCCCAGAGCACGGAGGGTGCCGAGTAATGGGTCAGAAGGTTCACCCCACCGGGTTCCGCCTCGGCATCTCCACCGACTGGAAGAGCCGCTGGTTCGCGGACAAGCTCTACAAGGACTACATCGGCGAGGACGTCAAGATCCGCCGCATGATGTCCAAGGGCCTCGAGCGTGCCGGCATCTCCAAGGTGGACATCGAGCGGACCCGCGACCGGGTTCGGGTCGACATCCACACCGCCCGGCCGGGCATCGTCATCGGCCGTAAGGGTGCGGAGGCGGACCGGATCCGCGGCGAGCTCGAGAAGCTCACCGGCAAGCAGGTCCAGCTGAACATCCTCGAGGTCAAGAGCCCCGAGTCGGATGCGCAGCTGGTGGCCCAGGGCGTCGCCGAGCAGCTGTCCTCCCGGGTCAGCTTCCGCCGCGCGATGCGCAAGGCCATGCAGTCGGCCATGAAGAACCCGATCTGCAAGGGCATCCGGGTGCAGGTCTCCGGCCGCCTCGGTGGCGCGGAGATGAGCCGCACGGAGTTCTACCGTGAGGGTCGCGTTCCGCTGCACACGCTGCGGGCGAACATCGAGTACGGCTTCTTCGAGGCCCGTACCACGTTCGGCCGGATCGGCGTGAAGGTCTGGATCTACAAGGGCGACGCTGTTCCCGGCCGCGAGGCCGTGGCCGAGGCGCCGGCGCGTCCGCGCCGTGACCGCGCCGACCGTCCCGAGCGTCCGCGCCGTGGCCGTTCCGGCTCGTCCGGCACGACCGCGGGCGGCACCGAGGCGGGTCGCGCTGCGGCCCAGTCCCGGTCCACCGCGGACGGCGACAACGCGAACGACGCCGCGGTTGCCGCGGCTCCGGCTCCGGCCGAAACGCAGCAGGAGGGCTGACACATGCTGATGCCGCGTAAGCCCCCAAAGGGCTTCCGTAAGCCGCACCACCCGGACCGCCACGGTGCGTCCAAGGGCGGCAACCGGGTCGTCTTCGGCGAGTTCGGTATCCAGGCTCTCGAGCCCGCGTACGTGACCAACCGGCAGATCGAGTCGGCGCGTATCGCGATGACCCGTCACATCAAGCGTGGCGGTAAGGTCTGGATCTCGATCTTCCCGGACCAGGCGCTGACCAAGAAGCCCGCCGAGACCCGCATGGGTTCCGGTAAGGGTTCTCCCGAGTGGTGGGTGGCGAACGTCAAGCCGGGTCGGATCCTCTTCGAGATGTCCTTCCCGAACGAGACGGTCGCGCGTGAGGCGATGCGCCGCGCGATCCACAAGCTCCCGATGAAGTGCCGCATCGTGACGCGCGAAGTGGGTGAAAGCTGATGGCAGCGGGCGTTAAGGCAGCCGAGCTGCGCGAGAGCTCCGACGAGGAGCTGGTCGCGAAGCTGCGGGAGGCCAAGGCGGAGCTGTTCAACCTTCGCGTGCAGCGCGCGACCGGCCAGCTCGACAATCACCGTCGACTGCAGGTCGTCCGCAAGGACATTGCGAAGATCTACACGATCATGCGTGAGCGCGAGCTGGGGCTCTCGGTTGCGCCGGATGAGGTGAGCGCATGAGTGAGAACACTGTTGCGCCGCGCGCCCAGCGCAAGGTGCGTGAGGGTCTCGTGGTCAGCGACAAGATGGACAAGACCGTCGTCGTCGAGGTCGAGGACCGCGTCAAGCACGCGCTGTACGGCAAGGTCATCCGTCGTACCCGCAAGCTGAAGGTGCACGACGAGCAGAACGCCGCCGGCACCGGCGACCGGGTTTCGATCATGGAGACCCGCCCGCTCTCCGCCACCAAGCGGTGGCGGATCGTGGAGATCCTCGAAAAGGCCAAGTGAGTACGCTGGGCCGGCTGCGGCCGGCCCAGCGGACCATCGTTCCGCCAAGCTTCGGTAGGTCACCGGAGAACTGGCAGACATAGGAGACAGACGTGATCCAGCAGGAGTCGCGACTGCGTGTCGCCGACAACACGGGTGCCCGGGAGATCCTGTGCATCCGCGTGCTCGGTGGCTCCGGTCGCCGTTACGCGAGCATCGGCGACGTCATCGTGGCCACGGTCAAGGACGCCATTCCGGGCGCTGGTGTGAAGAAGGGTGACGTCGTCAAGGCGGTCATCGTCCGCACCAGCAAGGAGCGGCGCCGTCCCGACGGCTCGTACATCCGCTTCGACGAGAACGCCGCCGTCATCATCAAGGACGGTGGGGACCCCCGCGGTACCCGCATCTTCGGCCCGGTCGGGCGCGAGCTGCGCGACAAGCGGTTCATGAAGATCATCAGCCTGGCGCCGGAGGTGCTCTGACCGTGAAGATCAAGAAGGGCGACACGGTCGTCGTCATCGCCGGCAAGGACAAGGGTGCCAAGGGTAAGGTCATCGCGGCCTTCCCGCGGCAGGACAAGGTCCTGGTCGAGGGCGTCAACCGAGTCAAGAAGCACGAACGCATCCGCACCACCCAGCGTGGTTCGAAGACCGGTGGCATCGTCACCCAGGAAGCCGCGATCCACATCTCCAACGTGCAGATCCTGGACGACCAGGGGAAGCCGACCCGGATCGGTTACCGGATCGACGAGAACGGCACCAAGGTCCGTATCGCGCGTACGACCGGTAAGGAACTGTGATGACTGCCGCCACTGAGACGAAGACGCTGCCGCGTCTGAAGACCAAGTATCGCTCCGAGGTCGTTGCGGCGCTCCAGGAGCAGCACAAGTACGGCAACCCCATGCAGATCCCCGGCCTGGTCAAGGTCGTCGTGAACATGGGTGTCGGCGAGGCTGCCCGGGATGCCAAGCTGATCGACGGCGCGGTCCGTGACCTGACCACGATCACCGGCCAGAAGCCGCTGATCCGCCGGGCGACCAAGTCCATCGCGCAGTTCAAGCTGCGCGAGGGCATGCCGATCGGCGCGAAGGTCACCCTGCGCGGCGACCGGATGTGGGAGTTCCTGGACCGGCTGCTGTCCATCTCGCTGCCGCGTATCCGTGACTTCCGTGGCCTCGACGGCCGCAAGCTCGACGGTCACGGCAACTACACCTTCGGTCTGACCGAGCAGTCGGTGTTCCACGAGATCGATCAGGACAAGATCGACCGGCCGCGGGGCATGGACATCACGATCGTCACGACGGCCACGACCGACGACGAGGGCCGGGCGCTCCTGAAGCTCCTGGGCTTCCCGTTCAAGGAGAACTGAACATGGCTAAGAAGGCGCTGATCATCAAGGCGGCCGCGAAGCCGAAGTTCGCCGTGCGCGCATACACCCGCTGCCAGAAGTGCGGTCGCCCGCACTCGGTCTACCGCAAGTTCGGCCTGTGCCGCGTTTGCGTGCGGGACATGGCTCACCGCGGTGAGCTGCCCGGCGTGTCCAAGGCCTCCTGGTAACCGACTTAGTAATACCGCTTCGCCGTAGGCCTGGTCCTACCGGGAACCCCGGCGAGAAAGGTTGACGAATACCCATGACGATGACGGACCCGATCGCAGACATGCTGACGCGTCTGCGCAACGCCAACCAGGCGTACCACGACAAGGTGACCATGCCGTACTCGAAGATCAAGGCGAACATCGCCGAGGTCCTCAAGTCCGAGGGTTACATCGCGTCGTGGACGGCTGAGGAGCCCGAGGAGGGCGCGGTCGGCAAGCGTCTGGTCGTTGAGCTCAAGTACGGCCAGAACCGCGAGCGCAGCCTTGCCGGCATCAAGCGCGTCTCGAAGCCCGGCCTGCGGGTTTACGCCAAGAACGACGAGCTGCCCCGCGTGCTCGGTGGTCTCGGTGTCGCGATCATTTCGACGTCCCAGGGACTGCTGACCGACAAGCAGGCCCGCAAGCGGAGCGTTGGCGGGGAAGTCCTCGCCTTCGTCTGGTAACTGGAGACTTTGACATGTCGCGAATCGGACGTAAGTCGATCCCGGTCCCGGCCGGCGTCGACGTCACCATCACGGGGCAGACCGTCAAGGTCAAGGGCCCCAAGGGCGAGCTCACCCACACCGTGGCTGAGCCGATCACTGTCGCCCAGGAGGGCGGCGAGCTGGTCGTCAACCGCCCCAATGACGAGCGCAAGGCCAAGGAACTGCACGGCCTCTCCCGCACGCTGGTCGCCAACATGATCGTCGGAGTGACCGAGGGCTACAAGAAGACCCTCGAGATCAACGGCACCGGCTACCGTGTCACCGCGAAGGGCAAGGACCTGGAGTTCGCTCTGGGCTTCTCGCACCCGGTGAACATCGTGCCGCCGGTGGGGATCAGCTTCTCGGTGGAGAAGCCGACCCAGTTCACGGTGTCGGGCATCGACAAGCAGCTGGTCGGCGAGGTCGCCGCCAACATC
This sequence comes from Actinoplanes sp. NPDC020271, assembly GCF_044388125.1. Classification (NCBI taxonomy): domain Bacteria; kingdom Bacillati; phylum Actinomycetota; class Actinomycetes; order Micromonosporales; family Micromonosporaceae; genus Actinoplanes; species Actinoplanes sp. NPDC020271. The sequence continues at coordinate 148,970 of NZ_JBIRWQ010000014.1, forward strand.
CGGAAGATCCGCCCGCCGGAGCCCTACAAGGGCAAGGGCGTCAAGTACCAGGGCGAGGTCATCCGCCGCAAGGCTGGAAAGGCAGGTAAGAAGTGACCGCCACGCTGCTCAAGCGCCGCAATGGCGGCGGTGTCGCCTCCCGGCGAGCCGTTGGCAAGGCGCGTCGGCACTTCCGGGTCCGCAAGAACGTGCGCGGCACGGCCGAGCGTCCCCGCCTTGTCGTCACCCGGTCCACGCGGAACATCACCGCGCAGATCATCGACGACCTCAAGGGCCACACGCTGGCTTCGGCCTCGACCCTCGACACCACGATCCGGGGCACCGAGGGCGACAAGAGCTCGCAGGCAGGCAAGGTCGGCACGCTCCTCGCCGAGCGCGCCAAGGCTGCGGGTATTTCCAAGGTCGTCTTCGACCGCGGTGGCAACAAGTACGCGGGGCGTATCGCCGCGCTTGCCGATGCCGCTCGCGAAGCCGGACTCGAGTTCTAGGAGGATTTGACCAATGCCTGGTCAGCAGCGCCGTGGCGGCGGGTCCGGCGGCAACAACGAGGGTGGCGGCCGCCGCGACAACCGTCGCGAGGGCGGGCGTAACGCCCCCGTCGAGAAGACCCCCCACCTGGAGCGGGTCGTCGCGATCAACCGTGTCGCCAAGGTCGTGAAGGGTGGTCGTCGCTTCAGCTTCACCGCCCTGGTGATCGTCGGTGACGGTGACGGCACCGTCGGTGTCGGTTACGGAAAGGCCAAGGAGGTGCCCGCGGCCATCGCCAAGGGCGTCGAGGAGGCCAAGAAGCACTTCTTCAAGGTTCCGCGTATCGGTGCGACCATTCCGCACCCGATCACGGGTGAGGCTGCCGCGGGTGTCGTCCTGCTCAAGCCGGCGTCCGCTGGTACCGGTGTCATCGCCGGTGGTCCGGTGCGCGCCGTGCTGGAGTGCGCGGGCATCCACGACATCCTCTCGAAGAGCCTCGGCTCCTCGAACCCGATCAACATCGTGCACGCCACGGTGGCGGCGCTGAAGGGCCTCGAGTCCCCGGAGCAGGTCGCGGCTCGCCGCAGCCTCCCGGTCGAGGACGTGGCGCCCGCGGCCATGCTGGCGGCGCGCGCGGAAGCGGCGGTGCACTGATGGCTCGCTTGAAGGTCACCCAGATCCGGTCCGAGATCGGGCGCAAGCAGAACCAGCGTGACTCGCTGCGTTCGCTCGGCCTGAAGCGGATCAACGATGTGGTGGTCAAGGAAGACCGTCCCGAGATCCGGGGCATGATCTTTGCCGTGAACCACCTCGTCACTGTCGAGGAGGTCGAGTAATGGCGATCAAGATTCATGACCTGAAGCCGGCTCCCGGTGCCAAGACCAAGAAGACCCGCGTGGGTCGTGGTGAGGGCTCCAAGGGCAAGACGGCCGGCCGCGGTACCAAGGGCACCGGCGCCCGGAAGAACACTCCGGCGTCGTTCGAGGGTGGGCAGATGCCTATCCACATGCGCCTGCCGAAGATCAAGGGCCTGCGGAACCGCCCGCGCAACAAGGTCGTGTTCCAGGTCGTGAACCTGGACCGGCTTGCCGAGCTGTTCCCGAACGGTGGCGAGGTCGGCCCGTCCGAGCTCGTCCAGGCCGGCGCGGTTCGCAAGAACCAGCCGGTGAAGGTCCTGGGCTCGGGTGAGCTGGGTGGCGTGTCGCTGACCATCTCGGCGCACGCGTTCAGTGACTCGGCGAAGGAAAAGATCGCAGCCGCTGGTGGTTCCGCCACCGAGCTGTGAGGCTTGCGGGGATGCTCGTCCGGACTCGTGTTCGGCGAGCATCCCCTTGTGCCGTTTGACCTGCAATTTTGTGATCGGTAGTAACGCAGTGCCTCGTGGACGGCTACCGTGGCTGACCACGACGGGACAAGACTGTTAGAGTCCGTTCCCAGCTAGGGATATCGGTCATCCGGGCCGATGCCTTCCCCCCGTACCGCCGATAAAGGCGGTCACCTCGCGCAGGAGGAAGAAGTTGCTCTCCGCCTTTTCGAGTGCGTTGCGGACGCCTGACCTGCGCAAGAAGTTGTTGTTCACGGTGGCGATCATCGCGCTCTACCGGCTCGGCGCAACCTTGCCCAGTCCGGGCGTGTCGTACACCAACGTGCAGGCCTGTCTCAAACTGACCGAGCAGTCGGGCAACCAGGTTCTGAACCTGTTGAACCTGTTCTCCGGCGGTGCTCTGCTCCAGCTCTCGGTCTTCGCGCTCGGCATCATGCCGTACATCACGGCGTCGATCATCCTGCAGCTGCTCACCGTGGTCATCCCGCGGCTGGAGCAGCTCCGCAAGGAGGGTCAGTCCGGCCAGGCGAAGATCACCCAGTACACCCGGTACCTGACGCTGGGCCTGGCGATCCTGCAGTCCTCGGCGTTCGTCGCCCTCGCGCGCACCGGCCAGCTCTTCGGCGGCCTCTGCGACCAGGACAACCCGGCGTACCAGATCATCCCCGAGGGCACCGGCATCCCGATGTGGCTGACGCTGACCGTGCTGGTGATGACGATGACCGCCGGCACCGGCATGGTCATGTGGCTCGGCGAGCTGGTCACCGACCGCGGCGTCGGCAACGGCATGTCCGTCCTGATCTTCACCTCGATCGCGGCCCGCCTTCCTGGCGAGGGCTGGACGATCAAGCAGACCGCCGGCACCGCGAAGTTCCTCCTGGTGATCGCGCTGGTTCTGGTGATCATCGGCCTGGTGGTCTTCATCGAGCAGGCGCAGCGGCGCATCCCGGTGCAGTACGCGAAGCGCATGATCGGCCGCCGGATGTACGGCGGAACCTCGACCTACATCCCGCTGAAGGTGAACCAGGCGGGTGTCGTCCCGGTCATCTTCGCGTCGTCGCTGCTCTACCTGCCCCAGCTGTACTTGCAGTTCTTCGACAAGAACAACCTCAAGGGCTACCAGATCTGGATCCAGAACTGGCTGGCGGCGCCGACCAGCTGGGTCTACATCACCGTCTACTTCCTCCTGATCATCTTCTTCACGTACTTCTACGTGTCGATCACGTTCAACCCGACCGAGGTCGCGGAGAACATGAAGAAGTACGGTGGTTTCGTACCGGGGATCCGCCCGGGCAAGCCGACCGCCGACTACCTGGATTTCATCCTCAGCCGGATCACGCTCCCGGGCGCGCTCTACCTGGGTCTGATCTCGGTCCTGCCGAACTTCTTCTTCATCTGGCTCGACCAGCAGCAGTACCAGAACTTCCCGTTCGGTGGCACCGCCGTCCTGATCATGGTCGGTGTGGGTCTGGAGACGGTGAAGCAGATCGAGAGCCAGCTCATGCAGCGGAACTACGAAGGGTTCCTCCGGTAGTGGGTACGCGGGGCCGGGGGGCTCTGGCGTCAGCGGTTGGCGTGGTGTGGTGCGACCGAAGCGAGGCGATGTAGGTGCGGCTGGTACTGGTGGGCCCTCCGGGGGCCGGCAAGGGGACCCAGGCTGAGTTCATCGCCGCCCATCTCGCCGTACCGAAGATCTCGACCGGGGACATCTTCCGCGCGAACGTCTCGCAGGGCACCCCGCTCGGCGTCGAGGCCAAGCGCTACATGGACGCCGGGCAGTTGGTGCCGGACGAGGTGACCATCAACATGGTCCGGGACCGGCTCGCCGAGCCGGACGCCGGCGACGGGTTCCTGCTGGACGGGTTCCCGCGCACGGTGCCGCAGGCGAACGCGCTGGACAAGCTGCTGGCCGACCTCGGCACGGCGCTGGACCTGGTGATGGAGCTCGTGGTCGACGACGACGAGGTGATCCGGCGGCTCTCCGGCCGCCGGACCTGCCGGGGTTGCGGCAAGATCTGGCACGTCGAGTTCGACCCGACGAGCAAGGAGAACATCTGCGACCGCTGCGGGTCGGAGCTGTTCCAGCGGGACGACGACAAGGCCGAGACGATCGCCAACCGCCTGGTGGAGTATGCGGACAAGACCGCGCCACTGGTCGACTACTACGGCGCTCAGGGCAAGCTGGTGGGCATCGACGCGACCGGCCCGGTCGAGGACGTGACCGTGCGCGCGATCGACGCCCTCCGGTCGTACGGGGGCTGAGATGCGTCGTCAGGAGCTGGACATCCAGCTGAAGACGCCGGAGCAGATCGAGAAGATGCGGGCGGCCGGCCTGGTCGTCCACGCCGCGCTGGAAGCGATGCGCGAAGCTGTCGCTCCCGGCGTCTCGACCGGCGATCTGGACGCGATCGCGGAGAAGGTGATCCGCGATCACGGGGCCATCCCGTCGTTCAAGGGCTACCACGGCTTCCCGGCCTCGATCTGCGCGTCGAACAACGAGCAGGTCGTGCACGGCATCCCCAGCCCGGAGCAGATCCTCGTCGAGGGCGATCTGATCTCGCTGGACTGCGGCGCGATCCTGGACGGCTGGCACGGCGACTCGGCGATCACGGTCGGCGTCGGCGAAACCGATCCGGCGTTGCTGCGGATGGCCGAGGTCGCCGAGGACGCGATGTGGGCCGGGATCGCCGCCGCGGCGCGGGGCGTGGCCAACGGGCGGGGCCGGCTCACCGACATCTCGTTCAACATCGAGAAGGTGATCCGCAAGGCCGGGCGGTACGGGATCGTCGACGGTTACGGCGGGCACGGCATCGGCACCGAGATGCATCAGGAACCGCACGTGCTCAACCACGGCAAGCCGGGCCGCGGCCCGCGTCTGATCGCCGGCATGGCGCTGGCCATCGAGCCGATGATCACGATGGGTTCGCCGCGCACGCTGGAGCTCTCCGACGGCTGGACCGTGGTGACCCGCGACGGCTCGCGCGCGGCGCACGTGGAGCACACCATGGCGCTGCTGGAGGACGGGGTGTGGGTGACCACCGCCCTGGACGGTGGAAAGGCCCGTCTGGGCGATCTGGTGACCGCTCGCGCCTGATCGGTGCGGCCTTTCGACCCTCGCGTACGCCTGGCATGCTGTGACGCATGGGACGCGAGGGGATGCGGGCCGGGGACAGCGATCGTCAGCGAGTCGCGGATCAGTTGAAGACCGCGCTGGACGAGGGCCGGCTGGATCTGAACGAGTACGACGAGCGGGTCCAGCGGGCCTACGCGGCACGCACGTATCAGGATCTCGACGGTCTCCTCGACGACCTGCCCGGCACGATCCCGGTGCAGCACGCTCAGGTCCAGCAGCACACCCCGCCGCCGCAGCCGGTGCAGTCCCCGGTCGGCAAGGACCGGCACTCCGGCGGGCACACGTTCGGCTCGGCGCTCACGGCGTTCCTGGTCTGCACGCTGATCTGGGCGGTCTCGTCGGTCAGCTCCGGTCACGCGTACTATTTCTGGCCCGCTTGGGTGTTGATCCCGGTCGTCATCACGGCCGTCGGCGCGCTGACCGATCGCCGTCGCCGCGACCGCTGAGCGGGGCGTGACACGCCCGACCCCGGGTATGGGCGACCTCGGTTTGGCGTCCCCGAAACGTGCGCGTAGACTGGCTTGCTGGCGCGCAGCGTCCACTCTTTCATGTCCTCAGCGCTTCGAGGATCGAGGGAGCCGCGGCTGGTCCGAGTCCCAAGAGGCTCGGGTACGACGTTGCAAAGCCTGCCCCAGAACCCGATGTCAGGTAGCGGAGGACATGCCAAAGAAAGACGGAGCCATCGAGATCGAAGGCCGAGTGATCGAGCCCCTGCCGAACGCCATGTTCCGCGTTGAGCTCGCCAATGGTCACAAGGTCCTGGCACACATCTCCGGGAAGATGCGCCAGCACTACATCCGCATCCTTCCCGAGGACAGGGTCGTCGTCGAGCTCTCGCCGTACGACCTGACCCGTGGGCGCATCGTCTACCGCTACAAGTGAGCCTTCCTCGACGTGGTGCGGGCCCTCGGCCCGGCGCCATGCCGAGAAGGTCGGGTCGCGGGGATTTCACAAGTCCCGTCTGACTGAGAGTTAAGGCAAACCGTGAAGGTCAAGCCGAGCGTCAAGCGGATCTGCAACAACTGCCGGATCATCCGGCGGCACGGCCGGGTCATGGTCATCTGCTCCACCGACCCGCGCCACAAGCAGCGCCAGGGCTGAGTAGACCCGCGCAGGATCCGTACCACTGAATAAGCCCCTCCCAGCCGTCGTCCGACGGCTGCACCCCCGGTCGGAGGCCGGGGCCCGCCCGGGCAGGCGGGAAGGGATGGGCACAGACCTCCGCGACAACAACGAGGAGTACGCCCACTAATGGCACGTCTCGTCGGCGTCGATCTTCCCCGCGAAAAGCGGATGGAGATCGCGCTCACCTACATCTTCGGGATCGGGCGCACCCGGTCCGTCGAAGCACTGAACGCTACGGCGATCGACCTGAACAAGCGCGCCAAGGACCTCACGGAAGAGGAGCTGCTCAAGCTCCGCGAATACATTGAGGCCAACTTCAAGGTTGAGGGCGACCTGCGCCGCGAGGTCGCCGCGGACATCCGCCGCAAGGTTGAGATCGGCTGCTACGCCGGCATCCGCCACCGCAAGGGTCTGCCCGTTCGGGGTCAGCGGACCCGGACCAACGCTCGTACCCGTAAGGGCCCGAAGCGCACGGTCGCCGGTAAGAAGAAGCCCGGTCGGAAGTAATAGGAGCGCACTGACTTATGCCACCGAAGGCACGCGCAGGGGCCGCAGTCAAGAAGGTCCGGCGCAAGGAACGCAAGAACGTCGCCCACGGGCAGGCGCACATCAAGAGCACCTTCAACAACACCATCGTGTCGATCACCGACCCGACCGGTGCGGTCATCTCCTGGGCCTCTTCCGGCCAGGTGGGCTTCAAGGGCTCCCGCAAGTCGACTCCGTTCGCCGCGCAGCTGGCCGCCGAGGCCGCCGCTCGCCGGGCCATGGAGCACGGCATGCGCAAGGTCGACGTTTTCGTCAAGGGCCCCGGTTCCGGCCGGGAGACCGCCATCCGTTCGCTGCAGGCCGCTGGTCTCGAGGTCGGTCAGATCTCCGACGTGACCCCGCAGCCGCACAACGGGTGCCGTCCGCCGAAGCGTCGTCGGGTCTAAGGGAGATCTGGAAACAATGGCTCGTTACGTAGGTGCGGACTGCAAGCGCTGCCGCCGCGAGAAGATGAAGCTGTTCCTCAAGGGCAGCAAGTGTGACGGGCCGAAGTGCCCGTTCGAGTCGCGTCCCTTCCCGCCCGGCCAGCACGGCCGTGGCCGGACCAAGGAGACCGAGTACCTGCTCCAGCACCGCGAGAAGCAGAAGGCCCGCCGCGTGTACGGCGTGCTGGAGAAGCAGTTCCGCGGGTACTACGAGGAGGCCGTCACCAAGCCCGGCAAGACCGGTGAGGTGCTGCTGCAGATCCTCGAGTCGCGTCTGGACAACGTCGTCTACCGGGCCGGCTACGCCGCGTCCCGGGACGCCGCCCGCCAGCTGGTCAAGCACGGCCACTTCCTGGTGAACGGCGTCAAGGTCGACATCCCGTCGTACCGGGTGAAGGAGCACGACATCGTCACGCTCCGCGAGAAGTCGAAGGAGATGACTCCCTTCGTCGTCGCGCAGGCTCAGGCGGGTTCCCGGCCGGTGCCGGCCTGGCTCGAGCCGATCCCGAGCGAGATGAAGATCCTCGTTCACACGCTCCCGGCCCGCGCTGTCATCGACACGCAGGTCCAGGAGCAGCTGATCGTCGAGCTCTACTCCAAGTAACAAGTTGTCCGGCGCCCTGAAAAGGCGCCGGACAATCCAGATGGCCATCAAATAGCGGTTGGCCGGACAGAAAGAAGAACAGCGTGCTCATCAGCCAGCGGCCCTCCCTCTCGGAGGAGTCGATCAGCGAGACCCGTTCCCGGTTCACCATCGAACCGCTGGAGCCGGGCTTCGGTTACACCCTCGGTAACTCGCTCCGGCGCACCCTGCTGTCGTCCATCCCGGGCGCTGCGGTCACCAGCATCAAGGTCGACGGCGTGCTGCACGAGTTCACCACGATCCCCGGTGTCAAGGAGGACGTGGTCGAGCTGGTCATGAACGTCAAGGAACTGACCGTCAGCTCGGAGCACGACGAGCCGGTCAGCATGTACCTGCGCAAGCAGGGCCCGGGCGACGTGACCGCCGGTGACATCCAGCCCCCGGCCGGTGTCTCGGTGCACAACCCGGACCTGAAGCTGGCCACGCTGAACAGCAAGGGCCGGCTCGACATGGAGCTGACCGTCGAGCGGGGTCGTGGCTACGTCACGGCGGCGCAGAACAAGAGCGCGGGCGCGGAGATCGGCCGGATCCCGGTCGACTCGATCTACTCGCCGGTGCTCAAGGTCACCTACCGCGTCGAGGCGACCCGTGTCGAGCAGCGCACCGACTTCGACCGTCTGATCATCGACGTCGAGTCGAAGGCGTCCATCTCGCCGCGGACCGCGCTGGCCTCGGCCGGCTCGACCCTGGTCGAGCTGTTCGGGCTGTGCCGGGAGCTGGACGAGACCGCTGAGGGCATCGACATCGGCCCGTCGCCGCAGGACGCGCAGCTCGCTGCCGACCTGGCTCTCCCGATTGAGGAGCTGGACCTCACCGTCCGGTCGTACAACTGCCTCAAGCGTGAGGGCATCAACTCGGTGGGCGAATTGATAGGGCGTACCGAGGCCGACCTCCTGGACATCAGGAACTTCGGCCAGAAGTCCATCGACGAGGTCAAGATGAAGCTCGCCGGAATGGGCCTGGGCCTCAAGGACAGCGCGCCGTCCTTCGACCCGGCGCACGTCGTGGACTCGTTCGGCGACGTGGACTACGACACCGACGATTACCGCGAGACCGAGCAGCTCTAAGCTCTCGGGCCTGGCGCCATCTTTTCAAGGAGCATCGGAAATGCCCACGCCCACCAAGGGTGCCCGCCTCGGCGGCAGCCCGGCACACGAGAAGCTCATCATGGCCAACCTGGCCACCGAGCTCTTCCGGCACGGGAAGATCAAGACCACCGAGACCAAGGCGAAGCGGCTGCGCCCGCTGGCTGAGCAGCTCATCACGAAGGCCAAGCGCGGCGATCTGCACGCCCGTCGCCGGGTGCTGACCGTCGTGAAGGACAAGGACGTCGTGTACGCCCTGTTCGAGCAGATCGCTCCGCGATACACGGGCCGTCCCGGTGGCTACACCCGGATCACCAAGACCGGTCCCCGCAAGGGCGACGCTGCTCCGATGGCGATCATCGAGCTGGTCGAGGAGGCCCCGATCGCGGCCACCAACGCGCCGGCTCCGGCCGCCAAGGCCGCCGCTCGCAAGGCCGCGCAGCAGGACAAGGTCGAGGCTCTGGCCCCGGAGGAGGAGACCGCGCCCGCCGCGGTCGCCGACGACCAGGACGCCGAGGCTCCGATCAGCGCTTCCGGTGACAAGGAGGCCGACGGTCCCGGGACCAAGGCCGAGGGCGAAGACACCGACAAGGCCTGATCCGGCGTCGACGAGGAGCCCGGCATCCGAGAGGGTGCCGGGCTTCACGCTTTGAAAAACGATTATTTGGTACGACGTGAGCCCAGTCCCGTGGCGCGGCGACGCGAGGCGGATCGTGGGCCCGGCCGAGGAGCGCGCTGCGGCATGACGGAAAAGATCCGCCTTCGACTCGACGTCTCCTACGACGGCGCGAACTTCTCGGGCTGGGCGGCACAGCCCAGCCGTCGTACTGTCGCAGGGGTTCTGACCGAGGCCCTGCATCGGATCCTCGGGGCGTCGGGCGAGGAATGGCCGCTGGGACTCACGGTGGCCGGACGCACCGACGCCGGAGTGCACGCCACCGGCCAGGTCTGTCACATCGAGCTGCCGGCCGAGCGGTACGAGGAGCTGGCCGGCTCGCTGCTGCGGCGGCTGAGCGCGCTGATGCCGCCGGATGCCCGGGTCAAGGGCGTGGTGCCGGTCCCGGAGACGTTCGACGCACGGTTCTCGGCCACGTTCCGGCGCTACGAGTACCGGGTCTGCGACGACGGCTGGGGGCCGGAGCCGCTGCGCCGTTACGACACGATCGGCTGGCAGCGCCCGCTCGACCTGGACCGGCTCAACGCCGCCGCGGCGGGGCTGCTCGGGGAGCACGACTTCGCCGCCTTCTGCAAGCGCAAGGAGCACGCCACCACGATCCGCGCGATCGCCCGGCTGGACTGGCGCCGCGAGGCGGACCGGACGCTGGTGGCGACCGTGCAGGCCGACGCGTTCTGCCAGGCGATGGTGCGCAGCCTGGTCGGCGCGATGCTCGCGGTCGGTGAGGGGCGTCGTGAGCCGGAGTGGCCGGCGAAGCTGCTCACCCTGCGGGAGCGGTCCAGTGAGGTGACCGTGGCTCCGGCGCACGGGCTGACGCTGGTCGCGGTGGGGTATCCGGCGCAGGAGGAGTACGCGGCCCGCGCCGACGCCACCCGCCGCCTGCGCGCCTGACCACTCGCGTGCCGGCTAGGTTCTGTCCGCGGATCACGCGGGGCTGGGCCACGCCTCGCTCCCACGTGATCCGTGGACAGAACCTAGGAGCGGTGGTCCAGGACCTGCTCGGTGAGGTAGGCGTCGAGCAGGTCGCCGGTCACGCGCGGCAGGGCCGGGTCGGTGCTGGTGACCGGCTCGCCGCCGGTACCGGTGATCACGCAGTAGAGCAGGTAGTGGCCGTGGGCGCGGTATCCGATCGGCGTACCGGGCGGGGCCTGTTCGCCGCTGAGGGCGGTGAAGCTGCCGTCGTCGGCTTCGACCAGGCGGCCGACCTGGTCGCCGACCGCCGCGGCGCTCTGCGAGTCGGCCAGGTTGAGGACGCCGGCGGTCACTTCGAAGCCGCTCGCCGGGGCGTTCAGCGTTGCTCGGACGGCCTGCGAACACCCGTACGCGGAAATCGCGGAGCGCAGGGCGCCGGTGACCGCAAGCGTGCAGTCGGCCTGGTCGGAGGTGGTCTTGACCTCGAAGCCGGCGAAGCCGGTGGGGAAGACCTCGGCGACGGTGAGGGGGCGCGGATCGTCGGCGCGCGAGGCGATGCGGCTCTCGCCGGCGGCCGGGCCCTGGCTCTCGTCGCCGACGATCAGGAACGCCGAGACCAGGCAGATGCCGAGCACGATCAGTGCGGCCAGGCCGCGGGTGAGGATGGTCATGGCCGGGTACGGCTCACGCCGCACGTGCCGCTGCGGACGAGCCCGGACCTGCTGCCGATGCTGGCCGGAGGATCGCGGGAACGGTGCGGACGGCAGCACGAGACCGGCTGCCGGGGCGGCGCGATGGGCGGAGCGCGTCGGGGTGGCGAAGCGCATGGGCACAAGTTAGGTGCGCACGTCAGTCGATGAACGCACAGTCTGTCCGGCACCCGGTGCGCCGTGCGGCGTTGTGACGCGGGAAACTTGTGGGGTGACCGCCGAGCATTACTTCAGCACCGACCCGGACGCCCCGATGCGCCGGGGCGAGATCGAGTTCAGCGTGGCCGGCCGGGACTACCGGCTCGCCGTGGCCTCCGGGGTGTTCTCCGCCGGGCGGCTCGACCCGGGGACCGCGGTGCTGCTGCGCAAGGCGGACCTGCCGGGCGCGGCCGTCGAGGGGGATCTGCTGGACCTCGGGTGCGGCTATGGGCCGATCACCTGCGTGCTGGCGTCCGAGGCGCCGCGCGCGACTGTGCACGCGATCGACGTGAACTCCCGCGCTCGCGAGCTGACCAGCGAGAATGCGACCAAGCTGGGGCTCGGTGCGCGGGTGCGGGTGAGCGCTCCCGACGACGTACCGGAGGAGGTGCGGTTTGCCCAGATCTGGAGCAACCCGCCGACCCACGTGGGCAAGGCCGAGCTGCACGCGCTGATGGAGCGCTGGTTGCCGCGGCTGGCGCCGGGCGGGGTCGCCTGGCTGGTGATCAACCGGAATCTCGGGGGAGACTCGCTGCACGCCTGGCTGGTCGAGCGCGGCCGGCAGGTCGAGCGGGTCGCCAGCCAGAAGGGTTTCCGGGTGTTGAAGGTCACCCTCCCGGGCGCGACCTCCTGACGCGTGCTGCCGGTGACCGGAAAACCGGCTGCCGTCCGAGACCTTGACCGGGCAGGATGCCGGGCATGGGTTACGTGGATGTCGCCGGTGTCGGTTTTGTGCTGCCCGACGGGCGGGAGTTGTTCACCGACGTGTCGTTCCGGGTCGGCGAGGGCGCCAAGGTCGCGCTGGTCGGGCCGAACGGGGCCGGCAAGACCACCCTGTTGCGGACGGTGGCCGGGGACATCCCGACGCAGAGCGGGACGGTCGCGCGTTCCGGTGGCCTGGGCGTGATGCGCCAGTTCATCGGGATGATCGGCGACGACCGTACGCTCGAGGACTTCGCGTTGTCCCTGGTCGCAGAGCCGTTGCGGGAGGCCGGAGCGCGGCTGGCGAAGGCCACGGAGGCGCTCGACGAGACCGAGAAGAGCCAGATCGCGTACGCGAACGCGCTGGCTCACTGGGGTGAGGCCGGCGGTTACGACGCCGAGGTGTTGTTCGACACGGTCGCGGTCTCGATCCTCGGTAAACCGTGGGAGGAGGCGCGCAGCCGGATCGTGCGCACGCTCTCCGGCGGTGAGCAGAAACGGTTCGCGCTCGACCTGCTGCTGCGCGGCAACGACGAGGTGCTGCTGCTCGACGAGCCGGACAACTTCCTCGACGTGCCCGCGAAACGCTGGCTGGAGCAACGGATCCGCGAGTCGAACAAGTCGATCCTGTTCATCTCGCACGACCGGGAGTTGCTGGCGCAGACCGCCGACCGGGTCGTCGCGGTCGAGGGCGGCGGCGCGTGGACGCACCCCGGCGGGTTCGCCTCCTGGCACGAGGCCCGCTCCAACCGGCACGAGCGCATGGAGGAGCTGCGCCGCCGGTGGGACGAGGAGCACGAGAAGCTCCGCGAGCTGGTCTTCACGCTGAAGAACAAGGCCGCGTTCAACGACGGCCTGGCCTCGCGCTATCAGGCCGCGCAGACGCGACTGCGCAAGTTCGAGGAGGCCGGCCCGCCGCCGCTGCCGCCCAAGGAGCAGGCGGTCAAGATGAACCTGCGCGGCGGTCGCACCGGTAAACGGTCGGTGATCTGCGAGAACCTGGAGCTGGAAGATCTGACCTTCCCGTTCGACCTGGAGATCTGGTACGGCGACCGCGTCGCGGTCCTTGGCGCTAACGGCACCGGCAAGTCGCACTTCCTACGCCTGCTCGCGGCCGGTGGCAGCGAACCCGATGTGGAACATCAGCCGGTCGACGGGGCGCCGCTCGCGCACGTGAAGCACAACGGGGTTGCGCGGCTCGGTGCCCGGGTGCGCCCCGGGCACTTCTCGCAGACCCACGACCGGCCGGAGCTGATGGAGAAGACGCTCGTCGAGATCCTCTGGCGGGGTGACGAACATCGCTCCGGGATGGACCGGGCCGGTTCGATGAAACACCTCAGCCGGTACGAGTTGTCGGCCCAGGGCGACCAGCGTTTCGGCACCCTCTCCGGTGGACAGCAGGCGCGTTTCCTGGTGCTGCTGCTGGAGCTTTCCGGGGCGACGTTGTTGCTGCTCGACGAGCCGACCGACAACCTCGACCTGGCCTCGGCGGAGGCACTGGAGGAGGGGTTGAAGGCCTTCGACGGGACGGTGATAGCGGTCACGCACGACCGCTGGTTCACGCGGTCCTTCGATCGGTTCGTGCTCTTCAGGAGCGACAACGAGGTCGTGGAGGTTCCGGAACCGGTCTGGGACGTGCGCTGAGCTCGATGGCTCCGCTTCGCTCCGCTGGCGGGTGCCGCCGGTAACCGGTGACTCGGTTTCCCGGCAGCCCTGTAGTTTGCGGCTGCCGGGAAACCGAGTCGCAAGTCACCGGCGGCACCCGCTAGCGCGAAGCGTCACGGACCGGTTATGGTCCGGTTACAACAACCCACGGGAGTCCGGGCACCGGGCTGAGAGGGGGGCTGAAGCGGCCCCCGACCGTAGAACCTGATCCGGGTAATGCCGGCGCAGGGAGGAGTGCGTCATGGACGCTTTGTCTTTTCCCCGGCTCCACGTTCTGACCGACGACGTCGAGGTCGTTCGCGCGGTGGCGCGGCCCGGCGTCGCGGTGCAGATCAGGGTCAAGAGCAACGACAATGCGGCGTACGCCGTGACCGTCGCCGCCGTCCGGATCTGTCGCGCGGCCGGCGCGATGTGCCTGGTCAACGATTCCGTCGGGGTCGCGCTGGCGGCCGGCGCCGACGGAGTGCACGTGGGTGCGGACGACCTGCCCGTGGACGCCGCACGCCGGGTGCTCGGGCCGGATGCGATTGTCGGGGCGACGTGCCGTACGGCGGAAGATGCCCGTGAAGCGATCGCGCGGGGCGCCTCCTATCTCGGGGTCGGGCCCGCTTTCGCGACGTCCACGAAGGACGGATTGCCACCACCGCTCGGGCCGGACCGGATCGCCGGGGTGGCGGCGGCCGTCCCGGGGACGCCGGTGCTGGCGATCGGCGGGATCACGCCGGCGCACGTGCCGCGGTTCGCCGGGCGGGTGCACGGGGTCGCGGCGATCTCCGCGTTCACCGCCGATCCGGCTCGCGCCGTCGACGAGTTCCTGCAGGCCCTGGGTGTGCCGGCATGAGGGTCGGTGTCATCGGTGGCGGGATCGTCGGGCTCGCCATCGGTGCCGAGCTGCTGCGTCGCGGGGCGGACGTCACCGTCTACGACCCGGCGCCGGACGGAACGGACGGCGCCTGGCATGTCGCCGCCGGGATGCTGGCTCCCGGCGGCGAGTCGGTCTTCGAGTTCCCGCAGCTGGAACGCCTGCTCGAGGCGTCCAACCAGCTGTGGCCGGAGTTCGCGGCGGCGCTCGGTGACGTCGGCTACGACGACGCCGGGACGCTGGGGGTGGCGCTGACCGCGGACGACGTGGCCGAGATGGCGCGGGAGTGGAAGCACCAGAAGTTGTCGCCGCTCACCGGCTCTCAGCTGCGCGACCTTTCGCCGGCGCTGTCGCCGCGGATCCGGGCGGGGGCCTATTCGCCGACCGAGCGTCAAGTTGACCCGCGCAGAGTCGTCAACGCTCTGCGAGGGGTCCTCGATGGACGATTCGTCCAGGCCGAGGTCGGTGCTGTGGCCGCTCTGCCGGAAGACCGCATCGTCGTGGCCGCCGGCTGCGGCACCGCCGGGCTCACCGGGCTCCCGATCCGGCCCGTCAAAGGCCAGGTGCTGCGCCTTCGCGGTGAACCCGGCCTGCTCAGGCACGTGATCGACGGCGCTGCCGACGGCCGGCACGTCTACCTCGTCCCACGCGCCGACGGCGAAGTGGTCGTCGGCGCCACCCAGGAGGAACGCACCGACCGCCACCCGACCGCCGGTGGCGTGCACGACCTGCTGCGGGCCGCCCTCGACCTGGTCCCCGGCCTCGCCGAGCACGAGCTCACCGAGGTCACCGTCGGCCACCGCCCGGGCACCCCGGACAACGCGCCGATCATCGGTCACTTCAGGGACAACGTCTACGTCGCCGCCGGCCACCACCGCAACGGGGTGCTGCTCACCCCGATCACCGCGCGGCTCGTCGCCGACCTGGTGCTCACCGGGACCGCGGACCCGATCATCGACGACTTCACCCCCGGGAGGTTCGGATGCGCCTGATCGTGAACGGCCGGCATGAGACCCGGCCGGAAACCTGCTCGGTGGCCGCACTGGTCGCCGAGATCACCGACGCGCACCGCGGGGTCGCGGTCGCCGTGAACGGCGCCGTCGTGCCGCGTTCCACCTGGGGGCAGGTCGACCTGTCCGACGGCGACGCGGTCGAGGTGCTGACCGCGGCCCAGGGAGGATGACGATGGGCGACCTCCTGCCCGAGAACGGGCTGATCCTCGGCACCGGCGGCGCGAACAGCCTCGCCGCGCTCGAAGAGGCGATCATCGCGTCCGGGACCGACCTGGTCACCGTCGCGCTGCGCCGGGTCGAGGCGGCCGGGCCGGGACTGCTGCCGATGCTTGACCGGCTCCGGGTGCGGATCCTGCCGAACACCGCCGGCTGCTTCACCGCCGGGGACGCGATCAAGACGGCGCAGATGGCCCGCGAGGCGTTCGAGACCGACCTGATCAAGCTGGAGGTGATCGGCGACGAGCGAACCCTGCTGCCCGACGGCGTCGAGCTGCTCCGGGCCGCCGAGGCGCTGGTCGCGGATGGGTTCACGGTCCTGCCGTACACCACCGACGACCCGATCCTGGCCCGCCGGCTGGCCGACGCGGGCTGCGCCGCGGTCATGCCGGCCGGCTCCCCGATCGGCTCCGGCCTGGGTATCTCCAACCCGCACCACATCGAGCTGATCCGGCAGAACGTCGACGTGCCGGTGGTCCTCGACGCCGGCATCGGCACCGCCTCCGACGCGGCGCTCGCGATGGAGCTGGGCTGCGACGCGGTGCTCGTGGCCAGCGCTGTCACCCGGGCCGACGCGCCGGCCGTGATGGCGGCGGCGATGCGGCACGCGGTCGCCGCCGGTCGCCTCGCGCGGCAGGCCGGGCGCATCCCCCGCCGTTTCCACGCACTGGCCTCCACTTCGGACGACGGGATCCCGGTGTGGTGACGCCCGGCGGGCTCGTCGTGCTCACCGATCGGCGGTCCGCCGCCGGGCCGCTGGTGGAGACGATTGCCGCAGCAGTACGCGGTGGAGCCGCCTGGATCGTCCTCCGCGAGCGCGATCTCCCCGTGGAGCAGCGCGCCGACCTGGCCGCCCGGCTGCGCGCCGTGGTGCCCCCGGGCCGGCTGATCGTTTCCGGACCGGACCCGCTCGGCGGCGACGCGGTGCACCTGGCCGCCGCCGACCCGCGCCCGGCCGGTGTGGCGCTCGTCGGCCGTTCGTGGCACGGCACCGAACCACTGTCCGACGTGGACTACGTGACGCTCTCGCCGATCTACCTGACGTCGACCAAGCCCGGATACGGGCCGGCGCTCGGCGTGGAACGGGCCGCCGAACTGGCCGGGAGCACGCCGTGGCTGGCACTGGGCGGGGTGGACTCGGCGGCCCGGGCGGCGGAGTGCGCGACCGCGGGCGCGGCCGGGATCGCGGTGCTCGGCGCGATCATGCGCGCGGCGAACCCGGAGCGGGTCGCCCGGACGCTGGCCGGTGCGTTCGGTGCCGATCGGCGGGTGCGAGCATGACGCCGCCGGTGGTGCTGACGATTGCCGGGTCGGACTCCGGGGGCGGCGCGGGGATCCAGGCCGACCTGAAGACGTTCGCGGCGCTGGGGGCGTACGGGACGTCGGTGATCACGGCGATCACGGCGCAGAACACGCTCGGTGTGACCGCGATCCACCCCGTTCCGGCCGAGATCGTGGCTGCACAACTCGACGCCGTGCTCACCGATCTGCCGGTGGCTGCGGTCAAGGTCGGGATGATCGCGGATCCGGCCGTCGCGAAGGTGATCGCCGACCGGGCCGCGGACCTGCCGAACCTGGTCGTGGACCCGGTGCTGGTGTCCACCTCCGGAAGCCGGCTCGGGGATGCCGCGGTGGTGTCGGTGCTCATGCCGTATGCGCAAGTCGTGACGCCGAACCGGCAGGAAGCCGCCGCCCTCGTCGGAGGGCGCGCCGGGACCACCTCGGAGATGGCCGCGGCAGCGGCTCGCCTGGCCGGGACCGGGCCGCGCGCCGTGGTGGTGACCGGCAGCGAGCTCGCGGTCGACGTGCTCTGGCACGGCGGCGTGATCACCGAACTGCGTGGGGAGGCCGTGCCGACGCGGAACAACCACGGATCCGGGTGCACGTTCTCGTCCGCGATCGCGGTGCGGCTGGCGCTGGGTGATCCGGTGCCGGAGGCGATCGCGGCGGCGAAGGAGTACGTGACCGGCGCGCTGCGCGGCGGCGCCGGGTGGGAGCTGGGCGCCGGGCCCGGGCCACTCGACCACTTTTTCAACTAGACCGGCCCTTTTCTGGGTCCTTACTGCCATCTGATGCCGGTTTTGCACCTATCTGGGAGGAAATAATCATGAGGCGCAAGGTCTACGTGGAAGGCTCCCGTCCGGAGATCCGGGTGCCGTTCACCGAGGTGGTGCTGACCGGCGACAACCCGCCGGTGCGGCTCTACGACACGTCCGGCCCGGGCAGCGAACCCACGGTCGGGCTGCCGCCGCTGCGGAAACCGTGGTGGGACGGGCGGACGCAACTCGCGGCGGCGCGAGCCGGGGACGTCACGCCGGAGATGGAGTTCGTCGCGGTCCGCGAGAACGTCTCACCGGAAGTCGTGCGTGACGAGATCGCCGCCGGTCGCGCCGTGCTGCCGGTCAACCGCAACCACCCCGAGTCCGAGCCGATGATCATCGGGTCGAAGTTCCTGGTGAAGGTCAACGCGAACATCGGCACCTCGGCGGTCACGTCGTCGGTCGCCGAAGAGGTCGAGAAGCTCACCTGGGCCACCCGGTGGGGCGCGGACACCGTGATGGACCTCTCCACCGGGCCGCGGATCCACGAGACCCGCGAGTCGATCATGAGGAACTCGCCGGTGCCGATCGGGACCGTGCCGATCTACCAGGCACTCGAGAAGGTCAACGGCGACCCGCTCAAGCTGAACTGGGAACTGTTCCGGGAAACCGTGATCGAGCAAGCCGAACAGGGCGTCGACTACATGACGATCCACGCGGGCGTTCTTCTGGAGTACGTGCCGCTGGCCGCCGAACGGGTCACCGGCATCGTGTCGCGCGGCGGGTCGATCATGGCGGCCTGGTGTCTCGCCGGACACCGGCAGAACTTCCTCTACGAGCACTTCCGCGAACTGTGCGAGATCTTCCGGGAGTACGACATCACGTTCTCCCTCGGCGACGGACTGCGCCCCGGATCGATCGCCGACGCCAACGACGAAGCCCAGTTCGCCGAGCTGCGGACATTGGGCGAACTGACGCACATCGCCTGGGAGTACGACGTACAGGTGATGGTCGAAGGCCCCGGCCACGTGCCGATGCACAAGATCAAGGAGAACGTCGACCTGCAGCAGGAGTTGTGCGCCGGGGCGCCGTTCTACACCCTCGGACCGCTGGCCACCGACATCGCGCCCGCCTACGACCACATCACGTCCGCGATCGGCGCCGCGATGATCGGCATGTTCGGAACCGCGATGCTCTGCTACGTCACCCCGAAAGAACACCTCGGCCTGCCGAACAAGGAAGACGTCAAAGCCGGAATGATCGCGTACAAGATCGCGGCCCACGCGGCGGACCTGGCCAAAGGCCACCCCGGCGCACAAGCATGGGACGACGCGCTGTCGCACGCCCGGTTCGACTTCCGGTGGGAGGACCAGTTCGAACTGGCCCTCGACCCGGAAACCGCGCGGTCGTACCACGACGAGACCCTGCCCGCGGCGCCCGCCAAAACCGCGCACTTCTGCTCCATGTGCGGGCCCAAATTCTGCTCGATGAAAATCAGCCACGAACTGCGGGCGGCCGGCATGAAAGCCAAATCGACCGAGTTCGTCGACGCCGGCGGTCGCGTCTACCTGCCGGTGACCTCCTCCTGATCCTTCTTCGGGAGGAAGTCGAAGACCGGGTCCCGTGAGGCGGTGCGCTTCGCGACACGCTCCTTACGGGCCCGGTCCGCGGCGGCCTGATCCTCCTCGGCCTTACGAGTGATGGCTTCTTCCAGGGCTAGGTTGCGCTCGGCCAACTCCTCGGCTGCCTTTCGTTCCGCGGCGAGAACTTCCGCCTTCTTCCGGTCGGTGGTCGGTTCCGGGGTCTCGTGGATCTCGCCCGCTGGGGTGGTCGCCTCGGGGGTCGCGCTCTCGGCTTCCCCGGACGCAGTGCTGTCGGCTTCGTCAGGCGCCGCACTGGCGGCTTTCTCGGACGCCCTGCCGTCGGCCATTTGGGGCGCCGTGCTGTCGGCTTTTTTGAGCGCCGTGCTGTCGGCTTTTTTGAGCGCCGTGCTTCGGGCGGGTGCAGGCGCCTCGCTCCCGGCGGCGGGCTTCGGGGCTGCCTTGCGGCGCGTGGTGGCGGGCTTGGGCGCGGTCTCCGCCTGCTTGGCGGCCGGGGCTGCGGCGACGGCCTTGCGGGCCCGCGGCTTGCGGCGGGCAGTCTGCTTCTGCGGCTGAGGCGCGCTTCCCGCTTCCCGCTCTTCTTCCCGTACGGCCATAGCCGCGCCCACCGCCTGATCGGTGGCGCTGACCTCGGTGGAAAGCCCGTCACCGGCCCCAGGAGCCGTCACCGCCTGCGGGTCCGCCGCGGTCTTCGGTGCCGCCTTCGCGGGACGCTTCCGTGGGCGCCGGGCCGGCGGCTCCGCCCGGTCGACGGTCGTGGCCTCCGTCGGCTCCGGTGTCGGCTCCGCGGGATCGGCTTTCAGCTCCGCTGTCGTCGGCTGTACGGCATCGGGTTCCGGCTCCGCGGTGGTCGAATCCGCGGTCGTCGAATCTGCGGCCGTCGGGTCGGTGGCGTCAGTTCTCGGCTCGGCCACGTTCACGGTGACCGATGCGGCCTCGGTGACGGGCGTGGCCTCGATGGGCTGCTCTGCCTGGGCGAGTCGCCCAGCGACCGTGACGAGGTCAGCCGGTTGTTCCGCGGTCGTGCCCGCCTCGGCCGGCTGCTCGGCGATCGTGCCCGCCTCACCCGGTCGTTCGGCGGCAGGTCCGCCCTCCGCCGGCTGCTCTACTTCGGCGGTCTCCGGCTCGTGGAGCTGCTCGACCGCAACGATGGCCTCGGCCTCGCTGGGCTTCTCGGCGATGACGGGCTGCTCGGCGACCTCCGGAACGGCCGGGGTGGCGTCATCCCCAGGCTTGGACCGACTCTCCGCCTCGGCTTCCGCAGTCGCTGCCGGTCCGTCAGCGGCGGGCTTCTCGGCTTCCGCCGCGGCCTCGGCCTTCTCGGTGGTGGGCTGCAGTCCGCCGGATCCCTGAGGCTGAGCCGCTGTGAACTGCGGCTCGGAGGTCTCCGGCCGGTCAGAAGGCGGCTCAGCGACCTTCTCCACGAAATCATCCGACGGTTCCGGAGCAGGCGCCGCCACGGCCGCCTGCGCAGGCGAACCGATCACCGAAGCGATCCCGAGCGCGGCCGACTTCTGAGCCCGGCGGGCCGGATGCGGCATCCTGGAAAGCGGCGGCTCAGCAGTCGCCGGTCGAGGCGACACGATCCGATATCGGTAGATGACCCCGTCATCCCGAACCACGAAGTCATCTGCGCCGTCGGAACGGGTCCAGGTGAGGATCATCTGCCCGTACTTCTCGGCCAGCTTCACCAGCGCCGGCACCGACGCCACGGTGACGACCGTTTCCCCTTGCTTGCTGTCCATCGGCTCAACCGGGACGAGCAGGTGCCCATAGCGGCGCTGGATCTGCGCCCGGGTAGCCAGCGGCACCTGCCGCAGCGCCATCAGCCCGATCCCGATCGCCCCGGCGACGGCCACCAGCAGCAGCCAGACGGCATACTTGCGAGCCTCACCCGCGGTCATCAAATCCCGCCCCAGCACACTGATCTGCCGCGGATAGATCCCTCCGCCCGAGGTTGAGCCAGACTGGCTTACCACCAAGCTCGTCGGTCCGTTCGCCAGGGCAAGTTGAAGCTCGCTGAAGGTAAGAGCGAGTTGCGGCTCGAAGGTCGAGCCGTCGTTGCGCTCGACGTGGGCAGTCACGGTGAGAGTCACCTGGCCGAGATCTGCTCCGATCGCCTTGACAGCTGACTGTATACGGTCGTCGAAGCCATTGAGGTCAAGCAGAACCGTGCCTGTGTAGCGTTCGGCGGTGAATTCGCGAGGCTGAGACAGCTGGATGGTGGAATGCCAACCAATCGGTGAGGAGAGCCGGGCGCCGACGCTGATGCGTCCAGGTTCACCCTGGTATTGCAGTTGCAGATTGACGAAGTTTGCAAGATTCCGATAGATCGGATCAGGCGAGTAGGCAACGGATCCGTCATACGCAGCCGACCGTTGAACCTTGGCTGAGTACGAAAATGTCATCGATTCGCCGACCTGTGAGCTGCTCGGTGTTGTCTGGTTGGTCGGCTGCATCCAACCCAGTACACCTAGGAGAACTCCCGCTGCTGCGGACAGGGCGGTCATGACGGCGAGCACGCGAACGACGGGATGAAGGCGGCTGACGGCCTTGATGATGACCGCGGCCGCTGCCCAAGAGCCGCCTTGGCCAGCCATACCCTTCACTTTCTTTTTATGTCGACCGCGTCCAATGTCGCGCCGGGACTTGGCCGCCGTCGTGCCGCCGCTGATGGTCAGGAAACCCAGCATGCCAAGGCCGGTCGGGCTGATCAGTGGCTTCAGCCAGACTCCGCCGTGGGGGATGTGCAGAACCGCTCGTCCGATTAGTTGATCGGCGGTTGGCTCGTCGCTGTCGACGAATTTATTGTTGTCGCCTTTGAAGCTGTATCCTGATGCGGCGTCACCGCCGATGATTCGGTGCAGGACCTCGACCCGGCCGTGAAGACCATGGTAAGCAGCTATGTCCCCGACCTTGTATGAATCGGCCTTTATGACGAGTACAAGATCTCCGGCGTGGTAGAGGGGCTGCATGCTGACGCCGTGAGTAACGACGTAGGAGATCCGGTGGGTGCTGATCGCCCACACGCCGATGGCCGCCATCACGGAGATGGCGGCCATGGCGAGGCGTCGGGTCAGGCCTTGGATAGCCCGAGGATAAGTCCGGAGACGCGTCGGGTTCTCGGATATCTGCCGCTCAAGGCGAGCGGAGGTCGGAATTAAGCGGTTTCGTAGTTGACCGCGATGGTGCCGAGGCCAGTCCAGTAGTTCGTGCTGTCCGCGCACACCCAGGCTGACGAACCCGACACGTAGCTGCACGTCGGCGTCAGGCTCGCCGTTCCGCCGGTGGTGGTCACGGTGACCGACATGGTGCCGGTGGTCAGCGGGTTGGTGCCATCGGTGATGGTCATCAAGATCTTGTTGATCTGGTCGGCGTTGCCCGAGACGTAGCCGAACTTGACCGAGCCGAGCTGAGCACCGACGACGTTGAAGGCGCTCAGCTTGCCACCGCCGACGACAGTGCCGGCGCCGTTGGTTAGACCAGCGGCGGTGAAGGCGGTGCTTCCGGCGGCAACCGCACCAGCAACAGCGACCCCGCCAACAAGCTGGAGGATGCTCTTCATATCTGTTCCCCTGTTCGTTCGGTGGTAGCCCAGCCGACCTCGTGGGTCCTGTGGCTTTGCGTCCCCGGCTCGCGCCGGGTTTGCCCTTATCGCCGAGCGGACTTCGTTATCCCCTGGCGCCAGGTTGTTCGACCGTGACGGTGCTCCGGCTAAGCATTAGCCGAGAATTGCCTGGTCTGAATTTCGGGGTTTGCCCACCTGAGCGCCTTCGGGGTGCTAGCGGTTGCGGGCGGGTTGCGGGTCCCGGCGAACAATGCGGCAACGGCGCGGGTCGGGGGACTAATACGACGCGGCGGCCGTCAAGGGGCGGCCGCCGCGGGGGCGCTCATCGCGTACCGAATGATGGTTCAGAGCTTGTAGAAGGTCACGTAGTGATCCGGAGTGAAGTAGGCGACCTTCGTGCTGCGGTTGACCACGATGCGGTAGGCGTCGCGCGAGGCACCGCGAGCGCGGGAGTAGACGTCGTATTCGTTGTAGGTGGCGGTCGGCAGGTAGCCCTCACGGTTCTGGAACGTGCCGCCGGTGTAGTTGTAGTTGCCGTAGGGCCAGGAGTACCAGCCTGAGCTCAGCGGCCAGCCGAGGGTCTGCCAGCCGGTGAAAGCGGTGCGCGCGGCCGAGCAGCGGCTGATCGTGCACGTCTGGTAGACGGCGGCCTGGGCGGCCGCGGGGACGGCGAGGCCGGTTCCGGCCAGCCCGAGGATCAGGGCGAGGCTGAGCAGGAGTTTGCGGACGCGGGGCATGTGACTCTCCGAGATGCCGAGGGGATGGGGCCCGGACATCGAGAATCGTGTATTACCCGACGGCTCCGCGGTACCTCCCAGACGCATCATTCCATCGGAGTTTACGAATGCTTTACTGGCCGCCCAGGCCGCTCACCCAATCGACATAGTCATTGTCCTGGCCGGGCTTGCGCGCGGGACCGGTCGGGTACGGCCCGCTGATCGAGGTCGGCTCGACGACCGGGCCGCGGGCGGCGGGGATCCGGGGCTGCTCGGCGGTGATCGACCCGGCCCGGCCGGCCGCGAAGCCGTCGAAACCGTCTCCGCTCCGGGCTTGAGGCGAAGCGGGCGGTCCGGAACGCCGGGCGGAGTACCCGGACGCCGGCCGTGGCTGCTGGCCGGAGAAACGCGGCGGGTTCTCCGGGGCCGGTGCCTGCGGCGGCGGCTGGACGGGGGCCGGCTGGGGCGGGAACGGCGTGCCGGAGCGGAACGGGCTGCCGCTGCCGCCGGCGAACGGGTTGTTCGGGGTGCCGGGCGCGATGACGCCGGTGTCCGAGGGGCGCAGCTCGTGTTCGGGGCGTTGCGCGGCGGCGGCCGCGGCCTGCGCGATCGCCGACTGAGCGGGAGCGTCGCGCTTGGGCAGCGGTGCCGGTGCCGGGACCGGGGCGGCGGCGGGGGCAGTCGCAGCGGCCGGGGCGGCGGCGGGGGCGGTCGCAGCGGCCGGGGCCGGGGCGGTCGCGGTTGCGGTTGCGGGGGTGCCGCGGACGAGAGCCGCGAGGACCGAGCCGAGCACGCCGGCGCCGCACGCGGTCATCGCCGACCAGTACGGGTCGTCCTGGAACCCGGCCGCGCCCAGCTCCGGGCCGGCCACCAGGTAAGCCGCCGTGAGCAGGGCCGGACCGGCCAGCCCGGCGAGACCGGCGGCCGGCATCGACACCCGGTGGCCGCGGGCGACGAACCCGATCACCAGGCCGGCCAGCAGGGCCAGCGTCGGCATGGTCAGGAAGGCGGTGTGCGAGGCCAGGGCGGACGGGATGAGGGTGCCGCTCAGCACGCCGAGACGGACCGCGGCCGGGTCGTGGCCGGGGCGCAGCGACGGGCCGATCGAGACCAGCGCGACGACCCACATCAGCAGGCTCAGCGTCGTCACGTTCCAGCGCGCGGCCGGTTTGGCGGCGGCGGCCCACCCGGCGAAGAGACCGGCGGCGGCGCCGAGCCCGGCCGCGATGCCGATCACCAGGGCCGGCTGCACGCCGCTGACCTGTGCTTCGCGGGCCGGCTGCATGGTCAGTGGCAGGACGGCGAGGGAGCCGAGCCCGCCGGCGAGCCCGACGGCCAGTGCGCTGCCGGCGCCGAGCGGGCGGTCGCGCCAGCGGGGCAGGAGCCCGATGGCGACGGTTGCGCCGAGGGCGGCGGCGGTCATCGTGATCCACGAGACCCAGGCGAGCTGTGCGGTCCATTGATCACGCGCAGTGACGTCGAGGGTGAGGTCCAGCCGGACGATGCCGAGCCCGTAGGCGATGCCGAGTTGGCCGGCTCCGACCACCGCGGCGGCCGTGGCGGTGGCGGCCAGCAGCTTCACCCAGCTCCGAATTGCCATGCCGGGCACGTTACGGAATCCGGCGGCGGTCACGCCAGTGGAGACGTGGCTTCTTAAGGCAGCCTAAAGTCTGGATCTTCATCAATCGAAATACATCGATAACCTAGCGTCACGGTGGGTCACTTCAAAACGACGTACGGGATAGTTGCGGTACCGGCGCTCCAGAGTGGACACTGTCCGGCACGGACAACGAGTCCGTCGCATCGTGCCAATCCTTGCGAACGTGAGACCCCTGCTCAGAAGCCGCGGGTTCGTCAGGCGCGGGACAGGACTCTCACATAGTGGTTGGAATCGTGATGGTGTTCGGTTGCCGTGACCGCGGAATCGGTCGCGGATGAGGTATTCGCGCACGTCAACCCCACAGTCCCTGGTGCGCGCCGCTCTCGCGCGCGGTTACCACCCGGACAGCCGGGTGGATTCCGGGAGGATCCAGGCTTCCCAAAACCGTCGAGGGTCTGATGAAATCGCCGCCGTGCCATTTTCGGCACGAACCTTGCTGCGCGCACCGGACGGGGCCGGACCGCAGACCCCGGACGCCGCCGCGGCGGCGGTGACGTTCGTGATCCGGGGCCCAGGCGGGACGACCGCGAAGGAGATGTCGTGAGCACGGGATCCTCGGGCCTGGCTGTACGACGCGGTCCCTTCCCTTGGCTGCGCGACGCCCGCATCCGCGCCAAGGTCGCCGGCATCCTGGTCATCCCGCTGGTCGCGGTGCTCGTGCTGGCCTCGGTGCGCCTGATCGAGGTGCGTGGCCGGGCCACCGACGCCGGCCGGGTCGCCGGCCTCACGCAGCTCGGCACCGACCTGTCCGGGCTCAGCCGGTTGCTGCACCAGGAACGGATGGCCGCCGCCGCGTTCCTGGCCTCGCCGGACGCGTCACGGGACAGCTTCCGGAACGCGGTCGTGGCCACCGATGCCCAGGCGCAGACGTTCCGCCGGGACCGCGCCGGAATCCAGGAGGTGCCGGCCCGGGTGCAGGACCGGCTGACGCTGATCCAGGAACGGCTCAGCGCCCTGAGCGACACCCGCGGGGCGGTCAACGCCCGCAAGGACGTGACGGTCGCCACCGCCGTGCAGCAATACAGTGAGGTGCTCGACGGGCTGGCCGACTACGACGAGACGGTCAGCCAGATCGCCGAGCCCGGAACGGTCGCCGACGGGCTGCGCGCGCTCGCCGCGTTCACCCGTGTCCAGGCCGCCGCCGCGGATCAGGAGGCGGCCGCGTACGTGGTCCGGGTCACCGGCCAGCTCAGCGCCGTCTGGCAACAGCAACTGATCGGTGCGCAGGCCGCGCGGCAGGAAGCACTCGACGACTTCCGGCAGATCGCCACCACCGACCAGGTCGGCGTGGTCGAGTCGACCCTCGCGGACGCCGCGGTGGCGAAAGCGGACGGGATGGTCACCCGCCTGACCGGTGCGGGCGCACCGTCGGCGGAGGAGCTGACGAAGGCGTACGCGCAAGTCCTTGATCTTTTGCGAAGCACCGAGACCCGGCTGGAGGGTGAGGTCGTCCGGATCGCCCAGGACGACAGCTCGGCCACCAGCCGACGCTCGACCCTCGAGTTCGTCGTGGTCCTGATGGTTCTGATCGCGGCCATCGCGCTCGCCGCCTACCTGGGTCGCAACCTGCACCTGTCACTGCGCCGCCTGCGGGAGGGCGCGCTCGCCGTGGCCCACCGCGACCTGCCGGACGCGGTCAGCCGGCTCCAGGACGTCGACAGCCTCGGCGAGGGCGGCGTCGACCGGATCGTCGCGCAGACCCGGGACCCGATCCGGCTGCCCGACCGCGACGAGTTCGGGCAGGTCGCCGAGGCGTTCAACATGGTGCACCGGGAAGCCATCCGGGTCGCCGCCGAACAGGCCGCGCTGCGCACCAGCGTCTCCGCGATGTTCCTCAGCCTGGCCCGGCGCAGCCAGGCGCTGGTCGACCGGATGATCGGCGAACTCGACCGGATCGAGCGCACCGAGGAGGACCCGAAGCGGCTCGCCAAACTCTTCGACCTGGACCACCTCGCCACCCGGATGCGCCGCAACGACGAGAACCTGCTCGTCCTGGCCGGGGCCGACGTGGGCGCGCCGCGCCGCGAGGACGCGCTGCTCGTCGACGTGCTCCGCGCCGCGCAGTCCGAAGTGGAGCTGTACCACCGGATCGAGTTCGGCGCGACCGACACCGACGTCTCGGTCGCCGCGGCCGCCGTCAACGACGTGGTCCGGCTGATCGCCGAACTGCTCGACAACGCCACCCGGTTCTCGCCGCCGACCACGGCGGTGGTGGCGCAGGGCCGGCGCGCCGGCGACCGGGCGGTCGTCCAGGTCGAGGACCGTGGGCTGGGCATCACCCCCGAACAGCTGGAAGTGATCAACCGGCGGCTGGCCGAACCCGCCGCGGTCGACGTCGCCGCGTTCCGGCTGATGGGCTTCGCGGTCATCGCGCGGCTCGCGGCCCGGCACGGCATCGAGGTACGGCTCCTGCCACACCGTGACGGCGGGACGATCGCCGAGATCACCCTGCCGCCCGAGATCACCGTGCTGCCGGGGACCTCGTCGGTCGCGCCGGGGCGGGCGGCCAGCTGGACCCGCCCGGGGCCGGCGCCGCAGCCGGCCGGGGGGATCGAGCGCGCGCCCGAGGTGCGGCCCCCGATCCGATCCGCGCCTGCGCCGACAACCGCACCGGCGATGCCGCGCTGGGCCGGCATGGAGATGGGGCCGGCCCCGGACCTGGATCTGCGGCCCACGCCGGACCGGCCGAAGCTGCCCACCCGGGTGCCGAAGCCGGACGTGCCGGCGGACCTGCCTCCGGCGCCGCTGTTCGAGCCGGTCAGTGCCGCTCCTTCCTACTCCGCGCAGCCGGTGGCGCCCTATTCGGTGCAGCCGGTCTCGTCGCAGCCGCTCGTGGCCCGGCCGGTCTCGTCGCAGCCGGTCTCGTCCCAACCGGTCTCGTCGCAGCCGGTATCCACGCCCGAGGCTGGGTCGATCCACGTGGAGATGCAGCACAACTGGTTCGAGGCCGAATCCTCCGACACCCCGGACATGCGGGGCATGCCGACCGCCGGTTACGCGCCCGCCCCGGTCGCCGTCTCGCCGGCCCCCGGCGTGTCCACCGCGGTACGCGAGAGCCGGACCGGCGAGCACGCCCAGATCCCCCGGCCCCGGGCCGCCGCCGAGGACCGGTGGCGCACCGCGGCCGACGAGGGCTGGCAGCGCGCACTCCACGCCTCCGCACCCAAGGACGCCGGGATCACCACCTCCGGTCTGCCGAAGCGGATCCCGCAGGCACAACTCGTACCCGGTGGGGTGCAGGAGACACCTCGCGCACAGAATCGTCGCAGCCCTGATGACGTACGGGGACTTCTCTCCGCGTACACCCGCGGGGTTCAGCGAGGGCGGACGGACGGCGTCGCCGAATCCGCCGCCGTGGCACCACAGGCTCCTAAGGAGAACGAACAGTGACCAGGCCTCCCACCATGCACGACATGGGCTGGCTGCTCAACAACTTCGCCGACAGCATCGCGGGCATCGCGCACGTGGTCGCCGTCTCGGCGGACGGGTTGTTGCTGGCATCCTCGCGGGATCTGCCGGCCGACCGGGCCGACCAGCTGGCCGCGATCACGTCCGGTGTGGTCAGTCTGACCGACGGCGCCTCCCGGATGTTCACTGCCGGAAAGGTGCAGCAGACCATCATCGAAATGGACAGCGGCTATCTTTTCCTCATGTCCATCAGCGACGGTTCGTCGATGGCCGTGCTGGCGGCGCGCAGTTGCGACGTCGGCCAGGTCGGCTACGAGATGGCTCTGCTGGTGGAGCGCGTCGGCGCGGCACTGTCGCCGGCGGCACGCGAGGCCGTCAGCTACTAGGCGCCGGGGTCTGCCGACCCCGGCGGAGATGAGGTGACCGCGACATGACAGAGCCGCATGATCCCCGGGGAAACCTGGTGCGGCCTTACGCGGTGACCCGCGGCCGGACCGAGCCGATCCGGGACATCCCGATCGAAGCGGTCCTGGTCGCCAGCCCGGCGGCCGTGGAGGAAGCGCGTTTCGCCGGACACGACAAATACCGCATCGCCGTCCTGTGCGAGCCGAAAGCCCAGTCTCTCGCCGAGCTCGCGGCGCTCACCCGATTGCCCCTCGGGGTGGCCCGGGTGCTCGTCGCCGACATGGTGGCCGATGAATTGCTCTCGCTGCACAGCGCCGCTCCTCGCAAGGGTTTCACGGAGCGGATGGATCTGCTGGGAAGGGTTTTGAGTGGACTTCGCAAGCTCTGAGCGGGCGGGCGCCCCTCCTTCGGAGATCACCTCCGCGAAGATCGTCATCGCCGGTGGCTTCGGCGTCGGCAAGACGACGCTGGTCGGCGCCGTCTCCGAGATCGAGCCGCTGACCACGGAGGCCGTGATGACCGCGGCCGGCGCCGGCATCGACGACGCCTCGAAGGTGCCGGAGAAGGGCACGACCACGGTCGCGATGGACTTCGGCCGCATCACGATGGCCGACGACCTGATCCTGTACCTGTTCGGCACCCCGGGGCAGACCCGCTTCTGGTTCATGTGGGACGAGCTCATCCGCGGTGCGGTCGGTGCCGCGGTGATGGTCGACACGCGCCGCCTGACCGACGCGTTCGCCCCGCTCGACTACTTCGAGAACCGGCACCTGCCCTATCTCGTCGCGGTCAACTGTTTCGACGGCGCGCCACGCTACGAGCCGGAGGAGGTCCGCGAGGCGCTCGCCATCCCGGCCCGCGTCCCGCTCGTCATGTGCGACGCCCGCCACCGCGAATCGGTCAAGTCCGTCCTGATCGGCGTCGTCGAACACGCCATGGCGACCCTGGTTGCCGAGCATGAACAGGGCGCTGTCGTCGGCTGACGAACGTTTCCGGCCCGCGCCGACCTGATCACTTCCGGTCGACGCGGGTCATTGTTTTGAGGATCAAATTCTTCGGGTCCTACGTCCGCGGTGGTCACCCTCCGCCGCTCCCGCGGGGACCCTTCCGGGCCGAGCAGGGCGCGGGGCGCCCAGAGCGCTCAGCCCTCCAGGGCGACCTCCGTGGCTGGTCACCCTCACCCCAACCCCAGTTGTCCACAGCCCGTCCACACCCCACCCCCGCCGTGCCCCCACCCAACCGCCCAGCCTCCAGCCCACGCCCGCCCCACCCCGGCGTTCGACCTCTGACGCCCCAGCCGCTGGGCCTTGGGGTGCTTCGGATTCCGGATTCGACCGCTGAGGCCCGGCCACGAGGGCGCGGCCGACTCCCAGCGGTGTTCGGGACGGGGCCTGACGGCTTCGTCGTGGACTTCGGCGGCCGGCTTGCGCCTGTCGGCGGGTTTGTTGCTCTGACCGCGCCCACCCACGGAGGCCGCCCTTTCGGGTCTCGCGTTCTGGGCCGCCCGCGGCCCTGCGAGACCCGGAAGGGTCCCCGCGGGAGCGACGACCCGGACCACGGCGGAGCGGGGACCTGAAGGTCTTGATGGGGGTGAAGCTGGTCAGACGGGGATGCGGTAGCCGCGTTTGACCACGGTCTGGACCACGCCGGGGATGGCCAGACCGGCTCGCAGGCGGGCGACCGCCATCTCGACCGCGTGCTCGTCGGCGTTGCGGGGGAGGGCCTGCAGCAGGGCGGCCCGGGAGAGGACCCGGCCGGGTGGGGTGGCCAGCGCGCGGAGGACGGCCATCGGACCGGGGGCGAGGGGGCGGAGTTCGCCGTCGACCACCGCGGCGTGTCCGCGCAGGGTGATTGCGTGGCCGTTGACCTGCAGGGATATCGCGCGTTGGGGGAGTTCGTCGACGAGGGTGCGGACCAGGGCGCTGAGGCGGGCGCGGCCGGGTGTGGCGACGGGGATCTCGAAGCGGCGCAGCGGGGCGGCCGTGACCGGGCCCACGCCGGCGGCCAGGACGTCGCCGCGGAGGGCGTCGAGCAGCGGGTCGGTGGCCGGGCCGGCCGCGCGGAGCAGGGCGTGGACGGCGGCGGCGGAGGTGAACGTCACGGCGTCGACGAGCCTGCCGACGATCAGGTCGACCAGGCGGTGCAGCGGGGCCGGGTCGGTGGGCGGCGCCCAGCGGTAGACGGGGACCTCGATCACCCGGGCGCCGGCGGCTTCCAGTGCCTCGGTGTACTCCGGCTGGCTCTCGCCGTGCAACTGCATGGCCACGGTGAGGCCGGCGATGCCGCGGGCGGTCAGGTGCTCGACGACTTCCTCGTAGCTCTCGCCGTCCGGGGTCCACTGCTCGTGCAGGCCGGCGGTGCGGACCGCGGCGCGTGCCTTCGGGCCGCGGGCGACCAGGTAGGCGCTGGTCAGTACGGCCTGCAGCGGCTCGGCCAGGCCCCAGCCCTCGGCCGCCTCCAGCCAGCCGCGCATGCCGATCCCGGTGTTGACCAGCACGATGTCGGGTGGGTCGTCGAGGCAGGCGCGGGTCGCGGCGCGCAGCTCGGCGTCATCGGCGATCGGGACGATGCGCAGCGCGGGGGCGATCACGACGCGGGCGCCGCGGCTCTCCAGCAGGCCGGCGAGCTCGTCGCGGCGGCGGTCGGAGGTGACGCCGATGGTGTACCCGGCGAGCGCGGCGGCCGGCTCGGCCAGCGCGGCCGCGGTCAGCACCGGCCGGCGTGCGCCGGGGATCCGGTCGGTCATCCGGTGATGCCCCGGGTGAGGGTGAGAAGTCGCGGCGTGGCCGGGCGGTCCACCGAAGGGCACGCTCGAGAACCGTCGTCCTCAGCGTCGACCCGCTCCCATGTCACGCTTACGGTTCTCGCCATGCCTCCGTCCGGGGCACGCCGCGACTTCTCCTCACCAGCCCGGCGAGCCGGGGTGGTGAACATCGTCAGGTCCGTCCTCAACCCTGACGATGGTCTTTCCATGGTGCGCCCGAACACGCCTCCTCGGCCAATGCCGGGCCGTGTCGTCGGGGGTTCCGCACCGTTGGGCATGCCGGGAAGCCTGCCGGTGGCGAATTTCGGCCGGACGTCCCATTTGTTTCGAGCCTGCTAAGAGCAGTGGAGCCGGTGTTGCCGCACCCGCGGTCGGGCGAGTCCGGAGACCGAGTATGCTGGATACCGTTTGAGGTCCCGCCTCGGGCCATTCACCCAGGGGCAGCCTGTTTTGACCACGCGCCGCGCGGCCGGGTATTGTTGCCTGCTGTTGTGCGATAGCTGGCGAGCGCTCCCCCTGGGGTGTGCTTGATAGTCGTGTCGACGTCGAGTTCGACGCGACCAGCGCGCGCCCCCAGACCGACGACGAGACAAGGTAATTCTGTGCGTACGTACAGCCCGAAGCCGGGTGAGATCGAGCGTCAGTGGCACATTATCGACGCTTCTGACGTCGTTCTGGGCCGCCTGGCTACCCACACCGCGACCCTCCTCCGCGGCAAGCACAAGCCGACGTTCGCCCCGCACGTCGACACCGGCGACTTCGTGGTGATCATCAACGCCGGCAAGGTCGCTCTGACCGGCAACAAGCGGCAGACCAAGGTCGCCTACCGGCACTCCGGCTACCCGGGTGGTCTGAAGCAGGTCGGTTACGAGGAGCTGCTGACCAAGCGCCCCGAGAAGGCGATCGAGCTGGCCGTCAAGGGCATGCTCCCGCACAACAAGCTGGCGCGGCAGATCATCAAGAAGCTGAAGGTCTACCCGGGCGCCGAGCACCCGCACGCCGCTCAGCAGCCGCAGCCGTTCGAAATCAAGCAGATCGCGCAGTGAGCGCGGGAGAAGGCAGCAGCATGACCGACATCATCGAGCCCGAGGCCGTCGAGACCGAGGCTGTCGTCGAGACCGTCGAGGAGCCCGCTGAGACGGTCGTCGTGGTCGAGGAGCCCGCGCCGGCGCCGGTTCGCGCGCCGCGCCCCGGTGGTCGCCCGATCCAGACCGTCGGCCGCCGCAAGGAGGCCATCGTCCGGGTGCGTCTCGTCCCCGGCACCGGCAAGATCACCTGCAACGGCCGTGAGCTCGAGGACTACTTCCCGAGCAAGGTTCACCAGCAGCTGATCCGTGAGCCGCTGGGCACCGTCGAGCGCGCCGAGCAGTTCGACGTCTTCGCGAACCTGCGTGGCGGCGGCATCACCGGCCAGGCCGGTGCGCTGCGTCTCGCGATCTCCCGGGCCCTGATCTCCAACGAGCCCGACGACCGCCCGGCCCTGAAGAAGGCCGGCTTCCTGACCCGTGACGCCCGGGTCAAGGAGAGCAAGAAGTACGGTCTCAAGAAGGCCCGTAAGGCTCCGCAGTACTCGAAGCGCTGATTTTTCTACGACGGCCGAGTGTGCTTCCCGATTAAGTCGGGGAGTGTGCTCGGCCGTCGTGGTTTTTGTGCTTCCTGTGGTTGCTGTGCGACGCCTGTGCTCTGTGTGACACCCCCTCCCCCCAACTAGCCGTTCCGGTACTCCTGCCCTGACCAGTTGTTGTTGCACGCTGGAGGGGACGTGTCACCGGCGAAAGGAAGCCGCCATGGGGCGACTCTTCGGCACCGACGGCGTTCGCGGTCTTGCGAACGGCGAACTGCTCACCCCGGAACTGGCCCTCGCGGTTGCTGTCGCGGCGGCCCGGGTCCTGGTCGAGACCGACAGCAGCCACCAGCCGCTCGCGATCGTCGGGCGTGACCCGCGGGCCAGCGGCGAGATGCTGGAGGCGGCCGTCGTGGCCGGCCTGACCAGCGCGGGGGCCAACGTGGTCCGGGTCGGTGTGCTGCCGACGCCGGCGGTCGCGTACCTGGTGGGGCAGACCGGCGCCGACCTGGGTGTGATGCTCTCCGCGTCGCACAACCCCATGCCGGACAACGGCATCAAGCTCTTCGCCGCCGGCGGCCAGAAGCTGCCGGACGAGCTCGAAGCGCGGATCGAGAAGGCCGTCGAGGACGGGCACGGCCTGGTCGGGCGCCCCACCGGTGCCGGCATCGGCCGGGTGCACGACCTGCTGGACGGGGCCGAGCACTACATCAAGCACCTGGTCGAGTCGCTTCCGCACCGGCTGGAGGGCATCAAGGTCGTCGTGGACTGCGCGAACGGCGCGGCCAGCGAGGTCGGCCCGGTGGCCTACCGGGAGGCCGGCGCCGAGGTCATCGCGATCCACGCCGAGCCGGACGGGCTGAACATCAACGAGGACTGCGGCTCCACGCACCTCGACAAGGTCCGCGCGGCCGTCCTGGAGCACGGCGCCGACCTGGGCCTGGCCCACGACGGCGACGCCGACCGCTGCCTGGCCGTCACCGCGTCCGGCGAGGAGGTGGACGGCGACCAGATCATGGCGATTCTGGCGCTGGCCATGCGCGACGCCGGCACGCTGACCGACGACACCCTGGTCGCGACCGTCATGAGCAACCTGGGCCTGCGGATCGCGATGAAGCAGTCCGGGGTCAAGCTGGTCGAGACGAAGGTCGGCGACCGGTACGTGCTGGAGCACCTGCAGGCCAACGACCTGGCGCTGGGCGGCGAGCAGAGCGGGCACATCGTCATGCCGGCGTTCGCCACCACCGGCGACGGCGTGCTGACCGGCCTGCACCTGATGGCCCAGATCGCGGCGAGCGGCAAGTCGCTGGCCGACCTGGCGGCCGTCGTGCACAAGCTGCCGCAGGTGCTGATCAACGTCAAGGTCGGCAACCGGGAGGCCGGGGCCGCCGCGCCGACCGTGCAGGCCGCCGTGGCGCTGGCCGAGGCCGAGCTGGGCGAGACCGGGCGGGTGCTGCTGCGCCCCTCCGGCACCGAGCCGCTGGTCCGGGTGATGGTCGAGGCCGCCACCGAGGAGGCCGCGCGGACGGTCGCCGAGCGGATCGCGGGCGAGGTCCGGGCGGCCAGCCCGGTCAGCTGATCGCGAAGATCTCCGACGGCCCGTCGCGCTTGCTGCCGGCGGGCCGTCGTCGTTCCCTGCGTTATTTGAGGCGGGTCACCGCTTCGTCGATCACCTCGGGGCGCTTGCAGAAGGCGAACCTGATCAGGTGCCGCCCGGCCTCCTGATGGTCGTAGAAGACCTGGGTGGGCACCGCCACGACGCCGCTGCGCCCGGGCAGGGCACGGCAGAACTCGAGGCCGTCGGTCCCGCCCAGCGGACGGATGTCGGCGGTCACGAAGTACGTCCCCTCGGGCGAGAAGACCTCGAAGCCGGCCGCGGTCAGCCCCGCGACGAGCCGGTCCCGGTTGGTCCGCAGGCCGGCCGTGAACCCGGTGAAGTACGAGTCCGGCAGGTCGAGGGCGACCGCGACGGCCGGTTGCAGCGGGGACGCGTTCACGAACGTCAGGAACTGCTTGACCCGCTGCACGGCGGAGACCAGCGGCGCCGGACCGGTGGCCCAGCCGACCTTCCACCCGGTGCAGGAGAACGTCTTGCCGGCCGACGAGATGCGCAGGGTCCGCTCCCGCATGCCGCGCAGGGTCGCCAGCGGGGTGTGCACGCCGTCGAAGACCAGGTGCTCGTAGACCTCGTCGGTGACGGCCCAGGCGTCGAACTCCTGACAGAGGCCGGCGATCACCGTCAGCTCCGGCTCGGTGAAGACCTTGCCGGTCGGGTTGTGCGGGGTGTTCAGCAGCACCAGCCGGGTGCGCGGGCCGAACGCCGCCCGCAGTTCCGCCTCGTCGAACCCGTAGCGCCCGTCCGGCCCCGGCCGCAGGGTCACCGGTCGCCGGACCGCACCGGCCAGGGTGATCGAGGCCGCGTACGAGTCGTAGTACGGCTCGAAGCACACCACCTCGTCACCGGGCTCGCAGAGCGCCAGGATCGCCGCCGCCACCGCCTCGGTCGCGCCCGCGGTGACCACCACCTCGGAGTCCGGATCCCGGGTCAGGCCCCAGAAACGCTGCTCGTGGCGGGCGATCGCGTTCCGCAGGGCCGGGATGCCGGGCAGCGGAGGGTACTGGTTGGCGCCGCCGGCCAGGGCCTGAGCCGCGGCGGCCAGCATCTCCGGTGGACCGTCGGTGTCCGGGAAGCCCTGGCCGAGGTTGACCGCGCCGGTGCGGGCGGCGAGCGCGGACATCTCGGCGAAGATCGTGGTCCCGAACGGGCGCATCCGCTCGACCAACGGGTCCGTGCTCACCGCTTTCCCTTCAGTTGAACGTCACCTTGTTGCAGGTGGCCGTGGCGCCGATGCCGGACGTGGTGTGCTCGGACACCGTCTTGCCGTCGATCGTGGCCCGGCAGGTGATGCTGCCGTCCTGCAGCGAGGTGCGCAGCGCCGACACCGAGGCGAAGGCCAGGCCCTCCTCCATCTCGAGCGCCAGCTTCCACGGCAGGGCGGCATCGTTCACCGTCTTCGGCAGGCCGCCCAGCTTTTCGGTGTAGATGACGGTCGCCGGACCGTCGCCGCTCACCTCGTACTTCACGGTGATCTTCGCGCTGCTGCCCGGGGTGCTCGGTGCGACCGTGGGTGCCTTGGTCGGCAGGGTCGTCGGGATCTGCTGCGCCACCTCCTTGGCCTTGTCGCTCGCGCGTCGGAACAGCAGCACGCCGGTGGTGACGACGCCGCCGCACAGCAGCAGTGACACGGCCAGGATCAGGGCGATCAGCGGGGCATTGCTGCGGCGCGGGGCCGGGGGCGGCGGTCCATAGGGACTTCGTGGCCCGTGACCAGGCGGGGCATAGCCGACCGGCGGAAACTCGGAGGTGGGCGGATAGTCCCGTGACGGTTCCTCCTGGTAGCTCATCTCGTCCCTCCGGGTTCAGCCCGTGATGAGGCCGATGACGACGGTACGCGACCGGAGCGAGCGCCCACTACCCGATCTATGTTTCCGATCACGTATCATGCTCGTAAGAGTGCTTCTTGCGCATGACGTTTGCGCGAAAGTCGGCTACGCTGCCCGGCATGTGTGGGATCGTGGGTTACGTAGGCAATCGCCCGGCATTGAGCATCGTTCTCGATGGGCTCCGCCGGCTGGAGTACCGGGGATATGACTCCGCCGGGGTCGCCGTCATCGACGGTGGCGTGGTGCGCACCGAGAAGCGGGCCGGCAAGCTCGCCAACCTGGAGAAGGCGCTCGCCGAGCGGGCCGCGGACGGCATCGCCGCCGGGCAGACCGGCATCGGGCACACCCGGTGGGCGACCCACGGCGGGCCGACCGACCGGAACGCGCACCCGCACCTCTCCGCCGACGGCCGGGTCGCCGTCATCCACAACGGCATCATCGAGAACTTCTCCCGGCTGCGCGCCGAGCTCGAGGCCGACGGCGTCGAGTTCCGCAGCGACACCGACACCGAGTGCGCGGCGCACCTGCTCGCCGCCGAGATGCGCGCGCTGCGTGCGGCCGGCGCGGAGGACGGTCCGGCGCTGCTGGCCGAGGGCATGCGTCGCGTCGTGCGGCGGCTGGAGGGCGCGTTCACGCTGCTCGCGGTCGACGTCGAGGTGCCCGACGCGGTGGTCGCGGCCCGGCGCAACTCGCCGCTGGTCGTCGGCCGCGGCGAGGGGGAATACTTCCTGGCCAGTGACGTCTCGGCGTTCATCGAGCACACCCGCGAGGCGGTCGAGCTGGGGCAGGACCAGGTCGTTCTGATCACGCCGGCCGGCATCGAGATCACCGACTTCGACGGCAACCCCGCCGCGGGCCAGGAGTTCCACGTCAACTGGGACCTGTCCGCCGCCGAGAAGGGCGGCTACGAGTACTTCATGCTCAAGGAGATCGCCGAGCAGCCGCAGGCCATCGCGGACACGCTGCTCGGGCGCCTCAGCGAGCGCGGCGAGATCATCCTGGACGAGGTCCGGTTGACCGACCAGGACCTGCGGGACGTGGACAAGGTCTTCATCGTGGCCTGCGGGACGTCGTTCCACGCCGGCATGGTCGCGAAGTACGCGATCGAGCACTGGGTGCGCATCCCGTGCGAGGTGGAGCTGGCCAGCGAGTTCCGCTACCGCGACCCCATCCTGGACCGCTCCACGCTGGTGATCGTGATCAGCCAGTCCGGCGAGACCATGGACACCCTGATGGCGCTGCGGCACGCCAAGGAGCAGAAGGCCCGCGTTCTGGCCATCTGCAACTCCAACGGCTCCACCATCCCGCGCGAGTCGGACGCCGTCCTCTACACCCACGGCGGGCCGGAGATCGCGGTCGCGTCGACCAAGGCGTTCCTGACCCAGCTGGTCGCCTGCTACCTGATCGGCCTGCACCTGGCCCAGATCCGCGGCGTGATGTACGCCGACGAGGTCGCCGCCGTGGTCGAGAAGCTGCGCGCCACCCCGGACAGCCTGCGCACCCTGCTGGCCCGGATGGAGGACGTGCGCGCCCTGGGCCGCGACCTGTCGACCGCGTCGACGGTCCTGTTCATCGGCCGGCACGTCGGCTTCCCGGTGGCTCTGGAAGGCGCGCTCAAGCTCAAGGAGCTCGCCTACATGCACGCCGAGGGCTTCGCCGCCGGTGAGCTCAAGCACGGCCCGATCTCGCTGATCGACCAGGGCACGGCCGTGGTCTGCGTGGTGCCGTCGCCGGCCGGTCGTGGCGTGATGCGCGACAAGGTCGTCTCCAACATCCAGGAGGTCCGTGCCCGGGGCGCCCGGACCATCGTGATCGCCGAGGAGGGTGACGACGACGTCGCCGCCTACGCCGACCACCTGATCACCGTGCCGCCGACGCCGACCCTGCTCGCGCCGCTGATGACCACCGTGCCGCTGCAGATCCTGGCCTGCGAGATCGCCGCCGCCCGCGGCAACGACGT
Source organism: Actinoplanes sp. NPDC020271 (assembly GCF_044388125.1). Lineage (NCBI taxonomy): Bacteria > Bacillati > Actinomycetota > Actinomycetes > Micromonosporales > Micromonosporaceae > Actinoplanes > Actinoplanes sp. NPDC020271. Next base: position 187,802 of record NZ_JBIRWQ010000014.1, read on the forward strand.
GGACCAGCCCCGCAACCTGGCGAAGTCGGTCACCGTCGAGTGATCCGCTGACGCCGGCCCTCACGGCGTCCCGCCCAGCGTGATCCGGGCGAGGGCGTCGAGGGCCGGCCGGCCCGGATCCCAGTAACCGAGGTGGCCGGCGTTCCACTGGCTGTCGAAGACGCGCGCGCCGAACTCCGCGTCGCTCGGGTTGTGCCCGAACCACAGCTCGTCGGCCGGCCCGGTCGGTGGCGACCCCGGCAGCAGGTGGCGGGCGACCGTGCCGGGGGAGACCGCCGCGTACTGGATCGGGTCGCTGATCGACGTCGAGGCGAACACCTTGTCGGCCGGGACCGTCAGCTCCCTCGCCGAGTCGACCCCGACCCCGGGCGAGCCGACGAAGACCACCCGGTCGGCGTCCAGCGCCCCGGTCGCCGCCTTGCCCACCACCAGTGACCCGTAGCTGTGCCCGAGCACGGTCTGCGTCGCCGCCGGCCCCTCGTGCCCGGCCCGCAACCCCTCCTGGAACCGTCGCAGCCCGGCGGCACCCTCCTCGGCCTGCCGCGCCGACCAGGCCTCGTTCAGGAAGTCCGGCGCGTCGTAGCCCAGCCACGCCACCGCGCTGGTCGCGGCGGCCGGACCCAGCTCGGTCGCCCGGGCCGCCACCCGCTCGGCCCGGACCAGCTCGTGATCGAGATCGGCCAGGTCGGCGGTCATCCCCGGGACATGGGTCAGCACGTTCGCGGCACGGTCCGGGTCACCGAAGGCGACCACCGCCCGGCCGTCATTCCCGACGTCCAGGCCCATCAGGTACGCCCGGGGCCCGCCCTCGCTCTCCAACCGCCCGGCCAGCCGGTCCAGCCCGCGCAGCTTGTCCACGTCGACGCCCGTGCGCAGCAGGTAGTCGCGCCGCTCGGCGAGCAGCAGCCGGTTCGCCAGATCGCGGTCGGCGGCCGGAACCCCGTCCAGCCCGGCGACCGAGGCCGGTTCGTCGCCGAGCAGCCACATCCGCTCGGCCGGGGTCAGCCCGTCCCACCACTGCCGGATCTGCGCCGGAGTGGCCGTGCAGTCCGGCCGGCGTGGTTCGGCCGGCGCGACCGGGAGTGCGGAGAGCTCGGCCAGGCGGGCGGTGGCACTCGCGTCGGCGTCGGCGGCCACCCGGAGCGCACCGGCCAGGTCGGGCTGATCCAGGGCGGGCTCGGCGGGGGCCGACACGGCCCGGGCACGGTCCAGCAGCGCGCGGGCCCGGGACAGGGCGGCGGCGAACTCGGACAACACCTGATCGACGCGCCAGCAGAGCAGCCGGAACAGGACCAGTCGGCGGCGGACCGCGGCCAACCGGGTGACGGCGGCCTCGGCGGCCGCGCCGGACCAGGCGGCCCGCAGGCGCTCGACCAGGGGAGCGAACTCGCCGCAGAGCGCACCGGCCAGTGCCGCCCAGCGGCGCCAGGCGAGAGCGGCGGTGGTCCAGCGGGCCGGATCGGTGGTGCGCAGCCGGTTGTAGGTCACCTCGCTCATTGCGCCGCCCGTAGACGGGTCGCGGCGCGGGCGTCGGCATCGGCGTACGCGGAAATCGTGGTCTTGATCTGGACGGCGGTGTCGGTGAGGGCGGTGCTGAGGTCGCGCAGGACCCGCACGGCGGCGTCGGTGACGGAGGCGGTGGCGTCGACGGCCGCCCAGCGCGGACCGGCCACCGGTGGTGGCGAGGTGCCGGCCGCTTCCCGGACACGGGACGCCGTCCCGCCGACCGCGGAGGCGGCGTCCTGCAAGTGCTGGCTGTCGACGTCGAGATCGGGATTCATGGCGGCGAGGCTAGGCGTTTTCTCAAGGCCCGGAGGACGGCCTGTGGACAACCCTCGCGGCGTCGTCCACAGGCATGCGACGGCCATTAGGGTGTCCGTTGTGATCGTGTCTGTCGGCATCGACGTCGTCCTGGTGGACCGCTTCGCCCAAGCGCTGGAGCGGACACCGCTGCTCACCGACCGGCTGTTCACCGAGGAGGAACGGCTGACCGGCTCGGGGAATCCGCGCTCGCCGGAGTCGCTGGCCGCCCGGTTCGCCGCGAAGGAGGCGGTGGCCAAGGCCCTCGGTGCACCGGCCGGGCTGCGCTGGCACGACTGCGAGATCGTCACCGACCCGGACGGGCGGCCCTGGTTGACCGTTTCGGGTACGGTCGCCGCCGCCGCTTCCGAGCGCGGCATCAATCGATGGCACCTGTCGCTGTCCCACGACGGCGGCATCGCCTCCGCGATGGTCGTCGCGGAAGCTTAGGAGGTCGGCATGCGGCAGGCTTGGCGGGTCGCGGACGTCCGCGCGGCGGAGAAGACGCTGATGGCGACGCTGCCCGAGGGGACGTTGATGCGGCGCGCCGCGGCCGGCCTGGCCCGCCGCTGTGCGCTGCTGCTCGAGCCGACCGGCGGGGTCTACGGCGCGCGCGTGCTGCTGCTCGTCGGCAGCGGTGACAACGGCGGCGACGCGCTCTTCGCCGGGGCCGCGCTGGCCGCCCGGGGCGCCCAGGTGCGCGCGCTGCTGCTCAGCCCCGACCGGGTGCACCTGGCCGGGCTCGCGGCGCTGCGGCAGGCCGGCGGGTTCACCACCGTGGACCTGCCCGCCCGCGCCGACCTGGTGGTGGACGGAATCGTCGGGATCGGGGCGGCCGGCGGGCTGCGACGGCCCGCGGCGGTGATCGTCGAGCGTCTCGGTGACCTGCGTGGGCGTACCGGGGAAAGGCCTTTGATCGTCGCGGTGGACGTGCCGAGCGGGGTGCGGGTCGACACCGGGGACGTGCCCGGCGACGCGGTGACCGCGGACGTCACCGTGACCTTCGGATGCCTCAAACCGGCGCACCTGGTCGGCCCGGCCGCGCCCCGCTGCGGGCAGATCGAGCTGGTCGACATCGGGCTGGGACCGGTTCTGGTCACCGACCCGGCGGTGCGCGTGGCCGATGCCGTGGACATCGCCGCGTGGTGGCCGCGACCGGAGGTGACCTCCGACAAGTACACGCGGGGCGTGGTCGGCCTGGCGACCGGCTCGGCGCAGTATCCGGGCGCCGCGCTGCTCTCCACCGCCGGCGCGCTGGCCGGCCCGACCGGGATGGTCCGCTATGCCGGCAGCGCGCAGAAGGAGGTCGTCCGCGCGCACCCGTCGGTGGTCGCCGCGCGGCGGGTCGCCGACGCCGGGCGGGTGCAGGCCTGGGTCTGCGGCTCCGGGCTCGGGACCGGCGCCGACGCCCGCACCGAGCTGCGCAGCGTGCTGGCCACCTCGCTGCCGGTCCTGCTCGACGCGGACGCGATCACCCTGCTGGTCGGCGGGCAGCACGCCGAGGACCTGCGCCGCGACGCGCCGCTCGTGCTGACCCCGCACGACGGCGAGTTCAAGCGGCTGGCCGGGGAGGTGCCGGGCGCCGACCGGATGGCGTCCGCGGCCCGGCTGGCCGCCTGGACCAACGCGGTGGTGCTGCTCAAGGGCGACCGGACGATCGTGGCGACCCCGGCCGGGGAGATCTGGGCGAACCCGACCGGCAGCGCGGCGCTGGCCACCGCGGGCAGTGGGGACGTGCTGGCCGGGCTGCTCGGCTCGCTGCTGGCAGCCGGGTTGCCGGCCGTGCGGGCGGCGGTCGCGGCGGCCTACGTGCACGGGCTGGCCGGACGGCACGCGGCGCTGAACGGGCCGGTCACCTCGCCGGACATCGCGGCCGCGCTGCGCCCGGTCCTGGCCGGTCTGCTGGGGTAGACACCCGGTCCGACCGAAACTGTCGTACCCCTCAGTAGGGTGGATGGCATGTGGCAGGCCGAAGTCCGCGTCGATCTGGACGCCATCCGGGAGAACGTCGCGACGTTGCGCGCCCGCACCTCCGCCGAGGTGCTGGTCGCCGTCAAGGCGGATGGCTATGGGCACGGCCTGGTGCCGGCCGGCCGGGCGGCGGTGGCCGGCGGCGCGACCTGGCTCGGCGTGGCCACCCTCGACGAGGCGCTGGAGCTGCGCCGGGCCGGCATCGAGGCCCGCGTGCTGGCCTGGCTGATCGCGCCCGGGCTGCCCCTGCACGAGGGCGTCGAGGCCGGCATCGACCTGAGCGCCGCCACCCCCGAGCTGATCGCCGAGCTGGTCACCGCCGCTCGCCGGGCCGGGCGGCCGGCTCGGGTGCACCTCAAGCTGGACACCGGCCTGTCCCGCGGCGGCGCGGTGCCGGCCGAGTGGCCGGCGCTGTTCGAGGCGGCGGCCAAGGCCGAGGCCGGCGGCGACGTCGAGGTGGTCGGCGTGTGGAGCCACTTCGCGTGCGCCGACGAGCCGGGACACGAGTCGATCGACCGTCAGCTGGCCGCGTTCGCCGCCGGGCTGGAGCTGGCCGGGCATGTCGGGCTGACCCCGCGCTATCGGCACATCGCGAACTCGGCGGCGACACTGACCCGGCCGGATGCGCATTTCGACCTGGTCCGGGTCGGCATCGCGGCCTACGGGTTGTCGCCGATCGCCGGCGAGACCTACGGGCTGCGGCCGGCGATGACCGCGCACGCCCGGGTGACGCTGACCAAGCGGGTCCCCGAGGGGCAGGGCGTCTCCTACGGGTTGACCTATCACACGCAGCGCGAGACGACCCTGGCCGTGGTGCCGCTGGGGTACGGCGACGGGGTGCCGCGGCACGCGTCCAGTGCCGGGCCGGTGCGGATCGGCGAGGTCACCGCCAGGATCGCCGGGCGGGTCTGCATGGACCAGTTCGTGGTCGACGTCGGTGACGCGCCGGTCGCGGTGGGGGACGTGGTGACGCTCTTCGGCGACGGCGGGCCGAGTGCCGACGACTGGGCCGAGGCGACCGGCACGATCAACTACGAGATCGTCACGCGCTTCGGCAGCAGTCGCGTGCCCCGGGTCTATGTCGGGGAGGGCGCGTGAGCCCGTCGCGGGCGGCGAAGACCGCGGGGATAGCCGGTGCCGTCGTCGGTGTCGCGGCGGCCGGGCTGGCGACCGCGTTCGCCGTCGAGCGGGTGCTGGTGCGCCGGTCGGTCAACAAGCCGGGCGATCCCTATGTGGACGAGCCGTTCGGCGATCAGCCCTATGACGAGCAGGTGACTGTCACCGCCGCGGACGGGACCGAGCTGCACGTGGAGATCGTCGATCCGCGCACAGCGGTCGAGGCCCCGGCGGACGGCGATGCGGCAGCTCGTGGCTGGCTGGGCCGGCGGAAGCGCGGCCGGGCGGAACCGCCGGGGAAGGCCGCGCCCGGGGTGAAGCCGACGATCGTGTTCGTGCACGGCTTCGCGCTGGACATGGGCACGTTCTACTTCCAGCGCAAGGCTCTCGCCGAGCGCGGCGACCACCGGCTGGTCTTCTACGACCAGCCGGGCCACGGTCGTTCCTCAAGACTTCAATCCGGGACGTACGACATAGCCGCGCTCGGCCGATCGCTGGCCGCGGTCCTCGACGCGACCGTGCCGGAGGGGCACATCATCCTGGTCGGTCACTCGATGGGCGGCATGACGATCATGGCGTTCGCCGAGCAGTTCCCGGAGTGGTTCGGCAATCGCGTGACCGGCGTCGTGCTGATGTCCACCTCGGCCGGCCTGTTCGACAAGGCCACGCTCGGCGTCAGCAACGTGGTGGCCCGGTTCAGTGCCCCGTTCTTCCCGCTCTGGGGCAAGGCGGCGAAACTGGGTGGCGGCACCATCGACCGCGCCCGGGTCGCCTCCTCCGACCTGGCCTGGCTGCTCACCCGGCGGTACGGGTTCGGCGAGGCCCAGCCCAGCCCGTCCCTGGTCACGTTCGTGGAGAGCATGAACTCGGGGACGTCGGTGGAGACACTCACCAAGTACCTGAACACGCTTTACCGGCACAGCCGCCTGCCGGCTCTCTCCGCCCTGCGCGGCGTCCCGGTCCTGGTGGTCGTCGGCACGCGGGACTACCTGACCCCGGTCACCCACTCGGAGGAGATCATCAAGGTGCTCCCCGAGGCCGAGCTGCTGAAGGTGGAGAACAGCGGCCACGTGGTGATGCTGGAGAAGGCGGACGAGGTGAACGCGGCCCTGATCCCGTTCCTGGAGAAGATCTCGTGAAACTGACCACCGTCGAGGAGACGCAGGCGTTCGGCCGCCGCCTCGCCGCCGTGCTGCGCCCGGGCGACCTGGTGCTGCTCACCGGCCCGCTCGGCGCCGGCAAGACCGCGCTGGCCCAGGGCATCGGCGCGGGGCTGGGCGTGCAGGGGCCGATCACCTCGCCCACGTTCGTGATCGCCCGCGTGCATCGCGGCCCGGTGCCGATGGTGCACGCGGATGCGTACCGGCTGGGCGATCGCCCCGATCCGCGCGCCGAGATCGACGACCTGGACCTGGACGCCTCCGCCGACGAGGCGGTCACCGTGGTGGAGTGGGGCGCCGGCCTGGTCGAGCAACTGAACGACGAATACCTGCTGGTCCGCATCGACCGGCTGGACGACGACACCCGAGTGATCGAACTGGTCCCGCACGGCGGCGACTGGGCCCGACGACTGGAGAGAATGTGAACCTGACCGAGCTGCTTCCCGGCGAGTGGCGCACCGAGCTGGCCCCCTTCCTGGACGAGAAGGCGACGGCCGCGCTGGGCGAGTTCGTCGCCGCGGAGTATGCCGAGCACACCGTCTACCCGCCGGTGGAGGACCTGTTCTCGGCGTACCGGCTGTGCCTGCCGGAGCAGACCCGGGTGCTGATCCTGGGCCAGGACCCGTACCACGGCGCGGGTCAGGCCCACGGGCTGAGCTTCAGCGTGCGTGACGGCGTCCGGGTGCCGCCGTCGCTGCGCAACGTCTTCAAGGAGCTCTCCGAGGACGTGAACATCGCCCCGCCGAAGAGCGGCAACCTGACCGGCTGGGCGCAGCAGGGTGTGCTGCTGCTCAACGCGGTGCTCACGGTCCGCGCCGGCAAGGCCGCCTCGCACGCCAACAAGGGCTGGGAGACGTTCACCGACGCGACGATCAAGGCGCTGAACGAGCGGGACGAGCGGGTCGTCTTCCTGCTCTGGGGCAACTACGCGAAGAAGAAGGCGGTGCTGGTCACGAACCCGGCGCACGCGGTGATCGAGGCCGGTCACCCGAGCCCGATGAACCCGGCCGGGTTCCTCGGCAGCCGCCCGTTCAGTGCGGCGAACAAGGCTCTCGCGGACGGTGGCCGCCCGGTCATCAACTGGGACCCGCGGGCGACCGACTAGGCTCTTTCCGTGCTTGTTCTGGCTCTGGACACCGCCACGCCGGCGTCGACGGCGGCGCTCATCGAGGTCACCGCGGACGGTTTGTCCGGCGTGGCGGAGAGTCGCACCGTCGACCCCCGCGCGCACGGCGAGAAACTGGCGCCGGAGATCGCGGCGGTGCTCGCCGAGGCCGGGGTCCGGCCACGTGACCTGACCGCGATCGTGGCCGGTCTCGGCCCCGGGCCGTTCACCGGCCTGCGGGTGGGGCTGGCCACGGCCGCGAGCATGGGTCAGGCGCTGGGCATCCCGACGTACGGGGTGTGTTCGCTCGACGCGCTCGGGCGGGCCGCCGGACCGGGGCGGGTGCTGATCGCGACCGACGCCCGGCGGCGTGAGGTGTACTACGCGACGTATGCCGACGGGGAACGCGTCAGCGGCCCCGACGTCGCCAAGCCCGCCGATGTCGCGGTAAACGCCGACAAGTCGGCTGGTGAGGGTGCGCTGAAGTACGGCGACGTCTTCGGGTTGCCCGTCGAGGAGCATCTGCTCTACCCGCCCGGCGCGGCGTTGGTCGCGATCGCCGCCGGCCGGATCCGGGCCGAGGCGCCGAGCGAGATCCTCACCCCGCTCTACCTGCGTCGGCCGGATGCCGTCGAGCCCGCGGGCCGCAAGCCGGTGCTGACGTGAGGATCGAGCGTTTCCGCTGGTGGCACATCGATGACGTGCTGCCGCTGGAAGAGGACCTGTTCGGGCCGGAAAAGTGGTCGGCCGCGATGTTCTGGAACGAGCTGGCCCAGCGGAACTATTACGTCGTGGCCATGGAGGACAACGACCTGGTCGGATATGCCGGGCTCTCCATTGTCGATCGTGAGGAGTCCTGGGTGCAGAACATCGCCGTGCGCCGGGACACCCAGCGGCTCGGCATCGGCCGGGCACTGCTGGAGGATCTGCTGGCCGAGGCGGCGCGCAACCAGGTGGGCCGGATGCTGCTGGAAGTGGCGGTCGACAACCACCCGGCGCAGAAGCTCTACGCCACCTATGACTTCGAGCCGGTTGGCATCCGGCGCGGTTACTACCAACCCAGCAACACTGACGCCCTGGTGATGATGCGCGATGCGTGACGAGCCCCTGATCCTGCGGAGCAAGACGGTGATGGTGCGCGATGCGTGACGAGCCCCTGATCCTGCGGAGCGAGACGGTGATGGTGCGCGATGCGTGACGAGCCCCTGGTCCTGCGGAGCGAGACGGTGATGGTGCGCGATGCGTGACGAGCCCCTGGTCCTCGGGATCGAGACCTCCTGCGACGAGACCGGCATCGGCATCGTCCGCGGGCACACCCTGCTCGCCGACGCGCTGGCGTCCAGTGTGGATCAGCACGCCCGGTTCGGCGGCGTGGTGCCCGAGGTGGCCAGCCGTGCCCACCTGGAGGCCTTGGTCCCGACCATGCAGCGGGCGCTGGACGAGGCGAAGGTCACACTGGCCGACATCGACGCCATCGCCGTGACCAGCGGGCCCGGGCTGGCCGGCGCGCTGCTGGTCGGGGTGGCCGCGGCCAAGGGTTATGCGCTGGCCGCCGAGAAGCCGATCTACGGGGTGAACCACCTGGCCGCGCACGTCGCGGTGGACACTTTGGAGCACGGGCCGCTGCCCGAGCCGGCGATCGCCATGCTGGTCTCCGGCGGCCACTCGTCGCTGCTGCTGGTCGACGACCTGACCGCGGGCGTCACGCCGCTCGGGGCGACCATCGACGACGCGGCCGGTGAGGCGTTCGACAAGGTGGCGCGGCTGCTCGGGCTGGGCTTCCCGGGCGGGCCGATCATCGACCGGTCGGCGCGCGAGGGTGACCCGGGGTCGATCGCGTTCCCGCGCGGGCTGACTGCGCCGAAGGATCAGGCCGCGCACCGGTTCGACTTCTCGTTCTCCGGGCTGAAGACGGCGGTGGCCCGCTGGGTGGAGGCGCGCGAACGGGCCGGCGAGCCGGTGCCGGTGGCCGACGTCTCGGCGAGCTTCCAGGAGGCGGTGGTCGACGTGCTCACGGCCAAGGCGATCGACGCGTGCCTCAGCAACGGGGTGGGCACGCTGGTGATCGGTGGGGGCGTGGCGGCGAATTCGCGACTGCGCGTGCTGGCCGGGGAACGGGCGGCCAAGCACGGGATCACGGTGCGGGTGCCGCGGCCGCAGCTGTGCACGGACAACGGGGCGATGGTGGCGGCGCTCGGCTCGCACCTGGTCGCCGCCGGCGTGGCGCCGAGCCGCTTGGACCTGCCGGCCGACTCCGCGATGAACCTGACGACGGTCAGCGTCCCGGCCTGAGCGGCGCGGCGGCCGGCACTCAGGGTGGGTTCCGCCCCGGAACACGACGCTGGGCGCCGGCCGAGTCCGGCGAGCGGCGCGACGTGGGGCCCGGGCGGGCGTCCGGTGAGTGCGGGTGCTCGGGTGAGTGCGGGCGCTCGGGTGTGGGCGGCGGTGCCGGTGTGGGTGGCGGTGGCGGTGCCGGTGTGGGTGGTGGTGCGGGTATGGGCGGCTGTTCCGGTGGGGCGGGCGTTTCGGTGGGAACGGGCGGCTTGACGCCGTACGGGAAAAGGGATGTTGATCTGTTGGGTTTGACCGCGATCGGTGTCGCGGGGTAGACAGCGAGCATGATCGCGCGGATGTGGGAGGTGCGGGCCTCGCGCAGCGGCTTCGACGAGCTGCTGAGCTGGGTCTGCGACACGGCGGTGCCCGGCCTGGAGGTGCTGCCACAACATGTGTCGAGTGACGTCTATTCGTCCACGGATCATCGCATCGTCGTCATCACCAAATGGCGAAACACCCCGGAGAGCCTGCCTGCGCCGCCGGAAAAGCTGGTAGCACGCGCTCCACACGTCTGGGATTTCACCCCCGTCGATCGTTGAGCGGTCGCTCCACGGGCGTCCCGGCCGTACCGTCGGGGCCTGATGCGCAGATTGCCCGTGGCCGATCCCGGCCTGCCCGACGCCCGGTCCGCCACCCGTTTTCTGAGCTGGCTGGTCCGGCGCTCCCGTATGACGATCGTCACCGGGATCGTTCTCTCGGTCGCCTGGATGGCGTGCCAGTCGCTGGTGCCGGCGATGGTCGGCCGGGCCATCGACGCGGCCGCCGAGGAGCGCGGCGGTGCGTTGCTCGGCTGGGGTCTCGTGCTGCTCGTGGTCGGTGTCGTGCAGGCGCTCACCGGGATCAGCCGGCACCGGTTCTCGATCTACAACTGGCTGGGCGCCAGTTTCCGGACCGTGCAGGTGACGGTCCGCCGGGCGAACCTGCTGGGTTCGTCGCTGCCGCGCCGCCTGGAGGCGGGCGAGGTGGTGGCGATCGGCACCGCGGACGTCACGCACATCGGCGGCGCGGTCGACGTCGCGTCGCGTGGCACCGGCGCGGTGCTGGCGGTCACCATCGTGACGCTGCTGCTGCTGCACACGTCGGTCCCGCTGGGGCTGGTAGTGCTGATCGGGGTGCCGGCGCTGATGGCTGTCGTGGGTGGACTGATCCAGCCGCTGCACCGGCGTCAGCAGGCTTACCGGGAGCAGCAGGGGCGGCTGACCACCCAGGCCGCTGACCTGGTCACCGGGTTGCGGGTGTTGCGCGGCGTGGGCGGTGAGTCGGTCATGGTGGCGCGCTATCGCGCGCAGTCCCAGGCGCTGCGCGCGGCGGGGGTACGGACGGCCACCGTCGAGTCCCTGCTGGAAGCCGCCCAGGTCCTGCTGCCGGGAACGTTCCTGGTGCTGGTGACGTGGCTCGGCGCCCGGTTCGCGGCGGACGGGCGGATCACCGTGGGCCAGCTCGTGTCGTTCTACGCGTACGCCGCGTTCCTGGTCGCGCCGCTGCGCCAGCTCACCGACTCGATCGACAAGGTGACCCGCGGCCACGTGTCGGCCCGCCGCGTGGTGAAGCTGCTCGGCCTGTCCCGGAACATGCCGCCACCAACGATGTCCACAGCGGAGCGACCATCGGGGGACCTGACCGACCCCGAGTCGGGGGTGCGGATCGTGCCCGGCCGGCTCACCGCGATCGTGGCCGAGGATCCGGCCGACGCCGCCCGGGTCGCCGAGCGGCTCGGCGGTTACACCACCGGGGCCGAGCTCGGCGGGGTGTCCCTGACCGGCCTGCCCGTGGCCGACCTGCGGCAACGGATTCTGGTCGCGGAGAACGACGCCCGGCTCTTCTCCGGGCGGTTACGGGCGGATCTGGACCCGGAGCGCGGCGGCCGGCTCACCGAGGCGCTGGAGGCGGCCGCCGCCCAGGACATCGTGGACGGTCTGCCCCACGGCCTGGACAGCGTGGTCGCCGAGCGCGGCCGGTCCTTCTCCGGCGGCCAGCAGCAGCGGCTGCGACTGGTCCGGGCGCTGGTCGCGGACCCGGAGATCCTGATCCTGGTCGAGCCGACGAACGCGGTCGACGCGCACACCGAGGCGCGGATCGCCGAGCGGCTCCGGGCCGTACGCGCCGGGCGCACCACGGTCGTCTGCACCTCCAGCCCGCTCGTGCTCGGTCACACCGACCGGGTGCTCTTCCTGGAGCGGGGGCAGGTGACGGCGGCCGGGACCCATCACGAGCTGCTGGACTCGGAGCCGCGGTACGCCCGCGTCGTGCTCCGCGAGGAGCAGCCGTGACCCATGCGCTGCCCGTCGCCGACCGTTCCCAGGCCTGGCGTTACGCCCGATCGTTGTTCCGTACCCACCCCGGCATGTTCCGCGCCACGATCGGCTTGCACCTGCTGGCCGCGCTGGCCGGGCTGGCCGGTCCACGACTGCTCGGCGAACTGGTGCAGGCCGTTCAACGGTCGGCGCAGGTGGCCGAACTGAACCGGCTGGCCGCCGCGCTGGCCGGGTTCGTGCTCCTCCAAGCCGTGCTGATCCGGTACGCGTACCTGGCCTCGGCCCGGCTCGGCGAGCAGGTGCTGGCCGAACTGCGGGAGGAGTTCATCGCCCGGGTGCTCACGCTGCCGCTGGGCACGGTGGAGTCGGCGGGGACCGGGGACCTGCTGACGCGTACCACCCGGGACGTGGACGTGCTCTCCCGATGTGTCCGGCTGGCCGTGCCGGAGACGCTGATCGCCCTGCTCACCGGTGGTCTGGTGGTGGTCGCGCTGGTCGTGGTCAGCCCGATCCTGGCCGCCCCGCTGCTGATCGGCGTGCCGATCACGGTCGCCGGGACCCGGTGGTACGTCCGGCGCGCCCCTTCCGGGTATCTGCGGCAGAACGCGGCCTACTCCGAAGTGACCGACGGGCTGGCCGAGACGGTCGAGGGCGCCCGCACGGTCGAGGCGCTCGGGCGGCAGGGGCAGCGGATCGCGCGTACCGACCGGGATCTGGGCCGATCGTGGCGGGCCGAGCGGTACACGCTGTTCCTGCGGACGATCTGGTGGCCGGTGATCGAGGTCAGTTACGTGATCCCGATGGTGCTGACCCTGCTCGTCGGCGGCTGGCTCTACCTGCGGCACGCGGTCTCCCTGGGCCAGCTGACCGCCGCGGTGGTCTACGTCCAGCAGCTGATCCACCCGCTCGACCGGCTGCTCTCCTGGCTGGACGAGCTGCAGGTGGGCGGTGCGTCGCTGGCCCGGCTGCTCGGGGTGGCCGATGCACCCCGACCGGCCCGTCCGGCCGCACCGCTGCCGGACGGCACCCGGATCGAGGTACGCGGGGTGCGCTTCGGCTACATCGAGGGTCGGGAGGTGCTGCACGGCGTCGACCTGACCCTGCGACCGGGGGAGCGGCTCGCCGTGGTCGGCCCGTCCGGTGCCGGCAAGTCGACCCTGGGACGGCTGCTGGCCGGCATCCACCGGCCCACCGAGGGCAGCGTGACCGTCGGCGGGGTGCCGCTCGGCGCGCTCGCCCCGGACCGGCTGCGCGCCGAGGTGGCGCTGGTCAGCCAGGAACATCACGTGTTCATCGGCACGCTGCGGGAGAACGTGGCGATGGCCCGCCCCGCGGCGCCGGAACCGGACGTCCGGACCGCCCTGGCCGCCGTGAACGCCCTGGAATGGTCGGACGCGCTGCCGCACGGCCTGGACACCCCGGTCGGCGACGGCGGCCACCCGCTGACCGCGGCCCAGGCGCAACAGGTCGCCCTGGCCCGGCTGATCCTGGCCGACCCGCACACCCTGGTGCTGGACGAGGCGACCGCGCTGCTCGACCCACGGGCGGCCCGGGACCTGGAACGGTCGCTGGCGGCGGTGGTGCACGGGCGGACCGTGGTGGCGATAGCGCACCGGCTCTTCTCCGCCCACGACGCCGACCGGGTCGCGGTGGTGGAGGACGGCCGGATCACCGAGCTCGGGTCGCACGACGAGCTGGTCGCGGCGAACGGGTCGTACGCGGCGCTCTGGCGCTCCTGGCAGGGCGGCGACCCGGACACGAAAAAGGCGCGTCCCCGGGAGGACGCGCCTTTCTAGCGGATCAGCGGATCAGAAGCCCGGACCGTGCTGGTGGCCGTGCCCGTGACCGTGGCTGTGGCCGTGCCCACCGGCGGCCGGCTCCGGCTCGGCCGGCTTCTCCACGATGAGGCTTTCCGTGGTCAGCAGCAGACCGGCGATCGAGACGGCGTTGGAGACCGCGTTGCGGGTCACCTTCACCGGGTCGATGATGCCGGAGGCGGCCAGGTCCACGTACTCGTCGGTCGCGGCGTTGAGGCCGTGGCCCCAGCCCAGCTCGTTGACCTTGCCCACCACGACGTAACCGTCGTGACCGGCGTTCTGCGCGATCCAGCGCAGCGGCTCGACCAGCGCCTTGCGGACGATCGAGACGCCGATCGCCTCCTCGCCGGTCAGGTCCAGGTTGCCGTCGAGCTCCTTCGCGACCTGCGCGAGAGCGGCGCCGCCGCCGGGGACGGTGCCTTCCTCGACCGCCGCCTTGGTCGCCGCGATGGCGTCCTCGATGCGGTGCTTGCGCTCCTTCATCTCGACCTCGGTCGCGGCACCGACCTTGATCACCGCGATGCCGCCGGAGAGCTTCGCCAGCCGCTCCGAGAGCTTCTCCCGGTCCCAGTCGGAGTCCGACGCCTCGATCTCCTTGCGGATCTGCGAGACCCGGTCGGCGACCTCGGCGGCGTTGCCGCCACCGTCGACGATGGTGGTGTTCTCCTTGTCGACGACGATCCGCCGGGCGGTACCCAGCTGCTCGAGGCCGACCTGGTCGAGCTTGTAACCGAGCTCGGGGGCGATCAGCTCGCCACCGGTCGCGATCGCCAGGTCCTGCAGGATCGCCTTGCGGCGGTCACCGAAGCCGGGCGCCTTCACGGCGGCGACCTTGATGGTCTTCCGCAGCGAGTTGACGACCAGGGTGGAGAGCGCCTGGCCCTCCACGTCCTCGGCGATGATGAGCAGCGGCTTGCTGGTCTGCAGCACCTTCTCCAGCAGCGGGAGCAGCTCCTCGATGCTGGAGATCTTCTGCGTGGTGAGGAGGATGTGCGCGTCCTCCAGCACCGCCTCCTGCGACTCGGCGTCGGTCACGAAGTTCGGCGAGATGAAGCCCTTGTCGAACTGCAGACCCTCGGTGACGTCGAGCTCGGTCAGCATCGCCGAGCCCTCCTCGACGGTGATGACACCGTCGCGGCCGACCCGGTCCATCGCCTCGGCGATCAGCTCGCCGATGGTGGCGTCCTGCGCCGAGATGGTGGCGACGTTGGCGATCGCCTTGTGGTCGGCGACCTCGACGGCCTTCGCCAGCAGCGCCTTGGACACCACCTCGGAGGCCTTGTCCATGCCCCGCTTGAGGCCGATCGGGTTGGCGCCCGCGGTGACGTTGCGCAGGCCCTCGCGGACCAGGGCCTGGGCCAGAACGGTCGCCGTGGTGGTCCCGTCGCCGGCGACGTCGTTGGTCTTGGTCGCCACCTCCTTGACGAGCTGCGCGCCAAGGTTCTCGTACGGGTCGGTGAGCTCGATCTCCTTGGCGATGGTGACGCCGTCGTTGGTGATCGTCGGAGCGCCGAACTTCTTGTCCAGGACGACGTTGCGGCCGCGCGGGCCGAGAGTGACCTTGACCGTGTCGGCGAGCGTGTTGACGCCGTGCTCCAGAAGGTGCCGGGCGTCGTCAGAGAAGCTGAGGATCTTCGCCATGTAGTGGTCCCTTCACGCGCCGACGCCCTGCCCCGATTTCCCGGAACAGGGCGTCTGCACAGTCGGTTTAGGTCTTACTTCTCGATGACCGCGAGGACGTCGCGGGCGGAGAGCACCAGGTACTCCTCACCGGCGTACTTGACCTCGGTGCCGCCGTACTTCGAGTACAGCACCACGTCGCCGACCTTGACGTCGAGCGGGACGCGGTTGCCCTTGTCGTCGATCCGGCCGGGGCCGACGGCGAGGACGGTGCCCTCCTGGGGCTTCTCCTTGGCGGTGTCGGGGATCACGATGCCGGAGGCGGTCGTGGTCTCAGCCTCGTTCGCCTGGACCACGATGCGGTCCTCGAGCGGCTTGATCGCAACCTTGGTCGCGGTAGTCACGGGCATACCCTCCTGGGTACAGGTTTCGCCGGCCTTGAACCAGGCCAGTCAATGCCTCATGCCACCGGGCGGGGCCGTCGTCGCGGGTGCCGGTCCGCCTGGTGCCTAACCGCCACGAGCGAGCCCGGGCGGCTGGCACCCTCATGTTGAGAGTGCTAACCGAAGATTATGCCGGAACTAGCACTCCGTCAACCAGAGTGCCAACCTGTCACGCCGGGGAGAATGCCTGGTGTGACCCCTGAACTTCTCACCCTGCTGCAAACCCCGGAAGGGGCGGATGCCCTGGCCGTGGCGGCCGAGGTCGGCGACGGCGAGCCACTCGCCGCGGCCTCGGCGCTCCGGGCCCGGGGCTTCGGCGCGGAGCTGGCCGCAGCCGCACTCACCCAGGTTAGTTTGCGCAGGCGGGCGGCGGTGAAGTTCGGCGCGGACGCCACCCGGATGTTCTTCACCCGGCACGGCCTGGAGCAGGCGACGCGGGCGGTGGTGGCCGAGCGCCGGGCGGCCCGGCTCGCCGCTTCCGGCGCCGAGACCCTCGCCGATCTGGGCTGCGGCCTGGGTTCCGACGCGCTCGCCGCGGCGCGTCAGGGCCTTTTCGTGTACGCCGTGGAGGCCGACCCCGCCACGGCCGCGCTCGCCGCCGCCAACGTGCGGGCCGCGGGGCTGGCCGAGCGGATCACGGTCACCTGCGCCGACGCGACCACCGTCGAGGTGGAGAAGTTCGACGCGGTCTTCGCCGATCCGGCGCGTCGCCAGGCCGGCCGTGGGCGCGTGTTCGACCCGAAGGCGTACTCGCCGCCCTGGGACTTCGTCGCCGGTCTCGCCGAGCGGGTGCCCCGGACCGTGCTGAAACTGGCCCCGGGCATCGACCACGACCTGCTGCCGCCGGGTGCGGAGGGCGAGTGGGTGAGCGTCGGCGGCGACCTGGTCGAGGCGGCGTTCTGGTGCGGCCCGCTGGCTCGCGCGCCGCGGCGGGCGTCGGTGGTCGGGCTGGGCGGGCTGACCGGTTCCGGGGTGGAGAAAGCGCCGGTCGGGCCGGTCGGCGCGTGGTTCTACGACCCCGACCCGGCGGTGGTGCGCTCGCACCTGGTCGCGGAGTTCGCCGCGGGGATCGGCGGGTGGCTGGGCGACCCGGAGATCGCCTACGTCTATACGGACGAGCCGGTGGACACGCCGTTCGCGCGGCGGCTGGCGGTCACCGACGTGCTGCCGTTCTCGCTGAAGCGGCTGCGGGCGCTGCTGCGCGAGCGGGGCGTGGGGACGCTGGAGATCCGCAAGCGGGGGTCCGCGCTCGTACCGGATCAGTTGCGCAAGGACCTGAAGCTGAGCGGCCCGCACGCCGCCGGCCTGGTCCTGACCCGGGTCGCCGGTGCGCCCACGGTCTTGATCACGGCGCATTCGTAAAGGCGCAACGTGGCCGCATCGTCGCAACGGGTTCGAATCGGGGCGAGGCGTAGATCACTTCCGGGGTAGCGTGCGGCGCATGGCGAAGAAAGCGGCCGGTACCCCGGCCACCGTGCTGCTGACCGCGGAGAAGGTGCCGCACACCCTTCATCCGTACGAGGTCTCGCCGGACGCCCCGAACTACGGCGCCCTGGTCGCCCAGGCCCTGGGTGTGCCGCCGGAGCGGTTGTTCAAGACCCTGATCGCCGAGGTGGACGGCCGGCTCGTGGTCGGGGTCGTGCCGGTCACCGGCGATCTCGACCTGAAGGCGCTGGCGCACGCCGCCGGTGGCAAGAAGGCCGCGCTCGCCGACCGGGCCGCCGCCGAGCGCAGCAGTGGCTACGTGCGTGGCGGCATCTCTCCGCTGGGTCAGCGCAAGCGACTGCCCACAGTGATCGACGAGTCGGCCGAGGGCCTGGATCTCATGTACGTCTCCGCGGGCCGCCGCGGTCTGCAGGTCTCCTTGGCGCCCGCCGACCTGATCCGGTTGACCAGCGCGACCGTCGCAGTGATCAGAAGCTGACACATCGTTCCGGGCCGTCGTCCCCGGGATCCTTCGGGTTATCACTCAGCGTCATTTCACGTAACGGAATGCGCGAGATTCGGGCCAGTTCACGCGTGCCGGGTGCCAGTCGTGTTGCTGGATTGTTATCCAGCGTTACGAGATAGATCTCCGCAGTGCCTTGTGTTCCAGGCCACTCTCGGAATACGTTGCCGGGCACAACAAACCGGTTCCTGATCCATCGGCGCCCAGGGGAGCGACACTCCCAGGCACGCACAACCCCTGACAAATCCGAACGAAGGCCCGGATTTACCCCCCGAAAGGACATACGGAATGCGTAAGGGACTGTTCGCCCTTGCCGCGGTCGGCCTGCTGGCCACCGGAAGCATGGCCGCCTGTGGCGACGACAAAGGCTCCGACACCGGCTCCAACGGCGGCTCCGGCACCAAGGCCGGCAAGGTCGGCGTGATCCTGCCCGACACCAAGAGCTCGGCTCGGTGGGAGACGGCGGACACGAAGTACCTGACGGAGGCGTTCAAGGCCGCGGGCGTCGAGGTCGAGATCAAGAACGCGCAGAACGACAAGGCCGCGTTCCAGACCATCGCCGACGGGATGATCCAGGAGGGCGTCAAGGTCCTCATGATCGTCAACCTGGACGCGGGTACCGGCAAGAACGTGCTGGACAACGCCAAGAAGGCCGGCATCGCGACGATCGACTACGACCGTCTGACGCCGGACGGCGGCGCGAACTACTACGTGTCGTTCGACAACGTCCAGGTCGGCAAGCTGCAGGGCCAGGGCCTGGTCGACTGCCTGACCGCCGCGAAGGCGGACAAGCCGTTCGTCGCCGAGCTCAACGGCTCCCCGACCGACAACAACGCCACGCTGTTCAAGCAGGGCTACGACTCGGTTCTGCAGCCGAAGTACGACTCGGGCGAGTACCAGAAGGGCCCGGACGACTCGGTGCCGGAGTGGGACAACGCCAAGGGCGGCACCATCTTCGAGCAGCAGCTCACCAAGCAGCCGAAGATCGCGGGCGTGCTCGCCGCCAACGACGGTCTCGGCAACGCGGCCATCGAGGTGCTGAAGAAGAACAAGCTGAACGGCAAGGTCCCGGTGACCGGCCAGGACGCGACCGTGCAGGGCCTGCAGAACATCCTCGCCGGTGACCAGTGCATGACGGTCTACAAGGCGATCAAGAAGGAGGCCAACGCGGCCGCCGAGCTGGCTGTCGCGCTCGCCAAGGGCCAGAAGCCGACCACCGCGACCGGCACCACCAAGGACCCGAAGTCCGGCGCCGACGTCCCGTCCGTGCTGCTGACCCCGGAGGCGATCACCAAGGCGAACGTCAAGGCGGTCATCGACGACGGCTACGTCACCAAGGCGGAGCTGTGCACCGCCGCCTTCGCCGCGGCCTGCACCGCCGCCGGCATCAGCTGACCCAGCGCAGCACCACCGCTTGAACCGGCGACGGCGCCGCTCACGCACTCGCGTGGGCGGCGCCGGAGTCGGTTCAAGCGGTCCCGAACGGCCGGTCACCGAACGAAGGAGAAACATCCGTGGCCGCGACACCCCTTTTGGAGCTGCGCGGGATCGACAAGAGCTTCGGTCCCGTACAGGTCCTGCACGATGTCGAACTGAGCGTCTACCCCGGCGAGGTGACCGCCCTGGTCGGCGACAACGGCGCCGGCAAGTCGACGCTGGTCAAGTGCATCAGTGGCATCTACACGATCGACGCGGGCACGGTGACGTTCGACGGCAAGCAGGTTGCCATCCACAGTCCCCGGGAAGCCGCCGATCTCGGCATCGAGGTCGTCTACCAGGACCTCGCTCTCTGCGACAACCTGGACATCGTCCAGAACATGTTCCTCGGCCGGGAGAAGGTCCGCGGCATCGTCCTGGACGAGCCGACGATGGAGCAGATGGCCGGTGAGACCCTCGCCAGCCTCTCGGTCCGCACCGTCAAGTCGCTGCGCCAGCTGGTCGCCAGCCTCTCCGGTGGTCAGCGTCAGACCGTGGCGATCGCCAAGGCCGTCCTCTGGAACAGCCGGGTCGTCATCCTCGACGAGCCGACCGCGGCCCTCGGTGTGGCGCAGACCGCCCAGGTCCTCGAGCTGGTCCGCCGGCTCGCCGACAACGGCCTCGGCGTGGTCCTGATCTCGCACAACATGAACGACGTCTTCGCCGTCTCCGACCGGATCGCCGCGCTCTACCTGGGCCGGATGGCCGCGCAGGTGAAGGCCAGCGACGTCACGCACTCTCAGGTCGTCGAGCTGATCACCGGCGGGCGCAGCGGCAACCTTGGCCTCCCGCCGGAGAAGCCCACCGACTTCGTCGACATCACGCCTGGAGCGGACCAGTGACCACCACACCCACCCTTGAGACCGCCGGTGGCGTCAAGGTCGTCAAGCCCACCGTCGGCAGCCACGTGCGCGACTACTTCGGGCGGATCCGAGGCGGCGACCTCGGTGCGCTGCCCGCCGTCCTCGGCCTGGTCATCCTGGTGGCGATCTTCGGCAGCGCCCGCAGTGACACCTTCTTCAGCGCCGGCAACTTCGCGAACCTGTTCAACCAGTCGGCCGGCGTCATCATGATCGCGATGGGCCTGATCTTCGTCCTGCTGCTGGGCGAGATCGACCTGTCGGCCGGCTTCACCGCCGGCCTCTGCGGCGCGGTGATGGCGGTCCTGCTCACCGAGCACGGCTACAACCAGGCCATCTCGCTGGTCGCCGCGCTCGTGACCGGTGTGGTGATCGGTCTCGTGCTCGGTCTGCTGGTCTCGAAGGTCGGCATCCCGTCGTTCGTCGTGACCCTGGCCGCCTTCCTGGCCTTCCAGGGCATGCTGCTGGTGCTGCTGGGCGAGGGCAAGAACATCTCGATCCCGGACGGCTTCATCAAGTCGCTGAACAAGGACAGCCTCCCGGTCGGCTGGAGCTGGGCCCTCGCCGTGGCGGCCGTCGCCGGCTTCGCGCTGGTCCAGTTCCTGCGTCACCGCGGCCGGGCCCGGCGTGGCCTGGTCACCGAACCGCTGGGCATCATCCTGATGCGCATCGCCGGCATCGCCGCGCTGCTGCTGATCTCGACCGCGATCCTGACCCAGGAACGGGCGATCAACCCGGCCGTCGCGACGCTCAAGGGTGTCCCGATCGCCGCGCCGGTGATCGGTGGCTTCCTGGTGCTGTGGACGTTCGTCCTGGGCCGCACCACCTACGGCCGGCACGTCTACGCCGTCGGTGGCAACGCCGAGGCCGCCCGCCGCGCCGGTATCCCGGTCGACCGGATCCGCATCTCGGTCTTCGTGATCGGCTCGTTCATGGCCGCGGTCGGCGGTGTCATGCTGGTCAGCCGGGCCGGCTCGGTCGACCCGAACACCGGTGGCAGCAGCACCCTTCTCTACGCTGTGGGCGCCGCCGTCATCGGTGGCACCAGTCTGTTCGGCGGCAAGGGCAAGGTGATCCACGCGGTGATCGGTGGCGCGGTGATCGCCGTTATCGACAACGGCATGCTGCTGATGGACTTCTCGTCCGGCACGCGTTACATGTTCACCGGCGTCATCCTGCTCATCGCCGCCGGCGTCGACGCGCTGGCCCGGCGCCGGGCCGCCGCCACGGGCAACCGGTAACGATGCGCGCCGGCCCCAGCCAGGACGAGATCCGCCGGCACAATCTCGGGACACTGCTGCGCTACGTCCACGTACACGGCGCCACGTCCCGGGCGGAACTCACCTCCCGGCTCGGCCTCAACCGCAGCACCATCGGGGCACTCACCGCCGAGCTGATCAGCGCGGGTCTGGTCAGCGAGGCGGTGCCCAAGGAGACCGGCCGGGCCGGGCGACCGTCATTGGTCGTCCGGCCCGAGTCGGAGAAGATTTTCGCGTACGCCCTGAGCATCGAAGTGGATCGCCTGCGTGCCGCCCGGGTCGGGCTGGGCGGGCAGATCCTGGAGCAGTACGAGACCGTCCGGCCGCCCGGGATGAGCGCCGACGAGGCGGTCGAGCCGCTGGCCCGGTTCGTCCGGGCGATGCACGACCAGGTCGGTGACGACTCCCGCTGCGTCGGCAGCGGGCTCGCGGTGGCCGGCATGGTGCGCCGCGAGGACGGCATGGTCCGGCTCGCGCCCACCATCGGCTGGGTCGAGGAGCCGGTCGGCGCGGCACTGCGCTCCGAGCTGGGCGCGCCCGGCACGCTCAGCATCGGCAACCACGCGGACGTCTGCGCGCTGGCCGAGCACGCCCGTGGCGCGGCGGTCGGCTGCGACAACGTCATCTACCTGTACGGCGACGTCGGTGTGGGCGCCGGCATCGTGGCCGGGGGACGCCGGGTCACCGGCCACGGCGGGTACGGCGGCGAGGTCGGTCACATGGTGGTCAACCCGTACGGACGGCCCTGTGACTGCGGTTCGCGCGGCTGCTGGGAGACCGAGATCGGCGAGCACGCGCTGCTGCGCCTGTCCGGGCGCGAGGGGCGTACCGGCCGGGATGTCGTGCTCGAAGTGGTCGACGCCGCGGTCCGCGGGGACAGTCAGGCCCAGCACGCGTTGCGGCACGTCGGCGACTGGATCGGGTTCGGCGTCGGCAACCTGGTCAACATCTTCAACCCGGAGGTGGTGATCTTCGGGGGCACGTTGCGTGACGTCTATCTGGTCGCCGCGGCCCAGATCCGCAGCCGGCTCAACGCGGTCGGACTGCCGGCCTGCCGCGAGCACGTCCGGCTGCGCACCCCGGAGCTCGGCGCCGACGCCGCCCTGATCGGGGCGGCCGAACTCGCCTTCGACCACCTGTTGGACGATCCGCTGGTCACCTGATCACCCGGGACGCGCGAACGGCCCCGGAAGTTCTATGCTGCCGCGCATGCCCCCGCACCACCCGGTACTGGACCCCGCCGCCGCGTACCCGAAGATCACCGAACTTCGCTCCCTCCTCGACGCCCGTGACTGGGCCGCCGCCCGGGCACTTCTCGATGCGGCCGAGCCGGTCGAGCGTGACTCCCTGATCCGTTCCGGGGCCGAGGCCGGCGGGCGCGAGGAGTTCCTGCGCGGGGTGCTGGACGCGGACCCGGCCGACAGCGCGGCCGCCGCGATGCTCGGGCAGCACCTGATCGTCGAGGCCTGGAAGATCCGGACCGGTTACCGGGCGTCGCACGTCAGCCCGGAGCAGTTCGCCGCCTTCCACGACCTGCTCCGCAGAGCGGAGATCATGCTGATCGGCGCGACCGCGCGGACCCCGGGCGACCCGGCGCTGTGGACGACCCGGATCACCACGGCCCGTGGCCTCGAGCTGGGGCAGTCCGAGGCCCGCCGGCGGTACGACCGGCTCGCCGAGGTGGCCCCGCATCACCTGCCGGCACAGCGGCAGCTGCTGCAGCAGCTGTGTCCGAAGTGGAGCGGCAGCTGGGAGAGGGCGCACGCGTTCGCCCGGGAGGCGGCCGGCGCCGTCCCGCCCGGCGCGCACAACGCCGTGCTGATCGCCGAGGTGCACCTCGAGCACTGGCTGGATCTGCAGAGTCCGGGGAACCTCACCTACCTGCGGATGGACCCGGCCCGCAGCGAGGTGTACGACGCGGCGCGCCGCTCGGTCTGGCACCCGGAGTTCCGCCGCACGCACGGCTGGGTCGGCGTGATGAACACGTTCGCCGCGGTCTTCGCCCTGCTCGACGACATGCCGGCGGTCGGCTCGCTCTTCACCGCGCTGGGTGACCTGGGCTGCGAGTGGCCGTGGGAGTACATCGGCGATCCGGTCACCGTGATCAGCCAGTACCGGAACCGTGCCCTGCCGGCCGGGGTCCCCGCATGATCACTCAGCTCGAGGTCGACGGCGTGCCGGCCGTGCTCGCGCCGACCACCGGTCCGATGCACGCCGGCCTGGCCTTCCGGGTCGGCGTGGCCGACGAGACGCTGCCGTGGCGCGGCCTCACCCGCCTGGTCGAGCACCTCGCGCTGGACGGTCTCGGCACCGCCGACCAGCAGCACAACGGCATGACCGGGGCCGAGCACACGTTCTTCCACGTGCGGGGCACGGCCGACGAGATCACCGCTTTTCTCAGTGCGGTCTGCGACGCGCTGCGCGAGCCCGACCCGGGGCGGATCGAGCAGGCCCGGGCCCGGGTGCGCGCTGACGGGCGCGGCAACGACCCGCTCGCGCTGTGGCGGCACGGCGCCCGCGACTTCGGCCTGACCGGTTACCCCGAGTGGGGTCTCGACCGGATCGGCCCGGACCAGCTGCTCGACTGGATCGCGCGGTACTTCACCAGGGAGAACGCGGCGCTCTGGGTGGCCGGCGAGAAGGTGCCGGACGGGTTGAAGCTGCACCTGCCCAGCGGCGAGCGGCAGCCGGCCCGGACACCCTCCTCGGCGCTGCCGGCCAGTCCGGCCTGGTTCAGCGGGGCGGACAGCGACGTCGCCTGGGACGCGGTGGTCGACCGCGAGGCGCGGGCCGCGGTCTTCGCCAACGTGCTGGAACGGCAGATGTTCCGCGAGCTGCGGCAGCACGACGGCATCTCGTACACGGTCCGCACCGACTACCAGCCGCGGGCCGGGGGCAGCGCGCGGATCGTCGCGTACGCCGACGCGCTCCCGGAGAAACGCGAGGCGGCCCTCGGTGGCTTGATCGACCTGCTCGCCGCGATGCGCGTCGGCCGGATCGACCCGGAGGACGTGACCACGGTGATCGGGCTGACCGCGGACGGGCTGGCCGAGGCCGACACCCGCGGCGGGCGGCTGCCCGGGCTCGCGTTCAACCTGCTGGCCGGCCGGGAACTCAAGGACCTGGCGGAGGCGGTCGCCGAGGTCCGCGCGGTGACCACGGCCGACGTGGCCGAGGTGGCCGTGGCGGCGTACGACGCCGGTCTGCTGATGACCCCGGACGGCACCGGCGCCGGCTGGGCCGGGTACACCGCCGCGCCCACCCACTCCGAGTCGCCGGTCACCGGCCGTGGGCATCGGGCGATCCGCGACCCACGGCACCACCTGATCAGCGGACCGGACGGGGTGAGCCACGTGATCGGCGGCGAGGCCGCGACGGTCCGGTACGACGAGGTCGTCGCCGTGCTCGCCTGGCCGGACGGCGCCCGCCAGCTGATCGGCCCGGACGCGATCGTCGCGCGGGTCGAACCGGCGCTGTTCCGCGACGCCGCCCGGGTCACCGCCGAGGTGGACGCGCGCGTGCCGGCCGACCGGCGGATCGAGATGCCGGCCCGGGACGCCGAGCGGATCCCGCAGCCACCGCCCCGGCCGGAGACGAGTGCGCGGGAGCGGATCAGCCCGTACGCGCAAATCCTGTTCTTTCTGCCTTTGGGTCTCTGCCTGATCGCCGTGGCGGGCTGGGAGATCCGGCGGATCGTCACCGGGGACGGCGCCGCGCGGAACTTCCTGTTCGTCGGTGCCTGCCTGGCCGGCGCCGGGGTGCTGGGCCGCAACGTGCTGCTCGCCGTGCGGGAGTTGCGGGAGAGGTGGGCGAACCGCTGATGATCAGACGACTCGACGTCGACGGGGTGCCGACGCTGCTGGCCCCCACCACCGGGCCGATGCACGCCGGTCTGGCGTTCCGGGTCGGCCTGGCCGACGAGCCGCTGGTCAAGCGCGGGATCACGCACCTGGTCGAACACCTCGCGCTGCACTCGTTCGGGGTGGCCGACTACCACTACAACGGCGCGACCGGGGTGGAGCACACCTACTTCCACATGCGCGGCGCCGAGGCGGACATCGTCAAGTTCCTCAACGGGGTCTGCGCCGGCCTGTCCGACCTGCCGATGCAGCGATTGCCGGTGGAGAAGGAGATCCTGCGGACCGAGGAGAACGGGCGGGCCGAGGGAGCGACCGACGGGCTGCCGCTGTGGCGGTACGGCGCCCGTGACTACGGCATGCCGGCCTACCCGGAGTGGGGCCTGACCGGGCTCACCCCGGACGACCTGCGCGCCTGGGTGGCCCACTGGTTCACCAAGCAGAACGCGGCACTGTGGATCGCCGGGCCGGACGTGCCGGCCGGGCTGCAGCTGACCCTGCCGGACGGCGAGCGCCGCCCGGCCCCGGCACCGTCGTCGGCCCTTCCGGTCCGGCCCGCGTTCTTCCAGGGCCCGGCCAATGTCGTCGCCTGGGACGCGGTCGTGCCCCGCCGGCCGGCCGCGTCGGTCTTCGCCGGGGTGCTGGAACGCGCGCTGTTCCGCTCGCTGCGACAGGAGAGCGGCCTTTCCTACACCGTGCAGACCGACTACGACCCGCGCGGCGACGGCACGGCGGTGCTGACGGCGCTCGCCGACGCGCTGCCGGAGAGGCAGGAAGCGGTGCTCGGCGGCTTCCTCGACGTGCTGGCCGCGGTCCGCGCCGGCCGGGTCGACCCGGCCGAGGTGACGGCCGTGGTCAACCAGCACTGCGAGGACTTCACCCGGGCCGACGAGGCCGGTGCCCGGCTGCCGGGTATGGCGTTCGGGCTGCTCGCCGGGCGCGAACCGCAGAGCCTCGAGACCGTCCTGGCCGAGCTGCGTGCGATCACCCCCGGGGACGTCGCCGAGGTGGGGCGGGCCGCGGTCGCCGACGGGCTGCTGATGACGCCGGGGCCGACGGCACCCGAATGGGCCGGTTACGTCCCGGCGCCGGAGCGGTCGGCGGAAGCGGTGCACGGGACGTCGTACCCGTCGCTGGAACGCCCCGACCGGCACCTGATCGCCGGTGAGGACGGGGTCAGCGCCGTCGACCCGGAGAACCTGGTGACGGTCCGGTTCGACCGCTGCTCGGGCGTGCTCGCGTGGCCGGACGGCGCCCGCCGGTTCATCGGCCACGACGGCATCCAGGTGCACGTCGAGCCGACCCTGTTCGCCAACGGCCACGCCGTGGTGACCGCGCTCGACACCCGGGTGAGCCCCGAGCTGCGGATCGCCATGCCGGCGCGCGACCCGTCCCGGATCCCCGCGCCGCGCCCGCCCGCGAGTCCCGCGCCGGTGGCCGCCCGGACCGGCCGTGGCGTGCTGATCACGCTGCTGGTCATCCTGGGCGTGGTCGTTCTGCTCTGCGGCGGGCTGGGCCTGCTGATGTCCCTGGACGCGGCGCTGGAGTCGGAGGACCGGGGCATCGCGATCGGCATCGCCGTGGTCAGTCTCGGTCTCGCCGCCGGCGCCGGATATGGCGTATATCGCCTTACGAAGCGCTTACGAGCCGGCTGAATTCCCGTTCGGCGAGGCAGGATGGCGCGGTGAGGACATCGATCCGGGCCGGGCTCGCCGGCGTGACGGCGGCCGCGGCCGCGCTCGGGGTGGCGGAGCTGCTCGCCGTCTTCGCCGGGGCGCGCTCGGCGCCTCTGGTCGCGGTCGGCGGGGTGGTGGTCGACCACGTGCCGCCCGGGGTGAAGGACTTCGCGATCGCGGTGTTCGGCACGCACGACAAGACCGCCCTGCTCAGCGGGACCGCGATCCTGCTCGCGCTCTACGCGTTCGGGGTGGGCGTGCTCGCCCGGCGCTCGTGGCCGCTCGCCGCCGCGGGCATCGCGCTGTTCGGCGTGATCGGCGCGGCCGCCGCTGTGACCAGGCCGAACGCGGGGACCGGGTCCGCGCTTCCGTCCGTGCTGGGTGCGGCCCTGGCGTTCCTCGTGCTGCGCCATCTGCTGCGTGTCGCCGACAAGCCCGGCGTCGTCGAGGCGGAGAGCCGGCGCACCTTCCTCAAACAGGTCGGGATCGTCGCGGCCGTCGCCGCCGGCGGTGGGGTGGCCGGTCGCTGGCTCACCTCGCGCGGGGCCGCCAGCGCCGCGCGGCAGGACCTGACCCTTCCGGCCGCGACCGGGCCGGCCCCGGTCGTTCCGGCCGGCGCCCAGGTCGAGGGCGCGGTGCCCTACGTGACGCCGGTCGACGACTTCTACCGCATCGACACCGCCCTGATCACGCCGCAGGTCGACCCGGCCGACTGGACCCTGAGGATCCACGGCATGGTCCGCAACCCGATCACCATCACCTGGGCCGAGCTGCTGCAACGCCCGATGGTCGAGCGTTACGTGACGATCGCGTGCGTCTCCGACGAGGTCGGCGGCGACCTGATCGGCAACGCGCTGTGGCTCGGCACGCCGATCAAGGCGCTGCTCGACGAGGCCGACCCGCTGCCCGAGGCGGACCAGGCGGTGCAGCGCTCGGCCGACGGCTGGACGTGCGGGACACCGACCGCCGTGCTGCGTGACGGGCGGGACGCGCTGCTGACGATCGGGATGAACGGCGAGGCGCTGCCGGTCGAGCACGGCTTCCCCGCGCGGATGATCGTTCCCGGACTCTACGGATACGTCTCGGCCTGCAAGTGGATCACCGAGATCGAGCTGACTCGATTCGCTGACTTCGACGCGTACTGGGTGCCCCGGGGGTGGTCGGCCCAGGGCCCGATCAAGACCGAGTCGCGCATCGACTCGCCCCGCGACGGTGCCTCGAAGAAAGCCGGCCCGATCGTGGTGGCCGGCGTCGCCTGGGCCCAGCACCGCGGCATCGCCAAGGTCGAGGTGCAGGTCGACGACGGTCCGTGGGAGACGGCGACGCTCGCGCCGGCGGTCTCCGACGACACCTGGCGGCAGTGGACACACACCTGGACGGCCACGTCCGGTGATCACGAGCTGCGGGTGCGGGCGACCGATCTGGACGGGTACACACAGACGTCGGAGGCCGCCGATCCGGCTCCGGACGGGGCGACGGGATGGCACCGGGTGACGGTCTCCGTCACCTAGCTGAAAGCCGCACTTTCGGTCCGACTCGAAAACGCAAGTCGCTCATACGGTGGGTTGCATGTCCACCAATGCGGTTGAAGAACCGCTGAACCACTCGACACGGCCCCCCGGGGAGGACCGTGTCGCCAGTCGTGTGGTGATGCCGCGTGCCGGGCGTTCTCAGGCCGCCGGTGCTTGCCGCTGTGCGGGCACCGCCGACTTGTGGGGCCGGCCGAGGCGTGCCTCGAGCCGGGCCAGGTCGACTCGTCCGTGACGATCGGCCAGATCCTCCCAGCCGACCGCGAGCAGCCGCAGCCGCTCCGATTCGCTGAACCCTCCCCACACCCCGTACGGCTCGCGCACCGCGAGGGCGTGGGCGGCGCACTCGGCTCGTACCGGGCACGCGCCGCACATCGTCTTGGCCTTGGCCTCCCGGCGATTGCGGGACGAACCGCGCTCGCCGTCGGGGTGGAAGAACTGCGCACTGTCCCGGCCCCGGCAGAGCCCCAGGCGCTGCCAGTCCCAGAGATCGGCGATGGGCCCCGGCAGCCTGCGAACGTTCGACATCAACACCCTCCTCACCGCGCGGCACCGCGGATTGGTCGACATGGGGGCCCGAGAGGGGCCTCACGCGGGTGTACCCCGGTCAACGCCGGCTCACACGCACCATGTCGATGTCTCTCCGAGCGCAGTGGCAAAGAGGGGGCAAGTCATACCTTTCTTTCCCGTTTTTTCCATCTAAAGCGCGTAATGCTGCGGCCCTCGCGTGATCTCCTCTGAGAGAGAAGGAGGATCACTGTGCGTACCGTCCTCGTGTGCGTCCGAACCCCGCTGGCGGCCCAGACCGTCGCGTCCACCGCGGCCCGGCTCGGCATGACCGGCGTCGTCCGGACCGCGGTCAGCGAGACCGAGGCCATGATCCGACTGGCGGAACGGCCGGCCGAAGTGGTCCTGGCCGACACCGCCGTGACCCGACCCGACAGCGTCGGCTTCACCCGGCGCGTGCTCGCCCGCGCGCCACAGGCTCAAGTGGTGCTCTTCGGCGCTGAAGACCCCAGGGTCGCCGCGGCGGCCGTCGCGGCCGGCGCCCGCGGCGTCATCCGCGGCGTCGAGCACGACCTGGTCAGCGTCGTCGCCAAGGCGCTGCTCCTGCTGCTGTTGCCGGTGCGCCCGCAGGGCATGCCGATCAACGGCAACGCGCAGCCGGCCACGGTGGCCGGCGGAATGCGCAACAACAACTCACCCGCCACCCGCGGGCAGTACGGCCTGGGCGTCGGCGCACACAACGCGGCAGCGGTGCCGGCGATGCTCGGGCCCAACGCGCCGATGGTCCCGGCACAGCGCGGCGACGCCCCGATCGACCCGGCGACCGGCCGGCCGATGGTGGCCTGGCCGGGCAACGAGATGGGCGAGGCTCAGCCGGCCGGCCGCCGGCTCACGCTGACCGAGCGTGAGCTGCAGGTTCTGCGCGGGATGGCCGACGGCAAGAGCAATGCCGAGATCGGCCGCGAGCTGTTCGTCTCCGAGGACACCGTGAAGACCCACGCGCGCCGGCTGTTCCGCAAGCTCGGCGCACGCGACCGGGCGCACGCGGTGGCGGCCGGTTTCCGAGCGGGTCTGGTCGCTTGAGATCCGCCGGTGGAGGCATCTCCACCGGCGGATTCATCGACGGCTTCGCCGCCCGAAGATCAACTTCTGCATTGCCTGCGTCCGCCGTGGTCCTTCACCGTCGCTCCCGCGGGGACCCTTCCGGCCCTCGCAGGGGCGCGGGGCGCCCCAGAACGCGAGGCCCGCAAGGGCGACGTCCGTGGGTGGTCGCGGTCAGGGCAACAAACCCGTCCACGGTGTCTGCCCCGCCTGTGCGCGTCCCCCGGCCGGGAGTCCGCGACCGATCCGACGGGTCACGCCCGCGGCGCGCCGCACTCTTCCGGCTGGTTCTCGTCGTTGTTCACGAGGCACGAACAACGACGGTGAGAACCGGCCGGGACCGGGAGCGCGCTGCCTGTGTCACCAACTGACAAGCTCGCGGGCTCCGGACGGCGGGGCTGGCTCGCGGGTGCTCATCGCCGCCGACCCGGCGCGGCAGCGCGGGCCGGATGCCGGCGGACGCTGGAAGTGGGTTTGCTGCTCTGGCCGCGCCCACTCGCGGAGATCGCCCTTGCGGGCCTCGCGTTCTGGGCCGGCCACGGCCCTGCGAGGGCCGGAAGGGTCCCCGCGGGAGCGGCGGAGGGTGACCGCAGCGGAGACGGGACCTGAAGATCTTGAAGTTGATCTTCAGGGTCGGGACGGGTGAAGCGGTCAGTCGTCGTCGCTGCCCTCGGTGAGGGTGTCGTGTACGCCATCGGCGTAACCACGCGCGTATTCCCACGTCACGTAGTGGTCGGGGTCGGGGTCGTAGGCCGGCTCGTGCACCCGCGGGCGTCCGCTGCTCAGCAAGTGGCGCAGGTTGCCGCGGAGCAGGTCCCAGTCGAAGTAGTGCGGCTCGTGACAGTCCTCGCACTCGATGACCAGGCCGCGGATGCCGGTCGGGCTCAGTAATGCCTGGTAGATCTCCAGGTCGGAGAGATCCTCCAGGACGTCCTGCCGCTCGTCCTCGGTCAGCGGTTCGTTCTCGGCGTCCTCGTTGAGGTCGTCGAGTTCCGCAGCCGGGTCGGCGGGGTCGCCGTTGAACGGGTCGATCGGCTCTTCTTGCACCCCCATACCGTACTCACCTCCCGGCGGAGTGTGCTGGCCCGCACGTTCTGTCCGCCGCCCGGGTGCCCCGTCCGGGATGGGTAGGATGATGAACTCCGCCTCTTGTCTAGGGATGATCTGTGGAAACTGACAGCGCTCGCACTGTTCCCCTCGGTCTGACTTTCGACGACGTGCTGCTGCAGCCCGGCGAGTCCGACGTGGTTCCGAGCCGGGTGAACACGGTCACGCGCCTCACGCGCAACGTCGAGCTGTCCATTCCGCTGCTCTCGGCGGGCATGGACACCGTCACCGAGGCGCGGATGGCGATCGCCATGGCCCGCCAGGGTGGCATCGGTGTCCTGCACCGCAACCTCTCGGTCGAGGACCAGGCCGCCCAGGTCGACCTGGTGAAGCGGTCCGAGTCCGGCATGATCACCAATCCGATCACCTGTGGCCCCGACGACACGCTGCGTCAGGTCGACGCGCTCTGCGGGCGCTACCGGATCTCCGGCGCCCCGGTGGTCGACGCCCAGGGTGTGCTCGTCGGCATCGTCACCAACCGCGACATGCGGTTCGTCAGTGACCTGGACGCCAAGGTCCGCGACGTGATGACCAAGGCCCCGCTGATCACCGCCCGGGTCGGGGTGAACAAGGACGAGGCACTGGAGCTGCTGGCCAAGCACAAGGTGGAGAAGCTGCCGCTGGTCGACGAGGGCGGCCATCTGCGCGGTCTGATCACGGTGAAGGACTTCACGAAGTCCGAGCAGTTCCCGAACGCCGCGAAGGACTCGCAGGGCCGGCTGCGCGTGGCCGCGGCGGTCGGGGTCGGCGACGACTCCTACAAGCGCGCCCGCGCCCTGGTCGACGCCGGGGTGGACGTGGTGATCGTCGACACCGCGCACGGCCACCAGCGGGCCGTGCTGGAGATGGTCGCCCGCCTGAAGAAGGACGTCGCGATCGACATCATCGGCGGCAACGTGGCGACCTACGCGGGTGCGAAGGCGCTGGTCGAGGCGGGCGCCGACGCGGTCAAGGTCGGGGTCGGCCCGGGCGCGATCTGCACCACGCGCATCGTCGCGGGCGTGGGCGTGCCGCAGATAACGGCGATCATGGAGGCCAACCGGGCCTGCGCACCGGCCGGCGTCCCGGTGATCGGCGACGGCGGTATCCAGTACAGCGGCGACATCGCGAAGGCGATCGTGGCCGGCGCCAGCACGGTGATGCTGGGCAGCCTGCTGGCCGGCTCGGAGGAGAGCCCCGGCGAGCTCATCTTCATGAACGGCAAGCAGTTCAAGTCGTACCGGGGGATGGGTTCCCTGGGGGCGATGCAGTCGCGGGGTCAGGCGAAGTCCTACTCCAAGGACCGCTATTTCCAGCAGGATGTGAACGAGGACAAGCTGGTGCCCGAGGGCGTCGAGGGTCAGGTGCCCTATCGTGGTCCTCTGTCCAGGGTGGCGCACCAGCTCATCGGCGGGCTGCGCGCGGCCATGGGCTACGTGGGCGCGGAGACCATCCCCGATCTTCAGGAGCGGGGTCAGCTCATCCGGATCACGGCGGCCGGGCTCAAGGAGTCCCACCCGCACGACATCCAGATGACCGTCGAAGCCCCCAACTACCACTCCCGCTAGAAAGAAGCCAAGGACGCCATGCGCGACGTAGTGGAGATCGGCCTCGGTAAGACCGCCCAGCGCGGCTACCACCTGGATGACATCGCGATCGTGCCGAGCCGGCGGACCCGGGACGTCGACGACGTCTCGACCGAGTGGAAGCTCGACGCGTACCCGTTCAAGATCCCCTGCGTCGCGCATCCGTCCGACGCGACCCAGAGCCCCGATTCGGTGATCGCCCTCGGCCGCCTCGGTGGCCTGGGCGTGCTCAACGCCGAGGGGCTCTGGACCCGCTACGAGGACCCCACCAAGATCCTCGAAGAGCTCGCCTCGCTGGACGAGGAGGCGGACGCGACCAAGCGTCTGCAGGAGGTCTACGCCGAGCCGATCAAGCCGGAGCTGATCGGGGAGCGCGTCCGGCAGATCCGTGAGGGTGGCGTCACCGTCGCCGTCCGGGTCTCGCCGCAGCACACGCTCGCGCTCGCCCCGGTGATCCTCGACGCCGGTGTGGACCTGCTGGTCATCCAGGGCACCCTGGTCTCGGCCGAGCACGTCTCGACCACCGACGAGCCGCTGAACCTCAAGGAGTTCATCGCCGACCTGGACCTGCCGGTCATCGTCGGCGGCTGCACCGACTACAAGACCGCCCTGCACCTGATGCGCACCGGCGCGGCCGGCGTGATCGTCGGCGTCGGCGCGGACGAGTGGTCGACCACCGACACCGTGCTCGGCATCCGGGTGCCGATGGCCACCGCGATCGCCGACGCGGCCGCGGCCCGCCGTGACTACCTGGACGAGACCGGTGGGCGGTACGTGCACCTGATCGCCGACGGCGGCATCGCCACCTCCGGCGACATCGCCAAGGCGATCGGCTGCGGCGCCGACGCGGTGATGCTGGGCGAGCCTCTGTCGCTGGCCGAGGGCGCGCCGGCCGGTGGCGCCTGGTGGCACTCGGCGGCCAGCCACCCTGCGCTGCCGCGGGGCGGGTTCTGCATCGCCGGTGAGCCCGACGGGTCGCTGGAGCAGCTGCTCTACGGTCCGGCGGATCGGGCCGACGGGCAGCTGAACCTGTTCGGTGGGCTGCGGCGGGCGATGGCCAAGTGTGGTTACCGCGACGTCAAGGAATTCCAGAAGGTCGCGCTGGTCCTGGATCGCGCCTGAGCTTTCGTTCGACAAGGCCGCCGGCTCCCGGATTCACGGGGCCGGCGGCCTTTTCGGTGCGTAGAGCCAGGCCTGGAAGAAGCTGTCGAGATCCTTTCCGGACACTTTCTCCGCGGTGGCGATGAACTGGGCGGTGTCGCCGTTGCCGTCCCGGTGTTCGCTGACCCAGGTGGTCAGCAGCCGGAAGAACGCCTCGTCGCCGATCGTCCTCCGCAGGGCGTGCACGACCAGCGCCCCGCGTTCGTAGACCGCGGCGCCGAAGATCCGGGCCGGGCCGGGATCGCCCGCCGGCTGGGTCCAGTCGACCGAGGCGTAGGTCGTGTCGAACTGCTGCTGCACGGTCTTGCCGTGATCATGTTCGGACCACAACCATTCCGCGTACGTCGCGAAGCCCTCGTTGAGCCAGATGTCGCTCCACCGGTCGAGCGCCACGGAGTCCCCGAACCACTGATGCGCCAGTTCGTGCGCGACCACCCCGGGGTTGACCTGGTCGAAGAAGGTGCTGCCGTAGACCGGCCGGGACTGTGTCTCCAGCGCGTACCCGATCCGGTCGTCGTCGACGATCACCCCGCCGTTGGCGTCGAACGGGTACGGCCCGAACACGCCGGCCAGATAGTCCGTGATCTCCCCGGTGCGGGCGAGTGATCGCGCGGCCGGCCCGTTCTCCGGCAACGACTCGGGCACCGCGATGATCATCGGCTTGCCGTCGTGGGTGCCGGTGGCGATCCGGTACCGACCGATCACCACAGTGGACAGGTAACTCGCCATCGGCGATGCCTCCGCCCACCGCCAAGTCGTCCAGCCGTCCTTGGTGTCGCGCGCCCCGGGCACCCCGTTGCTGATCACTTCCAGTCCGTCGGGCACGGTCATGGCGAGCGTGAAGGTCGCCTTGTCCGACGGGTGGTCGTTCACCGGGTACCACGTACTGGCCGACTCGGGCTGGCCGAGCGCGACCCCGCCGTCCTCGGTCCGCAACCAGCCGCCGTTGCCGAGGGTCTTGTTCGCCAGCTGGTCGGGGGTGCCGCCGTACTCGGCGACGACGGTGAACTTCCGCCCGTCGGGGATTCCGGTGGCGGGCGTGACGACCAGTTCGGTCCCGTCGGCGCGGCTGGTCGCGGCCACGCCGTCCACGGTGATCGCCGTGACGCTCAGGTGCGCCAGGTCGAAGTCCAGGCGGGACAGGTCCTGGGTGGCGGTCGCGGTGATCGTCGCCCGGCCGGCGAGCTTCCCGGTCGCCGGGTCGTAGCGCAGGTCGAGGTCGTATCCGGCGACGTCGTACCCTCCGTTGCCGTACTTCGGGAAGTACGGGTCGCCGGCCCCGTCCGCCCCCGGCCGGAACTCCGGGGCCGCGGACGCGGTGCACCCGCCGATGAGCAGAGCCGCCGTTACCGCCAGTGCGTAGCCCCGTCGTCCCATACGACGAGGTTACGGTCAGTCCTTGCTGACCATTTTGGGGTGTGCCTTCAGATATGCGGCGATCTTCCCGTTGGCGACCGCGGTGAGGAACCCGCGGGCCTCCGTGGTGAGCTGTTCACCGAGGTAACCGCTGCCGCTGCCGACGCCACTGCCGTCGAGCTGGACCGAGGTGATGGTGGCCGGGGTGAGGTCGCGCAGGGCGTACGCGTACTCCACCGGCTGCCGCCCGCCGAAGGTGACCAGTGACTTGCCCAGCGCCGTGACCAGCGACTGCAGCTTGGCGGCGTCGCTGAGGTTCTGGCCGAGCGCCTTGTCCAGGATCGCCTTGACCATCTGCCTCTGGTGGCGCTGCCGGTCGTAGTCACCGTTCGGCAGCCCGTACCGCTGGCGGGCGTAGTCGAGCGCCTGCCAGCCCTCCAGGTGCCGCTTGCCGGGCAGGTAGACGGCCTGCGGCCCGGTGAAGTCGTGGCCGGACAGGGTGCGCAGTTTGCCGTTGGGCCGGCGGTGCCGCGACTTGACCTTCTGGTCGATCGTCATGTCGATGCCGCCGAGCTCGTCGACGAGCTGATCCAGGCCACCGAAGTTGAGGATGGCCCCGGCCTGGATCGTCTTGATCCCGGTGTAGTTGCTGATCGTCCTGGTGAGCAGCTCGTACCCGTTCTGGACGTTCTTGGTGCTCTTGCCGGGCACCCTCGACCCGTACGCCATCGCTTCGGTGATCTTGTGTTTCCCGCCGGGAAAACCGGATTTCTTGTACGCCGGGATCTGCACCCGGAGATCACGTGGCAGTGAGTAGAGGTAGGCGGACTTCAGCCCGGGCTCCACGTGCAGCAGCATGATCGCGTCGGAGTGCGGCTCCCAGTCCGGCTGTTTGTTCCGCGTGTCGACGCCGGCGAGCAGCAGGTCCAGTGGGCCGGTCAGGTCGGCGCCGGGGGAGGGCGCCGGCGAGGCCGACGCGGAGGGCGCGACCGTGTTCTCCGTCACTGGCGACGTGTCGGGCGCCGCCGTGGGGCCCGGAGTGTCGCTATTGACGGCAATCGCTATTCCTAGCCCCGTGAGCACGGCGATGATCACTCCGGCGATCACCGACCAGGTGATCCTGCTCTTCCGCATGGGCGGAACCCTAGAGGACGTGACGGCACCGACTCAACGTCGAGTCCGAAGGTGACTGAAAGGGGGGTTACTAAATGGAAGATCGCCAGTATGTTCACTGGGCGATTTCGTCAATATGCGGCGATCGCCAACGGGGAGGCAACCACACATGAACCGTTCAGTCCGGCGGTTGACCGTCGGCCTCATCTCCAGTGCTCTGATCACGGCCGCCGGTGCCGCCGCGAGTGCGCCGGCCACGGCGGCCGACACTCCGGTGCGGGTGCTGATCGGACTCAGGGCGGGATACGACGCCAAGGCGGGTCTGTCCAGCCTGGACGCTCTCGGTCTGCGCAAGGCCGAGGTCAACGGCCAGGCGCGCGGTGCACTGCTGGCCGCGCTCGGAGCCAAGTCGCTCACCGTCCCGCAGAGCCGGGTCAGCTCCACCCTGGCCGCGCTGCGCCAGGATCCCTCGGTGGCGTACGCGGAGCTGGACGTCAAGCGCAAGACGTCCGCGATCCCGCCGAACGACCCGCTCTACTCCCAGGGCCACCAGACGGAACTCTCCCGGCTCAACGTGCCGGCCGCCTGGGCCACCACCACCGGATCGGACGTCACGGTCGCCGTGGTGGACACCGGGGTGTCACCGGTCGGTGACCTGGCGGGCAAGGTCCTGCCCGGTTACGACTTCTACAACGGCGACAGCGACCCGAGCGACGACGGCGTCTTCCCGCACGGCACCGTGGTCTCCTCGCTCATCGCGGCGACCGCCGACAACGGTGAGGGCATGGCCGGCGTCTGCTGGCAGTGCAAGATCCTGCCGGTCAAGGTGCTGAGCAACGAGGGCGACGGCTACGACTCGGACGTCTCGCAGGGCATCATCTACGCGGCCCAGCACGGCGCGAAGATCATCAACCTGTCGCTGGGCGGCTACGGCTACTCCAAGACGCTGGCCGGGGCGGTGGCCTACGCCAACGCCAAGGGTGTCCTGGTGGTGGCCGCCGCGGGTAACGACAACACCACGCAGAAGTCGTACCCGGCCGCTCTGCCGGACGTGCTCGCCGTCGGTGGTACCGACACCAGCAAGTCCGGTGACTACAAGGTCAGCTTCTCCAACTACGGCAGCTGGGTGGACGTGTCCGCCCCGGCCGTCACCGCCGGCATGTCCAACACCGGTCAGTACGCGTACGGCCTGGAGGGCACCTCGTTCTCCACGCCGCTGGTGTCCGGCATCGCCGCGCTCGTCCAGTCGGTCCACCCGGAGTACTCGGGCTGGAGCCTGTGGAGCTCGATCATCCGCTCCGGTCGCAAGGGCACGCGGAACTGGAACGCCTACGGCATCGTCGACGCGGCGAAGGCGCTGAACTTCGGCACCGACACCACGCCGCCCACCGTCTCCCGGGCGCTCCCGGCGCAGAACACCGTGGTCCGCGGCACGGTCACCATCACGCCGAGCGGTCTGAAGGACTCCGGTAGCGGCATCCGGGTCGTGGAGGTTCAGCGCAACGGCGCGTTCGCCGGCTGGTCCTACACCGGTCCGGCCTTCGCCCCGAAGCTGAACACGGCCGGGCTCAACGGCCCGATCTCGATCCGCCTGAAGGTGACCGACAAGGCCGGCAACGTCGGCTACTCCGGTTACCGCCAGCTGATCGTCGACAACAGCAAGCCGAAGCTCACGGTCACCAGCTGGCCGGCGAACAAGGCCAAGGTCCGTGGCACCATCACGATCAAGGCCACCGCCAGCGACTCGACCACCGGCATCGCCAAGGTCGTCGTCTACGTGAACGGCAAGGTCGTCGCGACCGACACGCGCTCCCCGTGGGTGCTGGGGGTCAACACGGCCAAGCAGCCGAAGAGCTTCAAGCTCCAGGTCGTGGCGTACGACAAGGCCGGCAACGCGGCCTACTCCGCGACGCGGACGTACACCCGCTCCTGACGCACCGCCATGACGAGGGGTCGCTCCGCAAGGAGCGGCCCCTCGTCGCGTTCCGGGTTCGAAGACGCCGGTAAACTCGCCGGGTGAGTACCCCGCGTCCCGTCCTCGTCGTCGACTTCGGCGCCCAGTACGCCCAGCTGATCGCCCGCCGGGTCCGTGAGGCCCGCGTCTACTCGGAGATCGTCCCGCACTCGATGCCGGTGGCCGAGATGCTGGCGAAGAACCCTGCCGCGATCATCCTGTCCGGCGGCCCCTCCAGCGTCTACGAGCCGGGCGCGCCCGTGCTCGACGCCGGCCTGTTCGACAGCGACGTGCCGGTCTTCGGCATCTGCTACGGCTTCCAGGCGATGGCCCAGGCGCTCGGCGGCACCGTCGCCCACACCGGCTCCCGGGAGTACGGGCGGACTCTGCTCACCGCCCAGGGCGGCGCCCTGCTCCGTGACCTCCCGGCCGACCTGCCGGTCTGGATGAGCCACGGCGACAGCGTCGCGGTCGCCCCGTCCGGCTTCATGGTCACCGCGTCCACCCCGGGCGCCCCGGTCGCCGCCTTCGAGGACGTGACGACCAAGCGGGCCGGCGTGCAGTTCCACCCCGAGGTCGCGCACACCGTCCAGGGCCAGGAAATGCTCAAGCGCTTCCTGTACGACATCGCCGGCATCGAGCCCACGTGGACGCCCGGCAACATCATCGACGACCAGGTCGAGCTGATCCGGCAGAAGGTCGGCGACAAGCAGGTCATCTGCGGCCTCTCCGGGGGTGTCGACTCCGCGGTCGCCGCGGCCCTGGTCCACAAGGCGATCGGTGACCAGCTCACCTGTGTCTTCGTCGACCACGGCCTGCTGCGCGCGGGCGAGCGCGAGCAGGTGGAGAAGGACTACGTCGCCGCCACCGGCATCCGCCTCGTGGTCGTCGATGCCGAGGAGCAGTTCCTCGGCCACCTGAAGGACGTCACCGACCCGGAGCAGAAGCGGAAGATCATCGGCCGCGAGTTCATCCGGACGTTCGAGGCCGCGGCCCGCGAGCTGGACGCCGAGCGGCACATCGAGTTCCTGGTCCAAGGCACGCTCTACCCGGACGTGGTGGAGTCCGGCGGCGGCACCGGCACCGCCAACATCAAGTCGCACCACAACGTCGGCGGTCTCCCCGACGACCTGCAGTTCGCGCTGATCGAGCCGCTGCGCACGCTCTTCAAGGACGAGGTGCGCGCCCTCGGCGCCGAGCTGGGGCTGCCGGAGGCGATGGTCCAGCGCCACCCGTTCCCGGGCCCGGGGCTGGCCATCCGGATCATCGGCGCGGTCGACCGCGAGCGGCTCGACATCCTGCGCGAGGCCGACCTGATCGCCCGCGAGGAGCTCACCGCCGCCGGTCTCGACCGTGACGTCTGGCAGTTCCCGGTGGTGCTGCTGGCCGACGTGCGCAGCGTCGGCGTGCAGGGCGACGGCCGGACCTACGGGCACCCGGTGGTCCTGCGCCCGGTCTCCTCCGAGGACGCGATGACCGCCGACTGGTCCCGCTTGCCGTATGACCTGATTGCCAAGATCTCGAACCGGATCACCAACGAGGTCCGGGAGATCAACCGGGTCGTCCTGGACGTCACGAGCAAGCCGCCGGGCACCATCGAGTGGGAGTGACGGTCAGTAGTGGATCAATCGCCCAGGGCGGCTGAATCCACTCTGACCTGCAGTTACGGAGCGCTATCCAACTGTCAGGAACCCGACAGACGTCCTGGATAGGTAACATAATCCGGGCAGAATGCCGCTTCGTGACCCCCGCACTGGAACCGCTCCGCAGGATCGCCGCCTACGCCGTCGCCACCGACGACGAAGGCCGCGTCCTCCTGGTCCGGGCCTCGGCCAAATCCGGAACTCCCGGGATCTGGTCGCTGCCCGGCGGCGCCGTCGACCACGGCGAAGATCCGAACCACACCGTCGTCCGCGAGACCGCGGCGGAGACCGGGCTCTCCGTCGCGGTGACCGGGCTGCGTGACGTCCTCGCCGACATGCGGTCGCTGCCGCACCGAGGCGTCACCATCCACACCGACCGGCTGATCTACTCCGTGTCGGTGCGCGGTGGCACCCTCGTCGACCGGGTCGGCCATGGCACCGACCTCGCCCGCTGGTTCACGCTCGAGGAGGCCGAGCAGCTGAAGCTGCGGCAGTTCGCCGCGGCCGCGCTCGGGCTCAGCACCACCTCGCCCGACCTGCGCCCGGACGTGCCGCCGACGTTCCCGTCGTTCTACGCCTACGAGGGGCCGGACGGGCTGCACCGGGCGCAACGCTTCGCGGCGTACGCGATCGCGACCGACCCGTACGAGAATCTGCTTCTGACCCGGATCGCCCCCGGCTACCCCGGCGCCGGTTGCTGGCACCTGCCCGGCGGCGGCACCGACTACGGCGAGCAGCCGGGCACCGCGCTGATCCGTGAGCTGGTCGAGGAGACCGGCCAGGCGGGGCGGCTCATCGAGCTGCTCGGCGTCGCCAGTCACCGCGACGCGGCCTCGCTCGGGCCGGAGGGCTACCCGATCGACTGGCACGGCGTCCGGGCGTTCTACCGCGTCGTCGTCGACCACCCGACCGAGGTGATCATCCACGACGTGGGCGGTTCCACCTCCGAGGCCCGGTGGGTGCCGCTCAAAGAGGTCGCCGAGCTCGCCGCCGACCAGCTGACCGAGGTGACGGCGGACGCCCTGCGGGCGGCGAGGCTAATCTAGGCCCGGTGAAGATCAGACGAACGGGGGCGTACGGCGTCTGCCGCGCCGCCGGCGGCAGCGTCCTGCTCGCCCGTGGGTCGCAGCTCAGCGCGTTCCCCGGCGTCTGGTCGCTCCCCGGCGGTGGAGTCGATCACGGCGAGCACCCGGGCGACGCGGTCGTCCGGGAGTTCGCCGAGGAGACCGGCCTCGCCGTCGTCGTCACCGGCATCCGGTCCGTGGTCGCCGATGTGATCGCGCTGCCCGGCTCGGGTGGCCCGGTCGAGCACACCGACCGGATCCTCTACGACGTCACGGTCACCGGTGGCGATCTGCGGGCGGAGTCCGACGGCACCACCGACGTGGCCCAGTGGGTGCCGTCCGCCGAGGTGGCCGAGCTGCCGCTGCTGCCGTTCACCGCCCGGGCGCTCGGCGTGCAGTTCGAGGCGCCGGCCGTGGTGCCGGTCAGCGACGAGCCGGTGCGCCGTGGCGACCGGGTCCAGCGCTTCGGGGCGTACGGGTGGGTGACCGACTCCGACGGCCGGATCCTGCTCGCCCGCATCACCCAGGGTTACCCCGGTGGCGGCAACTGGCACCTTCCCGGCGGCGGCACCGACTTCGGCGAGACCCCGGAGCAGGGCCTCATTCGTGAACTTTATGAAGAAACCTCACAACGTGGCAAGATTTCGGGGCTACTCAGCGTGGGGCATCGATACGACCCAGCCGCGCTCGGCCCCGAGGGTGTACCCCTCGACTGGCATGTGATCCGCGTCGTATACCGCGTAAGAGTGGATGAACCGGGCATCGCCACCGTCACCGAGGCGGCCGGTGGATCGACCGACCGGGCGTCCTGGTTCACCCCCGGTGAGGTGGCCGAACTGCCCCTGACCGAACTGGCCCAGGAGACTTTGGCGCAGGCGGGCTAAAATCGTCACAGCAACACGGAGAGCGGCCCGTAGCACAGCGCGACCAAAAGGCCTCTCGCCAAGGCCGGATCGCTGTGCGATGGTGTAAGCCGCAATTCGCCGGGCATCAAGGATGACGCCGGTGACCACGAACTCCATGGAGGAACCACGTGCCGAGTACCCCTTGGCGCCGGCGTCGATCGACGGATAGTCCCCGTCCCGCCGGTCGCCGCTGGGCTGGTCGTCTGCGTCGCGGCGGGACTCTCGCCCGGCAGGCTCTGCTGGTCCGGGTGGGTCGCCGTAACGCCGAGTCGA
The DNA here is from genome assembly GCF_044388125.1 of Actinoplanes sp. NPDC020271. Classification (NCBI taxonomy): domain Bacteria; kingdom Bacillati; phylum Actinomycetota; class Actinomycetes; order Micromonosporales; family Micromonosporaceae; genus Actinoplanes; species Actinoplanes sp. NPDC020271. The sequence continues at coordinate 229,777 of NZ_JBIRWQ010000014.1, forward strand.
GCCGGGCCGCCACCGCGACCCGCGCCGAGGTGCTCTACACCGGTTCGGAGCCGGGGCTGAACCACACCCTCCCCGTCGCCGGAGTTCCCCTGAAAACACCCCCCGCCTTCGACGAGGAAAAGCCCGTCCCGGCGCCCATCCCGCTGCTCCCCGGAGCGCACACGATGGCCCGCCGCGTCAGCTTCGCCCTGGTCAACGCGTGCACGCTGAGCAGCCTCGGGCTCGGGCTGCTCGCGATCTTCCTCGCCATGGAGGGTGAGGCCCAGATCGCCGCCGGCTGCCTGGTCGCCTGCGTCGCCTTCGACGGCCTGGACGGCGCGCTCGCCCGTAAGCTCGGCGTCGCCAGCCCGTTCGGCGCCCAGATGGACTCGCTCGCCGACATGTGCTCGTTCGGCCTGGCCGCACCCGTCGTCGTCTACGCCTCGCTGGTCCACTCGGTGCCGAAACCGGCCGCCGCCATCGCCTGCGCCCTGGTCGCCGCGTGTGCCGCGATCCGGCTGGCCCGTTTCAACGTCTCGCCGAAGGACGGCCGCTTCTTCTGCGGTGTCCCCACCACGATGGCCGCGGCGGTCTTCGCCCTGGCCGTGCTGATCGGCCTGCCGTCGCTCTCCGGCATCGCGGTTCTCGCCGGCGTCGCGCTCCTGGCGTTCGCGATGGTGTCGAGCTTCCCTTACGCGAAGCTCGCCCGCATCGTGAAACTCCCGCCGTGGCTGTGGCTGCTCCCGGTGGTCGGCGCGCTCACGCAGCCCCGCATGACGTTCGTCCTGATCGTCGCGGCGTACCTGGTCAGCGGCCCGATCCTCTGGGTTCGCGCCAAGCGCGCCTGATCCCGCTCACCCTCAAGGCCGCCTCTCCGGAGGCGGCCTTTTCCAACCCCCATTTGCGCGTACGCCGTGAGCCGCCCGCCCCTCGCCCCGTCGCGCAAACGATCTCCCGGGCCACCGCTCCGGTCGCACTCCCGCATACCGGCTGGTTCTCATTGTTGTTATTCGTGCGTCATGACACCGGTGCGAACCGGCCGGGACTCCGGGTGCGCTGCGGCCGGGACCAAGCGCGGGCTCGGGTGTGCTCGGCGGGCGTTCGCGTGCGGCGCCGGCTTGCGGGTGGCGCTTGCGGGCACGGGCGTCGGCGAGGGCGGGGTTTGGTCCGACCGTGCCCCGCCACGGAGGCCGCCCTTGTGGGCTGAGCGTTCTGGGGCGCCCCGCGCCCCTGCTCGGCCCGGAAGGGTCCCCGCGGGAGCGGCGGAGGGCGACCACAGCGGAGACGGGACATGAGGGTCTTGAATGTGATCTCGAAGTGAAGACGTGAAGAGAGGCCGCGGCGCAGAGCCACGGCCTCTGATCAATGACGGTCAGCGCCAGCGAGCGATGACCGTAGCCCCGCCGATCACCCGCTCGTCCACGCCGACCAGCGCCTCCGCCTCGTCGGCGGGCAGGTACACGTCGGTGCGCGAGCCGAAGCGGATCAGGCCGAAGCGCTCGCCCTTGGCGACCAGCGTGCCGACCGGCGCCCGCTGCACGATGCGACGCGCGATGAGGCCGGTGCGCTGCGCGACGACGACGGTGCCGCGCTCGGTGTCCAGCACCGTGTACGCCGCGACGTTGTGCTCGGCCGCGGCGGTGGCGGCGTTGGCGTAACCGCCCTCCTCGACGAAGTAGTCGGCGACGCGGCCGGCGACCGGGGAGCGGTTGACGTGCACGTCAAAAACGGACAGGAAGACCGCGATGCGCAGGAACTCACCGGGGCCGAAGCGGTCGTCGCGGATCCGCTCGACGGAGAGCACCTTGCCGTCGGCGGCGGCGATGATCGCCGTGGGGTCGGTGGGCACGTCGCGCTCCGGGTCGCGGAAGAACGCGGCGACGGGGGCGGCGGCGAGCGCGGGGATCAGCCAGAGCTTCGACTTCGGCCGGGCCCGTCGGGCCAGCGCGGCCAGGCCGAGCGCGATGCCGGCGGCGGCGACCCCGTTCGAGTCGATGTGCATGGTGCGGGTCACCGGGACGCTCGACGTGCGGAACGTCGGGGCCAGGGTCGCCGCGGTCGCCACGTCGGCCGGGGTGAAACGCAGCTTGTGCACGCGCAGCGGCGGCTGGTTGCGGACGACCAGGTCGGAGCCGACGCCGAAGAGCGAACCCTGCCGGAACAGCTCGGCTGCGGCGCCCTGGGTGCGGCCCGGGCCGGCCGGGGTGGCGATGCTGAGCACACCGCCGTCGTTGAGGTGTTTCGCGAGCTTGTCGATCAGGCCGCGGGTCTCCTCGGCGGTGCCGGTCTGCGGCTCACCGACGATGACCACGTCGGCGGTCTGCGCCTCGTCCAGCGACTCCAGGATCTTCACCCGGTCGGCGACCCAGCTGCCCAGGCCGGTGATGTGGCCGCGGAGCAGGTCGGCGCTGCTGTGCTCGCCGGCGATCAGGGTCAGGGTGTCGCCGGGCAACAGCGCCTCGACCGCGGCGGCGACGACGGTCGATGCGTGATCGGCCCCGACCAGCAGCGCGGTGGTGGCCGCGTTCTGCCGGGCGAATTCGGCGGTGAGGGCGCGGGCGGCCCGGGCTCCGACGGCCGGAACGGGCGTGGCGGACACGGCGGGGAACTGGGTCATTCCGCGAGCATATTGCCCCGCCCACGGCTGTCGGACCGTGGGCGGGTATTGGGTCATTTCTCCGGTTTGCGGTCGGGGTGCTCGGCTTCGAACTTGGTGGCCGGGTCCTCCAGGAGCTCCTGCACGATCGAGGCGTGCACCTCGGGCGGCAGGTCGCCGGGCGTGGTCTCCACCCGGCTCTCGGCGGCGACCGGGATCGGGTCCGGCTGCTCGCGGCGTCCGGAAGTGATCGCCCCGAGCAGACCGATCGCCCCGAAGAGGATCAGGCCGCCGGCGACCGTCCAGCCCAGCGCGGGCAGGTGCAGCGTGACCACCCGGGAGACCGCCCACCACGCGGCGACCAGCAGGAAGAGCAGGCCGAAGGTGAGCGAGACGGCGTCCATCCGGTGCGGTTTCATCGGATCACCTCCAGGTTTCCGGTGTCGAGGCGCAGGTCGAGAGCGAGTTTGCCACCGCCGGCACCGTCGGCGCCGAGGTCGGTGACCGTCTGCGACCCGGCGCCGGAGCCCGAGTACTCCTGGCCGAAGATCTCGGCCCGGCCGCCGACGTGGACCTGGGTGGTGGTGTCGACGTTGTCGGGGAGCAGGACCTGCAGCTGGCCGACCTTCATGTCGACCGTGACGCTCTGGTCGGCGCCGGTGAAGTCGACGCTGCGCAGGTCGAGCGTGACGTTACCGAGGGTGAACTCATAGGAGTCGGCGACCTCGGCGAGGGTGGCCGGACGGTACACGCTGTCGCGGAACTCGCCGCCCCACCGCTCGGTGCCTGTGGAGATCAGCAGACCGATAGTGGTCAGGAAGGCGAGGAAGATCAGGCCGCGGGCACGGCCGAACCAGGTGCCGACCAGCAGGCCCAGGCCGATGGTGGTGAGGGCGGCCGCGAAGTACGCCGAGACGGCCACGTTCAGCCCGGCCATGTCGAGAGCGGCCAGCACGCCCATCACCACGATGATCGCGAAGAACGTCAGCCGGCCCAGGATCGAGCGCTCCTTCGGCGGCTTGGGCGGCTTCGGGGGCTTCGGCGGAGCGGGCGGCGGCGGGTAGCCCGACGAGCTCGCGAACGGGCCGTGCGGCGCGAACGGCGGACGGTATCCGGAGTCGGCCGGCGGCGGCGTCCAGCGGGGCGGCTCGTAAGCGGTCACCGGTTCTGTGGCCGGTGCGGCCGTGGCCGTGGGCTGCGCCGCGAACGCCGCAGTGGGCTCCTCGGCCGGGCCGGCCGGGCCGGCCGGAGCCGGGCCGGGCGGCGGTGCCGGGGGCGGCGGAAACGTCCCGGCCGGCGTCCCCCGCTTGATCAGCAGGAACGCGCCGACCAGCACCGCGGCCGCGAGCATGCTGGCCCGGGCGCCGTCACTGACCACGAACGAGAAGGTGAGCAGCGCGGCCGCGCCGAGCAGGACCACCGACAGCGGCGACATCCCGGACTGACCCTTGCCGAGCAGGCCCTCGACCGGCGAGGCGGTGTCGCCCTCGGACGGGATGACCAGCCAGCCGATCAGGTAGAAGAGCACGCCGGCGCCGCCCAGCACGCCGAGCACGGCGAGCAGCACCCGCCACAGCACGGGGTCGGTGTTGGTGCGCCGGGCCAGCGCGCCGCAGACCCCGGCGATGTAGCGGCCCTCCCGCGGGCGGACCAGTTGCTGACGGGCGAACGCGGCCTGGGCCGCGGTCAGCCACGGCGGAATGTTGGCACCCGGGGGCGGGGGCGGCCCGGCTTCCGGGGTACGGGCTTCGGCGGCTTCCTCGTTCATGCTTCGATCCTGCGGCCGGGAGGACCCGAGCCGCCTCAGGAGCCGACCCTGAGGCCACCCTGAGATCCGGGCGGGGGAGATCCCCGTGGTCAGGGCTTGCGCTACGTGTGACGATCGGAGGGTGACGACAACCGCCGCTCCGTCTCCGCAGGTGACCCAGCCGCGCCGGCTGTACCGCCCGCGCGATCATCGGATCGTGGCCGGCGTCGCCTCCGGGCTGGCGCGCCACCTGGGCGTGCCGGTGCTCGCGGTGCGCATCAGCCTGGTCGTGCTGCTCGGCTTCAACGCCCTGGGCCTGCTGCTCTACGCGGCCTACTGGGCGGTCCTGCCGCAGGAGGCGCGCAACGACGAGCAGCCGGCCCGCCGCGACTTCGCCGCCCTGGTCCCGTTCGCCGCGATCGGCCTGGGCGTGGTGCTGCTGCAGGCGCTGGTCTTCGGCGACCAGGTTGCCACCACGGTGGGCTGGATGATCGCGGTGGTCGCGGTCGGCGCCGGGGTGATCTGGCACCAGTCCGATCCGAGCCGCCGCGAGCAGTGGGCCGACGCGAACGCGCCGTCCGGCTGGATGGCCGCGATCGTCGGCGAGACCGACCGGCGCTCGTTCATGTTCCGCTTCATCGGCGGCGGGATCCTGGTCGCGATCGGCGTGATCGGCGTGGTCGCGATCTACTCGCCGGCCGACTCGCTCTCCGCGGTGTTCAACGGTTTCATCTTCGCGCTGGTCGGCCTGCTCGGCGTCGGGGTGGTGGTGGCGCCGCTGGTCTGGCGCACGTTCGGCCAGCTGCGGGCCGAGCGCGAGGGCCGCATCCGCGAGCAGGAGCGGGCCGAGGTGGCCGCGATGATCCACGACCAGGTGCTGCACACGCTGGCCCTGATCCAGCGCAACTCGGCCGACATCAAGGAGGTGCAGCGGCTGGCCCGCGGCCAGGAGCGCAGCCTGCGCAACTGGCTCTACAAGCCGACCGCCTCGCCGACCGAGCGGTTCGCCGCCGCCCTGGAGCAGGCCGCCGCCGAGGTCGAGGACACGTATGCGATCAGCGTCGAGACCGTCGTCGTCGGCGACACCCAGTGCGACGATCGGGTCGCGGCCCTGGTCGCCGCCGCGCGTGAGGCCCTGGTCAACGCGGCCCGCCACGCCGGGGTGCAGACCGTCTCGCTCTACGCCGAGGTCGAGGCGGACGAGTTGAGCGTCTTCGTCCGTGACCGTGGCGCCGGCTTCGATCTGAGCGGTGTGGCGGAGACACGGCACGGGGTTCGTGGTTCCATCATCGGGCGCATGCAGCGCCACGGTGGCCGTGCGGAGATCCGCAGTGCCCCCGGCAACGGTACGGAAGTGCGCCTCACCCTTCCCGTCCGGGAGAGCGTGACCGCCGGTAAGGAGTCAGCACGATGACCGAGCCCGTGACCCAGTCGGACGGCCGGCTGACCGTCTTCCTGGTGGACGACCACGCGATGTTCCGCGCCGGGGTGCGCGCCGAGCTGGGCCGGCACGTGGAGGTGGTCGGCGAGGCGAGCACGGTGGCCGAGGCGATCAACCGCATCGGCACGATCCAGCCGGACGTGGTGCTGCTCGACGTGCACATGCCCGACGGCGGCGGCCGCGCGGTTCTGGAGGCCGTCCGGCGTTCGCATCCGCAGGTGAAGTTCCTGGCGCTCTCGGTGTCGGACGCCGCCGAGGACGTGATCGGCCTGATCCGTGCCGGCGCCCGGGGTTACGTGACCAAGACCATCTCGCCGGACGAACTGGCCGCGGCGGTGCGCCGGGTGGCCGACGGCGACGCGGTCTTCAGCCCACGGCTGGCCGGTTTCGTGCTGGACGCGTTCGCCTCCCGGCCGGACGTGCCGGTCGCCGACCCGGAGCTGGACCAGCTGACCAACCGGGAGCGGGAGGTTCTGCGGCTTCTCGCGCGGGGTTATGCGTACAAGGAAATCGCCAAGGAACTGTACATCTCGATCAAGACGGTCGAAACGCACGTGTCCAATGTGCTGCGAAAACTCCAGATGAGTAACCGTTACGAGTTGTCACGATGGGCGGCGGACCGGCGGCTCGTCTGAGCCGAGATCAACTCAGTGTCACCGAAGATCACATGATCGGCTGCGTTCGGTGTACGTTCGGCCACTACGGGGAGTACGTGCAGCTCAGCCCAGTCGAATCGGCCGAAAGAACGATCTTTGGCCGTGCGTACGGACGTAAACGGCTAATATCGGCTTGATAACGGCGCTCTTTGGTTCCAGTGCCCCTGTGTCACAGTGGCAGCTACTCACACAACCCCTCGTGAGCGCCCTTGAAGGAGACACTCCCATGCTTGGGAAAGCCCCATGGAAGATGGCGGTCGGTGCGACCGCCATCGCCTTGTTGGCCGCTGGTTGCGGTGGCGGCGGGTCCGACGACTCGTCCTCCACTACTAATACGGTCGTGATCGGTATCGGCGAGCCGCAGCACCTCATCCCGTCGAACTCCACGGAGTCGAACGGTTCCGAGGTTCTGTCGTCGCTGTTCTACCCGCTCGTCGACTTCGACGCCCAGAACAAGCCGGTTCCGGTCGCCGCCGAGTCGATCACCCCGAACGCCGACAACTCCGTCTGGACCGTCAAGCTGAAGTCGGGCTTCACGTTCAGCAACGGCGAGCCGGTGACCTCGGACAACTACATCAACGCCTGGAACTACGGTGCCTACGGCCCGAACGCCCAGGAGGGTTCGTACTTCTTCGAGAAGATCCAGGGCTACGCGGACATGCAGTCGGTTGACCCCGACAAGGATGGCCCGCAGAAGGCTCCGGAGCCCAAGGCGAAGACCCTGACGGGTCTGAAGAAGGTTGACGACACCACCTTCTCGATCACGCTCGACGGCCCGTTCTCGGGCTGGGAGTCCGTCATGGGCTACACGGCGTTCTACCCGCTGCCCAAGGCCGCCTGGAAGTCCGAGGGCGTGCTCGCCGACGGCTTCGAGGACGCGATCATCGGCAACGGCCCCTTCAAGATGAAGGGCAAGTGGGAGCACGACTCCCAGATCGTCGTCGAGAAGAACGCCGACTTCAAGGGCACCGCTCCGAAGGTCGACGGCATCACCTGGAAGATCTACCAGGACCAGCAGGCCGAGTACGCCGACCTGGTCGCCGGTAACGTCGACGTGCAGACCACCATCCCGATCGAGAGCCTGTCGAAGGCTTCCGCCGACCTGGGTGACCGGTTCAAGAAGAGCCCGAACTCGGGCTTCGGCTTCATCGGCTTCCCGCAGTACCTCCCGGAGTACAAGGACCTGCGCGTCCGTCAGGCGATCTCGATGGCGATCAACCGCCAGGAGATCACCGAGCAGATCTTCCTCGGCTCGCGTACGCCGGCCACGTCGTTCGTCTCGCCGGTCGTCGCCGGTTACCGGGAGAACACCTGTGGCGACAACTGCAAGTACGACCCGGCCAAGGCCAAGGAGCTCTACACCGCGGCCAACGGTCCGAAGGAAATCAAGATCACGTACAACGCCGACGGTGGCCACAAGGCCTGGATCGACGCGACGTGCAACCAGATCAAGGCTTCTCTCGGCGTGAACTGCGTCGGCGTCGGCGAGCCCAAGTTCTCCGACCTGCTGACCAAGGCGAAGGCTCACGAGAACATCGGCCTCATCCGCCTCGCGTGGCTGATGGACTACCCGCTGATGGAGAACTACCTCGGCCCGCTGTACAGCACCACCGGTTCCTCGAACTACTACGGGTACAGCAACCCGACCTTCGACAACCTGGTGAAGGAAGGCGTCGTCGCCAAGACGACCGACGAGGCGATCGCCAAGTGGCAGGCCGCCGAGGACATCCTCGCCAAGGAGCTGCCGGTTGCTCCGATCTACACCCAGCAGAACGTCTTCGGTTACTCGACGAAGGTCAACAACGTCGATGTCGACCTGTTCCAGAAGGTCAACCTGTACAAGATCGAAGTTGTCGGCTGATCTGACCTGACTGCTCGACCGGTGGTGGCGTCACGGAGAATGTGAAACCGTGGCGCCACCACTGTGTTACCCCAACGTCATTGTCGCCGTGCTCACGAGGCCGGCGCTCTTCCGCGGAAGAGGCTAAACCCGTATGTTCCGCTATATTGTGCGGCGCTTACTACAGATGGTGATCACCTTCTTCGGTGCCACTTTCCTGGTGTACGCGCTGATTTTCGCCAACCAGAACGACCCCATCCAGGCGTTGGCCGGCGAACGACCCATCACGGAGAGTCAGCGCCTCGCGCTGACCCAGAGGTACCACCTGGATGAAGGCTTCTTCATGCAGTACTGGTACTACATGAAAGGCCTGTTCCAGGGCGACTTCGGTACCTCGCTGACCGGCCGCAAGATCGCCGACATGATGGTCGACGCGTGGCCCGTGACCGCCCGGCTCGCGGTCATCGCCATCGTCATCGCCGCCCTGGTCTCGGTGACCGCCGGTGTCTACTCCGCCATCAAGCGGGGTGGCATCTTCGACAACCTCTCGCTGGTCGTCACCCTGGTCCTCCTGGCCATGCCGATCGTCGTGATCGCGCCCCTGTTCCAGCTGATCTTCGGTATTCAGCTCGGCTGGTTCCCGCCTACCGCAACACGGGACGCGACGTTCTGGCAACTGCTTTTGCCGGCCATCGTGCTGGCGTGCATCGTGATCGCGCCGGAGATGCGGGTGACCCGAACCTCGGTGGTGGAGAACCTTCGCGCCGACTACGTGCGCACCGCGCGGGCCAAGGGCCTGACCCGGATGCGCGTCATCTGGGTGCACGTCCTGCGTAACTCGCTCATCCCGGTCATCACGCTGATCGGTGTCGACCTGGGTACGCTGCTGGCCGGCGCCATCGTCACCGAGCACGTCTTCAACATTCCCGGTGTCGGCTTCAACCTCGCCCGGGCCATCAACACCGAGGACGGCCCGCTCGTGGTCGGTTTCGTGAGCATCCTGGTGATCCTGTTCCTGTTCATCAACCTGCTCGTCGACCTTCTGTACGCCGCCCTCGACCCCAGGATCCGCTATGAGTGACTTGAACACCGTGACCGCGGCCGAGGCGCCCGGCGGTCAGCCGAACGTGCCCCGCGGCCCGGTCAAGAAGGACAAGCCGCGGAGCCTCGCCGCGGACGCCTGGGCCGACCTGCGCCGTCGGAAGATCTTCTGGATCGCGATCGTGCTGGTCGCGTTCATCATGGTGATGGCGTTCTGGCCGACCCTGTTCACCTCCGCCGACCCGCGGGCGTGCTCGCTCTCCAACCAGTACAAGGGCCCGACCGGCAACGCCCTCTTCGGGTACGACTTCCAGGGCTGCGACGTCTACGCCAAGGTCGTCCACGGCGCCTTCAACTCGATCCGGGTCGGCGTGTTCTCCACGGTCGTCTCCGGCATCATCGGCCTGATCTTCGGCTTGGCCTCGGGTTACTTCGGCGGCTGGGTGGACGCGGTCCTGTCCCGGTTCGTCGACATCATGCTGGGCGTGCCGTTCCTGCTGGCCGGCATCGTGCTCTCCCGCCGGCTCTCGTCCGACGCGCACAGCGACGGCGTCTTCGCCGTGACCCTCACGCTGGGTCTGCTGAGCTGGACCTCCGGCGCCCGGGTGATGCGTTCCGCGGTCATCTCGGCCAAGCAGCAGGACTACGTGGCGGCCGCCCGGATGCTGGGTGCGAAGCCGTCCCGGCTGATCTTCCAGCACATCCTGCCGAACTCCATCGCGTCGTACATCGTTCTGCTGACGCTGCTCCTGGGCATCAACATCTCCAGCGAGGCGACCCTGTCGTTCCTCGGTGTCGGCCTCAAGGGCGACGCGATCAGCTGGGGCATCATGATCTCCGAGGGCACACAGTTCGCCCGGACCCAGCCGTGGCCGCTGGTCTGGCCGGCGATCTTCCTCGGCGTGACGGTGCTCGCCTTCATCATGCTCGGCGACGCGGTGCGCGACGCCTTCGACCCGAAGTTGCGGTGACCCTGTGACGGATATCAAGGCGCAGATGGACGTCCTACCGGGCGTCGACCCGCGCGCACCTCTGCTCGAAGTGAACGACCTGCACGTCGAGTTCCGCACCAACTACGGTGTGGCCAAGGCCGTCAACGGCGCCAACTTCCTGCTCTCCCCGGGCGAGACGCTGGCGATCCTCGGCGAGTCCGGCTGTGGCAAGTCGGTGACCGCGCAAGCGATCATGGGCATTCTCGACTCGCCGCCCGGCTTCGTGACGCAGGGCCAGATCAAGTACCGCGGCATCGACCTCCTCAAACTCCCCGAGGAACAGCGCCGCAAGGTCCGGGCCAACCGGATTGCGATGATCTTCCAGGACGCGCTCTCCGCGCTGAACCCGGTCTACACCGTCGGTTTCCAGCTCGGCGAGCTGTTCCGCAAGCACCGCGGGTTGTCCCGCGCCGAGGCCAAGCGGCGCTCGATCGACCTGCTCGAACAGGTCAAGATCCCTGGTGCGAAGACGCGCGTCGACGACTACCCGCACCAGTTCTCGGGTGGTATGCGGCAGCGTGTCATGATCGCCATGGCGCTGGCGCTCGACCCCGAGGTGCTGATCGCCGACGAGCCCACCACGGCTCTGGACGTCACCGTGCAGGCGCAGATCATGGACCTGCTCGCGGACCTGCAGCGGCAGCGCAACATGGGCCTGATCCTGATCACGCACGACATGGGCGTGGTCGCGGACGTGGCCGACCGGATCTCGGTGATGTACGCGGGCAAGGTCGTCGAAGAGGCGCCCGTCTACGACATCTACGCGCGCCCGGCCCACCCGTACACCCGGGCCCTGCTCGAGTCGATTCCCCGGCTCGACATGAAGGGTCAGCAGCTCAGCGTCATCCGCGGCCTGCCGCCGGCGCTGACCGACATCCCGCGGGGTTGTGCGTTCAACCCGCGGTGCGCCTACGCGCGGGACGCCTGCCGGCAGGACCCGGCGCCGCCGGCCTACCAGGTCTCGCACCAGCCGTACCGCACGGCACGCTGCCACTTCTTCCGGGAGGTCATCGGTGAGTGACGTAGTCCTCGAAACCAAGGGTCTGGTCAAGCACTTCCCGATCACCCAGGGCATCGTCTTCCAGAGCAAGGTGGGCGCGGTCCGAGCCGTCGACGGCGTCGACCTCCACCTGCGCCGCGGCGAGACCCTCGGCGTCGTCGGCGAGTCCGGCTGCGGCAAGTCGACCCTGGCCAAGCTGCTGGTCGGCCTGGAGAAGCCGACCGCCGGCTCGATCAACGTGCGTGGCCAGAACATGGTCACCATGAAGGGCGCCGAGCTGCGGCGGGCCCGTCGCAACATCCAGATGGTGCTGCAGGACCCGTACACCTCGCTCAACCCGCGCATGACGGTCGGTGACATCATCGGCGAGCCGTTCGCGATCCACCCCGAGGTGGTCCCGAAGAGCGGCCGGCAGCGCGCGGTGCAGGACCTGCTGGACACGGTCGGCCTCAACCCCGACCACATCAACCGGTACCCGCACCAGTTCTCCGGCGGTCAGCGCCAGCGCATCGGCATCGCCCGCGCGCTCGCGCTCAAGCCTGAGATCATCGTCTGCGACGAGCCGGTGTCGGCCCTCGACGTGTCCATCCAGGCGCAGGTCATCAACCTGCTCGAGCGCCTGCAGAACGAGTTCGGCCTGTCGTACATCTTCATCGCGCACGACTTGTCGGTGGTCCGGCACATCTCTGACCGGGTCGCCGTCATGTACCTCGGCAAGGTGATCGAAACCGGTCACGATCAGGCGATCTACGACCAGCCGACGCACCCGTACACCCAGGCGCTGCTCTCCGCCGTGCCGGTTCCGGACCCGCGCCTGCGCGGCCACCGTGACCAGATCGTCCTGGAAGGCGACGTTCCGTCCCCGGCGAACCCGCCGTCCGGATGCCGCTTCCGGACCCGGTGCTGGAAGGCCTCGGAGATCTGCGCCCAGCAGGAGCCCCTGCTGCAGATCCGCGAGCGCTCCCCGCACCCCAGCGCGTGCCACTTCGCGGAGATCCGCGACGTCGTGCACGGTCGCTGAACCCGGGCAGCAGGCCGGGCCGGATCCTTCCGGCCCGGCCTTCGCCATTGCAGAATCAAGTTCAAGAGCTTTTTGTCCCACGTCCGCCGTGGTCCTTCACCGTTGCTCCCGCGGGGACCCTTCCGGTCCGAGCAGGGGCGCGGGGCGCCCCTGAACGCTCAGCCCGCAAGGGCGACGTCCGTGGGTGGGCACGGTCAGAGCACCGAACCGGTTCCCACCGCCCGCATCGGCCGCGACGCCCGCCGCACCCCGCCCGCAGAGCGGCTCGCCCCCGGCCGGCTGGCGCCGAGAGGTGCTTCCGACCTCGAGAACCACCCCTGGCTGCCGGCCGACCAGGCCGCGCCGGCGCTGAGGGCCGGCTTCGGCCGGGAGTGTTACAGGGGGCCGCGGCCGGAGCGGAGCAGGAGCAGGGCCACCTGGGTGCCGTCGGGGCCCAGAGCCGCGCGGAAGCGGTCGACGATCTCCCGCTCGCGGGCCAGGACCAGGCGGGTGCCGCCGGAGGCCATGCGGGTCTTGCCGACCTCCTGGGAGAGCCGGGAACGTTCCTGCCAGAGGTCGATGATGGCCTGGTCGATCTCGTCGATCCGCTCGCGCATGGCGCGGATCTCGTCGGCGGCCAGCGGACGGCCCGCACCGGTCGAGGCGTCCAGCGCGGTGGCCGCGGCGGCGGCCTTGTCGGTGACGGTCGCGGAGCTCGCCGGCTCGTCCGTGGGCTGGGCGGTGGGCGAGGCGGCAGCCGCGGCGGGCTTGTCGGTGTTGGTGGACTGGTCCATCACGTCGGCGGTCATGATCGTGCTCCTCGGGTGCTCATCGCCCCGGACAGCCCGGCCCGGGAAGCAACAAGCCCCGGGCTGTGGAAGCCCGGGGCTTGAAGTAGGTCTGTCGTTCAGGGGCGACCCACGGCTGCCGGACTTCCGGTGCCGTAGTAAAAAAATCGCGCCTGCTGGATCACGAAGCCGAGTATGCCCCGCTCCCGGACCACCCCGCAAGGAAACCGCCCGAACGTTGGGACCCGGCGCCGGCCGGTCTCCCCGCGGGGGTGATCAGGAGGTGGTGGAGATGCGGTTGGCCGGCCCGGGCGCGACCGTGCCCCGGCCGAGGTAGGCGGTGAGGGCGTCGATGTCGAAGCCCGGCGCGGTGACCACCTTGGCCGGGTCCACGACCAGGTTGCTGAAGCCGTCGCCACCGTTGGCCAGGAAGTTGTTGATCGTCACCTGGTAGGTGGCGGCCGGGTCGATCGGCGTGCCGTTGAGCGCGAGGTTGCTGACGCGTGAGCCGAGGGCGGCCGAGGCGCTCCAGGTGTACGTGAAGCCCGCCGAGACCTGAAGGATCTTGGTGGTGGTCTGCCCGGCGTACCCGGCGAACTGCTGCTCCAGCACGCTCTTGAGCTGCGCGCCGGTGAGCGGTTCGGTGGTGACCAGGTTGTTGAACGGCTGGACGGTGAACGCCTCGCCGTAGGTGACCTGGCCGTACGCCTCACCGCCGGAGGACTGGTCGGCGTCGAGGTCGGCGCGGATGCCGCCCGGGTTCATCAGGGCGATCTGCGCGCCGCTGCCGGTGGTGTAGGCGAGCTGGGCGTCCGCGATCACGTCGCCGAGCGGGCTCTCGCCGGCCGCGGTATTGGTGCGCGCGATGTCACCGGAGATGTTGCCGATCACCTTGTTGGCCAGCGGCGCGACCGCGACACGGTACTTGTCGGCCACCTTCCTCGCCGCGGCGTCGACGGTGTCCGGGTTCTTCAGGTACACGCCGGCCGCGTCCTTCTTCCAGCCGCCGTTGCCGTCCGGGACGCCGTTCTCCACGATCACGTTCTTCGCGGTGATCTCGGTGAACCGGCCGGTCCGCTTGCTCAGCGAGTAGTCGATGTCGGTGATCAGCTGACCGTTGGTGCCGGCGCTGGTCACCACGGTGTCCTGGCCGGTCCTGTCCGGCACCTTGCAGCTGTAGAAGCGGTGCGTGTGCCCGGACACCACGAGACCGATCTCCGGGTTGAGACCCTTGACGATGTCCACCACCGGGCCGGAGAAGTTCACGCAGTCGGAGACGCCGGGGGTCGGCGTGGCCGAGCCCTGCGACCCGCCCTCGTGCAGCAGCAGCACCTGCGCCTTGACCCCGAACGACCTGAGGATGTTGCTCCACTTGTTCGCGGTCACGATCTCGTCGGTGAAGTGCACGTTCTTGATCCCGGCCGGGTTCACGATGCCGGCCGTGCCCTCGAGCGTCAGGCCGATGAAGCCGACCGGCACGCCCTTGACGTACTTGATCTCGACGGGCGGCAGGATCGGCAGCCCGGTCTTGTTGTCGATGGTGTTCGCGGCGAGGTAGCTGAACTTCGCCCCGCGGTACGGGTCACCGTCCTGGCACCCGTCGACCGGGTGGCACCCGCCGCGCTGGATCCGGATCAGCTCGTCCACGCCCTCGTCGAACTCGTGGTTGCCCACCGAGCTGACCTGCAGGCCGATCGTGTTCATCAACTCGATCGTCGGCTCGTCGTGGAACGCGGCACTGACCAGCGGAGACGCGCCGATCAGGTCACCGGCGCCGGCGGTGATCGTCGCCCGCCCCTCGCTCTTGGCCTCGGCCCGCAGCTTCTTCAGGTACGTCGCGAGGTACTCCACACCACCGGCCGGCGTGCTCGTGCCCCCGGCGTTGACGACGGCGCCGCTGCCGGTCGGCGGGTCGATCGCTCCGTGGAAGTCGTTGTAGCTCAGAATCTGCCCCTCGACCACCGAGGCGCCGTGCTGGCCGCCTCCGTAGGAAGCGGTCACCGGGGTGAACTCGGCTGGTGGCGCGGCCGCCGCGGACTGAGCGGCGGGCAGCGTCGAAAGGGCACCGGCGACGGCCAGCGCAACGGCCGGGACGCCGATGCGCCGCCGGAGCGGAGTAGTCATGACATCGATCCCCGAATCTTCAGTGGACGATCAGGCAACGGGATCAGACTCGCTGATCGGCCGGTCCGGCGCCACCACTTCGAGGTGACATGTAAATTGCCGGACACCGATGTCCGCGCCGCCACGGTGCGATGTCGTGTCAGAGGGTCGGCATACACTGGCTCCCGCGATGCGACCTTCTTCAGATCCTTCCGACAACGCCCTGTTCCCGCTGCCCACGGCGGCGGCGCCCCCGGCGCCGCCGGCGGTTCGCCCGGTTCCGCCCCAGACGCCCCGGCCGTCCCGGCGGGTCGATCCCGCCGCGCTGCTCGAGGGTCTGAACGGCCCGCAGCGGGACGCGGTGACCCACGCCGGTGGGCCGCTGCTGATCGTGGCCGGCGCCGGCTCGGGCAAGACCCGGGTGCTGACCCACCGGATCGCCTACCTGCTGGCCGCACGGGACGTGCACCCCGGCGAGATCATCGCGATCACGTTCACGAACAAGGCGGCCGGGGAGATGAAGGAGCGGGTGGCCCACCTGGTCGGCCCGCGCGCCCGGTTGATGTGGGTGTCGACGTTCCACTCGGCCTGTGTCCGGATCCTGCGGGCCGAGCACGAGCACGCCGGCCTGAAGAGCACGTTCTCGATCTACGACGCGGACGACTCGCGCCGGTTGATGACGCTGGTCGCCCGCGAGCTGGATCTGGACCCGAAGCGCTACACCGCGCGGGGCCTGGCCGCCCAGGTGTCGAACCTGAAGAACGAGCTGGTCGACCCGGAGGAGTTCAAGGGCCGGGCGAACGGGCCGAACGAGCGGGCCGTCGCCGAGGCGTACGAGTTGTATCAGCGCCGCCTGCGCGAGGCCCATGCGCTGGACTTCGACGACATCATCATGGCCACGGTGCACCTGTTCCAGTCGCATCCACTGGTCGCCGAGGCGTACCGGCGGCGGTTCCGTCACGTCCTGGTCGACGAGTACCAGGACACCAACCACGCGCAGTACACGTTGATCCGCGAGCTGGTCGGCAAGGACGACCAGGATCCGTCGGAGCTGTGCGTGGTCGGTGACGCCGACCAGTCGATCTACGCGTTCCGCGGCGCGACGATCCGCAACATCCTGGAGTTCGAGCGGGACTACCCGTCCGCGCGCACCATCCTGCTGGAGCAGAACTACCGCTCCACTCAGACGATCCTTTCCGCGGCGAACGCGGTGATCGACCGGAACACGTCCCGCAAGCCGAAACGCCTCTGGAGCGACCAGGGCGCCGGCGAGCAGATCGTGGGTTACGTCGCCGACACCGAGCACGCCGAGGCGGACTGGGTGGCCCGGGAGATCGACCGGCTGACCGACAACCACGACGTCCGTCCCGGCGACGTGGCCGTCTTCTACCGGACGAACAATCAGTCCCGCGTGTTCGAGGAGGTGTTCATCCGCGTCGGCCTGCCCTACAAGGTGGTCGGCGGGGTGCGCTTCTACGAGCGCAAGGAGGTGCGCGACGCCTTGGCGTACCTGCGGGCCGTCGTGAACGAGGACGACACGGTCAGCACCCGCCGCGTGCTGAACACGCCGAAACGGGGGATCGGCGACCGGGCCGAGGCGTGCGTCGAGGCGCTGTCGAACCGGGACCGGATCTCGTTCGGTCAGGCGCTGCGTCACGCGCGGAACGCGCCGGGCATCTCGACCCGCGCGGCGAACAGCATCGCCGACTTCGTGCAGCTCCTCGACGACCTGCGGGAGTTGTCCGCCACCGCCCCGCCGGAGGAGGTGCTGGAGGCCGTCCTGCAGCGGTCGGGCCTGCTCAGTGAGCTGGAGGAGAGCCTCGACCCGCAGGATCAGGGCCGCGTGGAGAACCTGCAGGAGCTGGTCAGCGTCGCCCGGGAGTACACCGAGCGGGTGGAGTCGCAGGCCGACGAGGAGGACCCGGAGGCGCCGACGGCCACGCTGGCCGGCTTCCTGGAACAGGTCGCGCTGGTGGCGGACGCCGACCAGATCCCCTCCGACGATCCGGATCACCAGGGTGTCGTCACGCTGATGACCCTGCACACGGCCAAGGGCCTGGAGTTCCCGGTGGTGTTCCTGACCGGCCTGGAGGACGGCGTCTTCCCGCACATGCGCGCGATGTCGGACAACTCCGAGCTGGAGGAGGAGCGCCGGCTGGCCTACGTCGGGATCACCCGCGCCCGCCAGCGGCTCTACCTGTCCCGGGCGGTGACCCGGTCGGCGTGGGGTCAGCCGCAGTACAACCCGCCGTCACGGTTCACCGACGAGCTGCCGACCGAGTTGGTGCGCTGGGAACGCACCGGCGGGTCGTACACGTCCTGGTCCGGCACCGGCGGCGGGGTGGGTGGCCGCGGTGGCGGTGACCGGGCCCGAGGTGGTGGCTTCGCCGGCGGCACGCCGAAGGCGCAGCGCATCGCCGAGCGCCTCGGCATCGACGCGAGCCGGCTCTCCACCGCGAGCGAGCTCAAGCAGGCGCCGAAGGTGGAGCCCGGCGACCGGGTCAACCATCAGCGCTACGGGCTGGGCCGGGTCGTCGCCGTCGAGGGACACGGCCCGGGTGCCCGGGCGCAGATCGACTTCGGTGACCAGACCATGTGGCTGATCATGCGCCACGCCCCGATCGAGAAGATCTAGGACACGGGGCCGGGGGGGGGGGGGGGGGGGGGGGGGGGGGGGGGGGGGGGGCGGCGCGGGCGCGCGCGGCGGGGGGGGGGGGGGGGGGGCGGGCGCGGGGGGGGCGCCGGGGGGGGGGGCGCCCCAAGAATACTGCGG
>NZ_JBIRWQ010000015.1:0-225470 GCF_044388125.1 Actinoplanes sp. NPDC020271
ACGAGCCGGGACACCGTGTACCGGTCGTGGAACTCCGACATGTCCAGCTGGATCAGCGCGTCCTCGGAGCCGAAGAGGAACTCGGCCAGGGCCTTGGACAGCTCGGTCTTACCGACACCCGAGGGGCCGGCGAAGATGAACGAGCCGGACGGGCGCTTCGGGTCCTTCAGACCGGCCCGCGTACGCCGGATCGCCTTGGAGACCGCCTTGACCGCATCCTCCTGGCCGATGACGCGCTTGTGCAGCTCGTCCTCCATGCGCAGCAGGCGGGTCGTCTCCTCCTCGGTCAGCTTGTAGACCGGGATACCGGTCCAGAGGCCGAGGACCTCGGCGATCTGCTCGTCGTCGATCTCGGAGACGACGTCGAGGTCACCCGCCTTCCACTCCTTCTCCCGCTGCGAGCGCTGGTCGAGCAGCTTCTTCTCGTCGTCCCGCAGTTGCGCGGCGCGCTCGAAGTCCTGCGAGTCGATCACCGACTCCTTGTCCCGGCGCACCTGGGCGATCTTCTCGTCGAGCTCACGCAGGTCCGGCGGGGTGCTCATCCGGCGGATGCGCATCCGCGCGCCGGCCTCGTCGATCAGGTCGATCGCCTTGTCCGGCAGGAAGCGGTCCGAGATGTACCGGTCGGCCAGCGTGGCCGCGGCGACCAGGGCCGAGTCGGTGTAGGTGACCCGGTGGTGCGCCTCGTAGGAGTCCCGCAGGCCCTTGAGGATCTCGATCGAGTGCGCGAGGGACGGCTCGCCGACCTGGATCGGCAGCAGCCGGCGCTCGAGGGCCTTGTCCTTCTCGACGAACTTCCGGTACTCGTCCAGGGTGGTGGCGCCGATCATCTGCAGCTCACCCCGGGCCAGCATCGGCTTGAGGATCGAGGCGGCGTCGATCGCGCCCTCGGCGGCACCGGCGCCGACCAGGGTGTGGATCTCGTCGATGAACAGGATGATGTCGCCGCGCGTGCGGATCTCCTTGAGCACCTTCTTCAGGCGCTCCTCGAAGTCACCGCGGTAGCGCGAGCCGGCCACCATCGAGCCCATGTCCATGGTGTAGAGCTGCTTCTCCTTGAGCGTCTCGGGCACGTCGCCCTTGACGATCGCCTGGGCGAGGCCCTCGACCGCGGCGGTCTTGCCGACGCCGGGCTCGCCGATCAGCACCGGATTGTTCTTCCGGCGCCGCGACAGGCCCTGCATGACCTGCTCGATCTCCTTCTCCCGGCCGATGACCGGGTCGAGCTTGCCGTCCCGCGCGTCCTGCGTGAGGTTGCGCCCGAACTGGTCGAGCAGGGCCGAATTGGTCGCGCCGGCCGCCTCGCCGGTGGCCGCACCGCCACTGGCCGAGGCCGGGGCCTCGGTGTGGCCGGCGACCAGCTGGATGACCTGCTGGCGGACCCGGCCCAGGTCGGCGCCGAGCTTCACCAGGACCTGGGCGGCGACGCCCTCGCCCTCACGGATCAGGCCGAGCAGGATGTGCTCGGTGCCGATGTAGTTGTGGCCCAGCTGCAGCGCCTCCCGCAGGGAGAGCTCCAGCACCTTCTTCGCCCGCGGGGTGAACGGGATGTGCCCGCTCGGCGCCTGCTGACCCTGGCCGATGATCTCCTCGACCTGCTGCCGGACCCCCTCGAGGGAGACGCCGAGGCTCTCCAGAGCCTTCGCGGCGACACCTTCGCCCTCGTGGATCAGACCCAGCAGGACATGTTCCGTACCGATGTAGTTGTGGTTGAGCATCCGGGCCTCTTCCTGGGCCAGGACGACAACCCGGCGAGCCCGGTCGGTGAACCGCTCGAACACGACACACGTCCTCACGGCGAAGCCCCACGCGCCCCGCCCAACACCACGCACGCAGACGTGCGGAAACGGACAGGTGTCACATGCGCTGAGTCGGGGCCTCTTGGCGTTGACGCGCGGTCCGCGTGGGGAACCGCACAACGCTCGTGCAGGCGCGCTGCACCACCACCTTACAACCCCGGCGGCATACGATATGCCCGGGAGGAAGCCCATGACCGCAACGCGAAACCGACGACCCGTGCCCGACCGGGCCCGCAAACGTGCGATCCGGGCACTGGCCGCCGAGCTCGGAGTGGCATATTCGGTCGCGGCGCGGCTGCATGCCGCCCAGACGCCATCGGGCCGGCCGCCGGCGGAGAGCCCGGCCGGTGCCGACGAGCACCGCGCCTGGATGTCCGAGGCCCGCGCCGGCCGGACGTTCCACGCCCGGGTCAACGACACCCGGCTCGCCGCCGGACTGCCGCTGGGCCGGGCCGAGCACCTGGTCCGGCGGTTCCCGCCGCTGCGCGCGATCACCGCGGCCGGCCCGCTCTACGCGGGCGAGGGCCGGGAAACGATCATCGCGATGCTGTACGCGGTGCTCGCGCACGAGTCCCCGGCGCTGCTGCCCCCGCCCGACGAGCTGACGTGGGCCGCCGAGCTGGGTGAGGAGGCCGCCGTCGACATCGCCTGCGCCGCGCTCGACCGGGCCGCCCGTCAACTGCTCGACCAGGGCCGATGGCAGTTGTGGGCGCGCGTGGAGACGGCCCTGACGGCCGGGGAGTCCGACCCGGACCGGCGCGTGCGGGACGCGGCCGGCGCGCTCGGGCGGGAGCTGCGCTCGACCAGCCTGCGCGGCTCCCTGGAGGGGGTCCGGCACATTCTGGACGCGGTCCTGGTGGAGCCGTTCGGGGCGCTCGCGCCGGGCATCCGGGTGCGGGTCGACGGGCAGGCGGCCACGGTGATCGGCGCCGAGTGGGAGCTGACCGGGCCGCCCGCGCGGTACCGGGTGCGGGTGGACAACGAGCCGCTCAACCGGATCGTGCCCGCGGCTGAACTGGACGCCGGGACGGCACCGGAGCCGGACCTGATTCCCGGTTAGGGCGCGGGGACGAGAACCCGGGCGACCTCGCACTCGCCGTCCAGGGGCACCTCGGTGCGGTGCCCGGCGGAAGCTTCGGACCGGCGCGTTCCTCCAGGGGACACCGCGCCGGCCCGTGCCGACCGGCCCGGTCAGATGTCGAATTCGCCGTTCTTCGCCCCGGCGATGAACTGCCGCCATTCGTCATTGGTGTACACCATGGGCGGGTGCTGCGGATTCTTCGAGTCCCGCACCGCCACGAAGTCGGAGGTCACGGCGACCTCGACGCACGACGAGTTGTTGCAGAAAGAGGACGTGCGCCACGGCAGATCGGCGAACATATGTTCTTCTCCTGGGATGTGATGGCCGGCATCCGACAACGCCCGACCAGTTCACAGATCCCGGAGGACCGCCCTCATGAAGGAGATGGTCTCCTGCTTCGTCAGCGCTTTCCTCTGCAGACCGAAGAAAGCCGTCAGGTAGCCGTCCACCTCGTCGGCCTGCTCCAGATAAGCCGGCTCGACGACACCCTCGAGGTACACCACGTCGGACATTCCGGCTGCCTGATCGAGCGGTTGTGAGCTGGCAAATCGCAGAATGTTGAACCCAGTGACCATCCCCTGGTGTGCACCGGAGGAAAAGGGTACGACCTGGAGTTCGATGGTAGATCCTTCACTCAGGTCGACGAGTTTACGGATCTGGGCACGCATGGTCTCCGGCCCTCCCACCGATCGGCGGAACACGGACTCGTCGACCACGAACTCTAATTTGGTGTTTTCGCTGATGAATTTCTGCCGCGCCTGGCGAACCTCGACCGCTTTCCGGACGGCGTCCGGGTCGCTGTTCCATTCGCCGACCACCGCGGCGGTGTATTCGGGTATCTGCAGTAGGCCCGGAACGGCTCCCATCTGATAGTCGTAGATGACGGTCGCCGACCCCTCGAGGCCTATGAGCCTCTCGTAGGCGGGACCGAGGTTGTAGGGCGCCCACCACGCGGTCTCGCGGCTCTCCTCCGCGAGTTGCATGAGATGCGCCCGGACGTCGGGATCAGTGATGCGATAGATGTCGATGAGATCGCGGACGTCGCGCGCCGAGATGTTGCGCTGCGCCGATTCCATGCGACTGATCTTCGACGGGGAGCAGAGGAGCCGACCGGCCACGTCCTTCACGCTGAGATCCGCGTCGATGCGGTATTGCCGCAACGCGGACCCGAGTTGCCGGCGGCGGACCAACGGCCCAGGGTGGCTGGGGATGATCGGGACCTCCGGGGATCAGCAAGAACCGTGTCGTAAACAGCTACCTGCCAATGTGCCACGTGGCAATTGCCGCTGGCAATGCCAATCGTCAATCGCCGCTGGCAATTGCCAAAACGATCAGTCACTATGAAGTTACGTTCGGCTCACTGATCTCCTCGCCCGCGCACTCAAACTATCTCGCCCAGAGAGGAGGCGAGGCGGAACGGCGAGAGTCTAGCCATATCACCCCGTTCGCTACACCTCGACCCGCCGTGTCCGCGACCGGCAACGCGGACACGGCGGCACATTCCACCCTCGGAGCGACCCGAACGTGGGAACCGGTCGCACGGCGGGTACGTCAGAACTCCATGACTCGAAGCTTTCTTCCGGTGCTCCTGCTCGTGGCCGTCATCGCGGGCTGCGCCGACCAGACCGGCGCCCCGGGTGGTTCCACCCCGCGGGTCAGCGGTGACGCCGCGACCCCGGCGGCCGCGATGTTCCCGCTGGACTTCTCGCGCACCGGTGGTTTCGCCGGGTTCGACGACCGGCTGCACCTCGGCGCCGACGGCATGATGACGGTGTCGCACAAGGGGGTCGGCGGGCCGCCGGTCGCGGCCGACCCGGCTGTCGTCGCCGCGTTGCAGCAGGTGCTGAGCGCGCCGAACCTGGCGACGGCGTCCCCGTCGGCGGGCTCGGCGATCTGTGCCGACGGGTTCCGGTACCGGCTGGCCACCCCGTCCTGGACCTACACCGCCGACGACTGCTCCGGTGGCCACTCCGAGTTGGAACGGGTGCTCGAACTGCTGCTGCCACTGCTCAAGGGCTGACCGCCGGGCCGTCCGCGACCCGTCCGGAGGCGCCTCCCGAGCGACCCGGAGGCCGTCGCCCCGCGGATCGGCAGGCACCGCGGGATCGTCACTCCTCCGGGCTCGGCAGGATCATCGGCGGGCCGGTGACGCCGTAGGCGGTGAGGACGGCCGCCGTGACCGACGCGGGGGTCACCGACGGCGTGGTGTCCTCGGCCGCGCCGGCCGTCGACGGGTCGAAGTCGTAACCGAGCTCCCGGTAGGCCGGGGTGAGCACGGCGCGGAGCCGGGCGGCCCCGCTGACCTGGATGACGGTGCTGAACAGCCAGCCGTCCCGGGTGACGCGCTGGGCCGATCCGACGATCTTCGCCCCGCCGGCGTGCAGGCTGTACTCGCCGGGGCAGTACTCGCGCGGGACCGGCCCGACCCGCGCGGGGACACCGAGCCCGGCCAGAACGTCGGCGTGCATCCCGGCGAAGTGCCGGAACCGCGGGCCGGGGTCGGCGAGCGCGGCGCCCGAGCGGTGCACGTGGTCGATGACGACGCTGCCGCGGTCGTACGCGGCGAGGCTGCCGCCCTGCGGCCGGACGACCGGAAGAAAACCTTCGTCGTGGACCGCCGCGGCGGCCCGCGCGTAGCCGGGGCGCAGCGTGTCCCGGCGGCTGAACGCCGCGGTCGGCGCCGGCGAGTAGACCCGGAGGATGTCGCGGGCGTCGCCGAGGCCGTGCCGCAGCAGCAGCGGCCCGAGCGCCACGTCCTGCGCCGGGCCGCTGCCGGAGAGGTCGATCAGGATCACAGGCGGGCGATCACCGAGGCCGGGTTCTCGATCGCGTCGGCGACGCGCCGCATGAAACCGGCGGCCACGGCGCCGTCGCCGACGCGGTGGTCGAAGACGAAGCTCATCTGCGTGATCTTACGAACGCACAGTTCGCCGTCGACGACCCAGGGCCGGTCCAGGATGCGGCCGAAGCCGAGGATCGCCACCTGCGGGTGGTTGATGATCGCAGCGCTGCCGTCGACGCCGAAACTGCCGTAGTTGTTGAGGGTGAAGGTTCCCCCCGACAGCTCCTCGGCGGAGACGCGCCCCTCGCGGGCGGCCGCCGTGAGACGGCGGATGTGGTCGCCGAGGGTCGTGGTGGTCATCTTCTCCGCGCCGAGCACCGCGGGCACCATCAGACCCCGATCACCCTGTACGGCGATGCCGAGGTTGACCGCGTCGACGGTGACGATCTCCTGCGTGGCGGCGTCGAAGCGCGCGTTGAGCACCGGGAACTCCCGCAGCGCGGCCACCGTGAACCGCGCGAGGTAGGCCAGCAGTCCCGGCCCGTCCGGGTTGCTCTCCCGCAGCTCCCAGAGTTTCGTGGCGTCCACGTCGACCCACACGGTCGCCTCGGGGATCTCGGCCCGGCTCCTGGTCAGTGCCGCCGCGGCGGCCTTCCCGAAACCGTTCAGCGGCACGCGTCGTTCCCCGGACGCGGATGCGCCGGTGCCCGCCATCGCGCGCTCGACGTCGGCCCGCACGATCACGCCACCGCGCCCGGTCGGCTCGACCTTGCCCAGGTCGACGCCGTTGCTCCGGGCGAGGTTGCGGACCAGCGGCGACACGACCTGCGCCGGGCGCACGTGCGGGGCCGGACGCACCGGCACCCGCGGCTTGCGGTGCCGCCGCGACGACACCGCGGTCGAGGTGCCGTAACCGACCAGGACGCTGCCCGATCCGGCCTTCTCCTCCTCGCGGTAGGTCTCGGCGGCGACGTCCTCCACGGTGATCAGCGGCTCCCCGACGGCGAGGGTCTCACCGGCCTTCGCGTGCAGAACGGAAACCCTTCCCGCGTACGGCGACGGCACCTCCACCATCGACTTGGCCGTCTCCACCTCGGCGATGCTCTGGTCCACCGCGACCACGTCCCCCTCGGCGACCAGCCACCGCACGATCTCGGCCTCGGTCAGCCCCTCGCCGAGGTCCGGCAGGCGAAAGATCATCACTGCTCCCACTGGAGGTCGTCGACGGCGTCGAGCACCCGGTCCACGCCGGGCAGCTGGAGGTGTTCGAGTTTCGGCGGCGGGTACGGGATGTCGAACCCGGTCACCCGGTGTACCGGCGCGGCCAAGCTGCTGAAACACCGCTCGGTGACCCGCGCGGCGATCTCCGCGGCGACCCCGGCGAAGCCGGCCGACTCGGTGACGACCACGGCGCGGCCGGTGGCACGAACCGCGGCGCAGACGGTCTCGTCGTCGAACGGGACGATCGAGCGCAGGTCGACGACCTGCAGGCTGCGGCCCTCCTGGGCGGCGACCTCGGCCGCTTCCAGGGCCACGGGGACGCTGGGCCCGTAGGCGATCAGCGTCGCGTCGGTGCCGGGGCGGCGGATCACGGCGGTGCCGATGCCCGGCGCCCGTACCGGGAACTCGATCTCCTCCTTGCTCCAGTAGAGCTTCTTCGGTTCCAGGAAGACGACCGGGTCGGGTGCCTCGATCGCCGCTCTGAGCAGCGCGTACGCGTCACCGGGGGTGGCCGGGGCGACGACCTGCAGGCCGGGGGTGTGCGCGTAGTACGCCTCGGAGGAGTCGCAGTGGTGCTCGACGCCGCCGATGCCACCGGCGTACGGCACGCGGATGACCATCGGCAGCCGGACCCGGCCGCGGGTGCGGTTGTGCATCTTCGCGACGTGGCTGACGATCTGCTCGAACGCCGGGTACGCGAACGCGTCGAACTGCATCTCGACGACCGGGCGCATGCCGTTCATGGCCATCCCGACCGCCAGCCCGACGATGCCGGACTCGGCCAGCGGAGTGTCGAAGCAGCGGTTCTCCCCGAACTCGGCGGTCAGCCCGTCGGTGATCCGGAAGACGCCGCCGAGCGGGCCGACGTCCTCCCCGAACATCACCACCGTGGGGTCCTCGGTCATCGCGTCGCGCAGCGCATGGTTCAGCGCCTGCGCCATCGACAGCTTGTCGTGCGTCACGGTGGTCACGCCGTTACCTCCCGGCTCAGCTCGTCCGCCACCAGCGCCGACTGCGCGCGCAGCTGCGGGGTGGGTGTCGAGAAGACGTACGCGAAAAGGTCTTCGGGGTTGGGGGTGACGTCCTGGTTGAGGCCGTCGCGCAGATGCGTGGCGGCGCGCTCGGCCTCGGCGGAGAATTCCTTCTCGGCGGCGGGAGTCAGCACGCCGCGACCGGTGAGGTAGGTGCGCAGCCGCGTGATCGGGTCACGCTCCACCCACGCCTGCACCTCGCCCTCGTCGCGGTAACGGGTGGCGTCGTCGGCGTTGGTGTGCGCCTGCATGCGGTAGGTGTGCGCCTCGACGAGCTGCGGCCCCTCCCCCGCGCGGGCCCGGGCGACGGCGGCACCGAGCACGCTGAGCAGGGCGGCCATGTCGTTGCCGTCGACGCGTTCCCCGGGAATGCCGTAGCCGATTCCTTTGTGCGCGAGGGACGGCGCGTGGGTCTGCCGGGCGAGCGGAACGCTGATCGCGTACTCGTTGTTCTGGATGAAGAAGACCACCGGCGCCTGGAACACGGCGGCGAAGTTCATCGCCTCGTGAAAGTCTCCCTCGCTGGTGCCACCGTCGCCGCACATCGCCATCACCACCGTCGGCTCGCCGCGCAGCCGGGCCGCGTGCGCGACACCGACCGCGTGCGGCAGCTGCGTCGCCAGGGGCGTGGTGTGCGGGGCGACGTGGTGCTCGTAGGGGTCGTAGCCGCAGTGCCAGTCGCCCTTGAGCAGGCTCAGCGCCTCCACCGGGTCGACGCCCTTGACCGCCGCGGCGATCGTGTCGCGGTAGGTCGGGAACAGCCAGTCGCCGGCGTCGAGCACCTGTGCGGCCGCGACCTGGCAGGCCTCCTGCCCGTGCGACGACGGGTAGACGGCCAGCCGCCCCTGCCGGACCAGCGCATACGCCTGGTCGTTGAGTCGGCGGGCGGTGATCAGCAGCCCGAGCGAACGCAGCAGCGCCGCGTCGCCGGGCACCTCGCCGAGCGCTTCTCCCTGCGGGTTGATCATGGTGACGGGGGCATCGGACGGCAACAGCCGACGGGAGTCAGGCGTCATGCGGTAATGCTGTGCCCTGGACCACAGTTGTTCCATAATCTGAGACAGATCGAGAAAAATGCGTTCCGCGTACGCCGTGACGGTGCCAACCGTCCAACCAAGTGAACGTTCAGGCGAGGGGTGGCAGACAGGTGGTCAGTGAGCTCGACGACATCGATCGCCGCATCCTCGCCGAGCTCACCCGGGATGGCCGCATGTCGATCCGGCAGCTCTCGGAGTCCCTGCACATCTCGCGTGCCAACGCGTACGCCCGGGTGCAGCGCCTGCGCGAGACCAACGTCATCAAGGGTTTCCGCGCGCAGATCGACCACGCCGCGGCCGGGATGGGCACCTCGGCCTACGTGACGGTGAACCTGCACCAGGCCGAGTGGCGCGAGGTCGGCGAACGGCTGCGCACGCTGCCCGGGGTGGTGCACATCGCGCTGGTCGGCGGCGAGTTCGACGTCATCATGCTGGTCCGCGCGAAGGACAACACCGACCTGCGGCGCCTGGTGCTCGACGAGATCCAGGGCATGCCGGGCGTCGTCAACACCCGCACGCTGCTGGTCTTCGACGAGTTCGACCCGGCCGGCTTCGACACGTCGCCCGGCGACGGACCTCGATGACGACAGTCGATTGACCGGTAGCCATACGCTCGCGGCCAGGAGGTCATCGATGGCAGAGAACGCGTGGCTCAACTTTCACTGCGAGACCGGCCGAGAGACCCGGGTCGCCACCTTCCGCCGCCGCGGCACGGCGTGGGAACTGACCGAGGTCGCCACGGACCCGCTGCCGGAGGGCGGTGCGATCCCCGGGCGGATCGCGATGTCCGGCGAGTTCCGGACGGCGAGCGGCTACCCCGGGTGCCCGGGCTGCGGCGCGGACAACTTCGTCCGGTGTGGCGGCTGCGGCGAACTCAACTGCTGGCGCAGCTCCGCCGCCGAGCACACCTGCGCGAACTGCGGCCACCACGGCCGGGTGCAGGGCACCATCGCCTCGCTCGACGCGATGGAAATCGCCTGACCGCCGTCCCGACCTCGGTACAGTGACGCGCGGGACATCCAGGTCACGGGGAAGCGAGAACGATGAGCGGTGTGGATCGGCGCGCGGTGATCGGGATGGCCGGGGTGGCCGGCACCGGGATGCTGCTGGCGGCCTGCGGGGACTCCGACAGCGACTCCAGCTCCAGTTCCGGTGCGGGAAGCTCGGCCACGACGGCCCCCGCCCCCGGCGCCGGCGGGACGGTCATCACCAAGGCGGCCGATGTGCCGGTCGGCGGTGGGGTCATCACCGACACGTACGTGGTGACGCAGCCCGAGTCGGGGACCTACAAGGCGTTCTCCAACGTCTGCACACACCAGGGCTGCAAAGTCGCCGAGGTGGCCGACAAGGCGATCACGTGCAACTGCCACCGGAGCACATTCGACATCACCACCGGCGCACCGACCGGGGGCCCGCCACGAAGTCGCTCACCGAGACCGCGGTCAAGGAGAGCGACGGCAACATCGTCACGGCGTGAGATCCCACCCGCGTACGCGATGAAGGTGTGCGGTCTTGGGATAAGACCCGGAACGAGGACCGATCTCGAACAGGTCGACCAGCAGGAACTGCGGGTAGAGCGGCGCCTGCGCGGACCGTTTCACCACCACACCCGCACAGCCGATGACGGTGCCCTCCGGACCCCAGATCGCCGTCCACGTGTGGCGCCCGGCCGGGACCGGGACCTCGGACATGTCGGTGCTCAACCGGTCGTCGTGGTGCGCCTTGACCCCGCAGCGGGCCACGGCCGAACCGGCGTCGATCTCGAAGACGCAGATCTCGCCGCTCTCCCGCGGGTCGAGGTGCTCGGTGCCGACCGTCCACGCGGCCAGCATGCAGCCGGCGTCGGTGCTGGCGGTCACGGTGATGTCGACGCGGCCCGCGGACGGCGCCCAGAGCAGTCGCGTGGGTGACGGGGTGCGCACCACCAAGCCGTCCGGGCGGTGCCGGTGGGTGCCCTGGTGGTTGCCGGTCTGCACGTTCGAGACGCGCAGCGGGGCGTCCTCCGGGCGCCAGTCGAGCTGATCCTCGTCGATGCGCAGCCGCAGCCCGGCGTCGTCGAAGTCGTAACGTGCCCGCGACCGGTCCGCGGTGGTCCAGTGCGGCAGGTAATGATCGATCCACAGGTCGTCACGCAGGCGCGAGCCGGTGAAGTCGTCGTCGAGGTCGGGGCGCCGCGCGGGCGGCTCGGGCAGCAATTCCGGCACGCGACATTGGTACCGGAAAAACGCGGGGTGACCAACTGTCACGCGCGGGCCCGTCAGGTTCGGGACCGGGGACTCGAACCGCGCCACCGGCGGTATGCGCCGCGGGAATGCGTGTACCACTTCGCGCCGCTCCGGTTCCGGTCCACGTGGCGGCACCTGGTCGCTCAGCGACCGGCGTCGCCGGCACTGTCAGCGGCGGGCGTCGCCGCCGGCATTGTCCGTGACCGGCGTCGCCGGCGGTACCGTGGTCAGCGGCTCAGGGAGAAGCGGCGCTGCTGCTTCTTCTGGCGGCCGAAACCCTGCAGCGTGTCGGCGCCCTGCCGCAGCAGGTTGCTGGTCCGGTTCTTGCCGCGCCGGGCCTCCAGGACGTCGCCGAGCTTGCGGGCACCGGCTGCCGCCAGCGGCACGGCGATCGCCATGATGACGAAGCGGCGGATCAGGTTCGGGATCATGACGGGCACTCCTCGTGACGGCGGGCGACACCGGTCCAATACCCGTCCCTCGCCCGGCTACGCCTGGTTCACGCCCGACGGGAAGAACTCCGGGTCGGCCGGTCCCGGTCAGTCACGGCACCACCATAGGATCAGCGTCATGACCGTCCCCGCGGAGATCGCCGCCAGCAAGCAGATCAGCCTGACTACGTTCCGCAAGAACGGGACGCCGGTGCCGACCGCGGTCTGGCACGTCGCCGACGGCGACACGGTGACCACCGTGTCGGCGGCCGACGCGGGGAAGGTCAAGCGGATCCGTAACAACCCGCAGGTCGAGGTCACCGCGTGTGACCTGCGGGGGAAGGTCACGCCGGGCGCGCAGACGGTCCGCGGCACCGCGGTGCTGCTGCCGGAGTCGGAGACCGAGAATGCCCGCCGCCTGCTGGAGAGCCGGTATGTCACGGCGCGGATCGGCGGTTTCTTCGTCCGTCTCCTGCGTCTGAGGCGCCCGGCCGGCATCGGCATCGTCGTCACCCTGTCGTCGCCCTGAAGCCGGCACCCCGGAGTCGTCGCGCTGTCGCCGCTCTGAAGTCGCCGCCCTGAAGTCGCCGCCCTGAAGCCGGCACCCTGGAGTCGTCGCGCCGTCGCCGCTCTGAAGTCGTCACCCTGTCGTCGTTGTAGGAGGAGTCGCACGTGAAAGCGTTCCGTGAGGCGGTCGAGGCCCGGGACAGTGCCGCGATCGAGGCCCTGCTCGCCGAGAACGTGGTGTTCACCAGCCCAGTGGCGTTCAAGCCGTACCCGGGGAAGGCGGTCACCGCCGCGATCCTGCGAGCAGTCCTGCGGGTCTTCGAGGACTTCCGCTACGTGAAGGAACTTTCCGCCGCCGGCGAGCGCGACCACGCGCTGGTCTTCGAGGCGACCGTCGGCGGCAAGGCCCTCACCGGCTGCGACTTCCTTCACCTCGACGAGAACGGCCTGATCGACGAGTTCACGGTGATGGTGCGCCCGTTGTCGGCCGCGCAGGCACTCGCCGAGGCGATGAACGCGCAGTTCCCCCGGATCCAGGCCGAGGCCGCTCAGGGCTGAGAAGTGCCGGCCCCGGCGGGGCCTTCACAGGGTGTAGATCTGCCCGGTCTGCGCACCCTCGACCGAGCGGACATAGGCCTGCGCGACCCGGCTCAGGTCGACCGGTTCCATGCCGGGAAAGAATGGCGCGTACGCCGTGAGACTCTCCGTGAACACGGCCGGGCTGACCACGTTGACCCGCTGCGGGGCGATCTCGACGGCCGCCGCCCGTGCGAACGCCTCCACCGCGCCGTTCGCCATCGAGGCGGCGCTGCCGGTGACGATCGGTTCCCGGGCCAGTATGCCCGTGATCAGGGTGAACGAGCCACGCTCGGCGACGTGCGGGATCCCCTGCCGGACCAGCTCGATCTGACTGAGCGCCTTCCCGCGGAAGCCGTCCAGGTAGTCCTGAGTGGTCATCTCGATCACCGGTTTGTACGGCACGTGGCCGGCCGCGCTGACCACGGCACCGAGACGGCCGGCCTGCGCGTACATCGCGCCGACCTGGGCCGGGTCGGTCACGTCGTAGCGCAGGTCTCCCCCGTTCCGGGCGACGGTGAGCACCTCGTGGCCCCGGCCGGCCAGTTCTTTGTGCAGGGCCGCACCGAGCGTGCCGGTGCCCCCGACGAGCAGGATCCTCATGGCACCGACGCTAAGCCCGCGGCCCGCACCACGGAAATGCCGAACCCGCGCCATTGATACGCCACGGTCATGAATGGCCTCTCCCCGCGGGGGAGGCGCCCCCGTCGCGCAGGTAGCGGTTCCCTTCCTGGTCTTCGGTCCCTGCGCCACGATCCGGACCGGCCCGGGCGTGGACGGTGGGTCTGGCCCCACCCGGGCGGGCGCCTGGACGGATTCCGACCGGCCCGCCGTCTCCGTAGCGTTGCCGGCATGGAGAAACTGAAGCAGTACTTCCAGGAATTCGCCGCTCTGAGCACCTTCGCCCTCGGCGCTGTCATCGCGATGGCGAGCACCGGCCACACGATCAACACCTTCATGTGGGTACGCGGTCTGCTCCTCCCCGCCGCCGCGATCCTGCTCTACGTGCTGACCGCCCGCGGCCGGCTCGACCGGGTCCGCACTCTGTCGGCGATCCTGCCGGTGGCGATCGTCGGCGTCGACCTGATCCCCGGTGTCTGTCCGATCTGGTACACCGCCGCGCAGGCCGTCTGCATGCTCCCGGTGATCGCGGCGGCCGTCACCGTCCGCCGCGCGGCGACCGTCCCGGCCTGACAGGGTCAGGGCAGTTCGATCTCGACCAGCGGGCTGCCGTCGATCCAGCTCTCCAGGTTGCCCGCCCAGTCCAGGCCGGGCACGATCTCGCCGAAGACCCAGGCCCGTTCGTCCGGGTCGGTGACAACCCGCGCCCGTACGGGCAGGTCGTGCCCTTCGACGTGGAGCGTGAACCCGGGATGGGCGGTGAGGTTGGCGTACCAGTCGCGGGTGCCGGGGCTGCCGGTCAGCCAGTACCGCCCGCCGGCCCGGTAACGCCACGTCTCGATCCGTCGTGGTTGTCCGCTGCGCCGGCCGATCGTGGTGATCTCCACGGTCCGGTGCCGGTCGAGCGCCTGCCGTGCCTCCTCGGTCACTGTCATCGCCACAGCGTGCACCCTCGACCCGGGTTCACCTCAAGCGGCGATCATCGCCCCACGCCGGCCGGAGTCTCCCTTGTCGATGAGCCGCCGCTGAGCGCTCCGGCACCGATCAGGCGGCGAGCGGCAACCGCACGGTGAACGTCGTGGTCGTCGCCCCGGCCTCGCTCACCGTCAGCGTCCCCCCGTGCTGCCCGATGATCGCCCGGGCCACGGCCAGACCGAGCCCGTTACCGGGCACCCCTCGATGCCGGGCCGCTTCCCCGCGGAAGAAGAGCTCGAACAGCCGTTCCCGCTCGTCCGCGGCGATCCCG
Source organism: Actinoplanes sp. NPDC020271 (assembly GCF_044388125.1). Lineage (NCBI taxonomy): Bacteria > Bacillati > Actinomycetota > Actinomycetes > Micromonosporales > Micromonosporaceae > Actinoplanes > Actinoplanes sp. NPDC020271. The sequence goes on from NZ_JBIRWQ010000015.1 coordinate 14,558, forward strand.
TCGCCCACGTTGGTGACGTCCACGATCGCCGCCCCGGCCTCGGCGCTCAACCGCACGCCGACCGTGGTCGCGGCCGCGGCCCAGGTCACCGCGTTGTCGAGCAGCTCGGTCAGCACTTCACACAGGCGGTCGCGGTCGCCGTCGACGACGACCGGCCCGGTGGCGTCGACCAGGATGCCGTCCCGTCCACCGGCCGTCTCGCAGACCAGGTCGCTCAGGTCGGCCGGTGCCCGCCGCAGCTCGATGTGCCCCGAGCGCAGCCCGGCCACGTCGAGCAGCCGCATCACGATGTCGCGCAGGCCGGCGGTGTCGCGCTGCATCACGCCGAGGGCCTCGCGCCCGTTCCAGCGAGGCCCGGAGCCGCGCCGGGCCGCCCGACGTGGCGTCCGCGGGATTGTCCGGGAAGGCCGCGAAGATCTCCCGGCCCACCAGTTCCTCGCGAACCCGCATGGTCGCCACCAGGTAGGCGTCGCTGACCTCGACGATCACCAAGTCGGTGTCGAGCACGAGCAGGGCGACCGGGGCGCTGCGGAACAGCGCCCGGCAATCGATCCCGATCCCGGCCCGGACCAGCGAGGAGTTGGACATGACGGCACCATCGTCACACGTGCCGTCCGGGCCCACGCCGGAAGATCCCCATCCGGAAGACCACCCCGATGTCCCCGTACGTTCCCACAGCCTGCCCGCCGAGCAGACGATCGTCACCCCGCAGCGTGGCCGAGCCCGCGCGCGAATCTCCGGGCGCCCGATCGTCGCTGCCTCGCGAGCCGGACCGAGCGCGAACCTCGGAGGCCCGATCGTCACCGCCTCGCGGGGGCAAGCCCGCGCACACGTCCGGGCCCCCCGGCTCGGCGCGGCGTCGCGGGCAGCGAGCCCGCGCACACGTCCGGGCGCCGGGCGGCGGTTACGCGGCGACGGCCGACACCACCGCGGTGGCCAGCAGGACGAGGCCGGTCGCGGCGCCGACGACGGCGCTGGGGGTCAGGCCGCGGGACCGGGCGACCGGCACGGCGGCGGCCGCGGTCACGGTGATCAGCGCGCCGGTCACGTGCACGAGCGGGTAGTCCATGATCGCGGCAACCGGGAACAGGTGGACGCCGACCACGAACGCGATCCACGCCGCCATCAGTTCGGCGTGCCGGCGCCAGGCCAGCAGACCCGCGCCGAGGGCGGCCGCGGCGAACTCGACGCCGACGACGATGCCGAACGTGCGGCTGGTGTCGTCGTCGAAGACGGTGCCGCCGTGCCGGTGCCGGACGGCGAGCAGCACGCCGGCCCCGAGGGTCAGGAGGCTGAGCACCGAAGCGGCGCCCAGCCACCGCCGCCAGGCGGGGGGCGGCGCCTCCTGCGCCCAGCCGAACCAGGTCGAGGCGAAGAACCCGAAGATCGCCACGGACACGGCCAGGTCGCGCAGGTGCTCGGTGATCACGCCACTCCCCTCCTTTGTGGAGCCAGGAGTCTATGGTCGCCCCGCACCCTCGCCCGGACCTGGCGAGGGTGGCCCGGTCAGTGGGCCATGGCGACCACCGGCTGATCGACGTGCTCGACGGGGAGGCGGTGCGGGCGGACCACCAGGAAGCAGACCAGCGTCGCGGCCAGCATGCCGCCGAAGACCACGATCGCCATCGCGACCGCACCGACGCCGAGGACGCCGACCAGGGGTGCGGCCAGCGCGCCGACGCCGAACTGGACCGCACCGAGCAGTGCCGCCGCGGTGCCGGCGGCCTCGCCGTGCCGGCCGAGGGCCAGCGCCGGGGCGTTCGGCATCGCCAGGCCGACCGTGATCAGGACCAGCCAGAGCGGGACCAGGATGCCGGCCAGCCCGCCGGTCCCGGTGCCGGCCAGGATCAGCAGCACCACGGCGAACAGCAGGCCGGCCACGAGGGCGCCGCCCATGATCTGCTGCGGCGTCCAGCGGCGCAGCAGCCGCACGTTGAACTGCGTCGCGGCGATCAGACCGGCCGCGCCGCCCGCGAAGACGTAGGCGAACTGCTGCTCGGTCATCCCGAACCCGTCCTGGAAGACGAAGGACGCGCCGCTCACGTAGGCGAAGAGCGCGGCCATGGCCAGGCCGGCGACCAGGATCAGGCCGACGTACACCCGGTCGGTGAAGAGCCGGCCGTAGTCGCGGACCGTGCCGAGCACACCGCCGTTGCGGCGGCGCGCGGGTGGCAGGGTCTCCGGCAGCACCAGGGCGGTCGCCGCCATGATGGCCAGGCCGGTCACGGCGAGGACCACGAACACGCCGCGCCACGACGTCCAGTTGAGGACCAGGCCGCCGACGGTCGGGGCGAGGATCGGCGCCACGCCGACGACCAGCATCAGCCGGGAGAACAGGCGGGCCGCGGCCAGCCCGTCGAACAGGTCACGGACCATCGCCATCGCGACGACCGCCGCCGCGGCCGCCCCCAGGCCCTGCAGCACCCGCAGCGAGCCGAGGACCGCCAGGTTCGGCGCGAGGACGCAGAGCACCGAGGCCAGGACGTGCACCGCGATGCCGGCCAGCAGCGGGCGGCGCCGTCCCAGCGCGTCGGCGAGCGGGCCGGCCAGCAGCTGCCCGAAGGCCAGGCCGACCAGCGTGCCGGTCAGCGTGAGCTGCACGGCGGCGGCGCTCGCGTGCAGGTCGGTGGTGATCGTCGGCAGCGACGGCAGGTACATGTCGATGGTGAGCGGGCCAAGGGCCGTGAGGAAGCCGAGCACGAGCACGATCCGGAAGCGGCGCCCGGGCGGGAGCAGCTCTCCGGCGGACAGGTCGTCGTCGGGTGGGGTTACGGTCTGAGTTTCGGCCACAATCGCGACAAGCCCCCGCGCAGCCGGTTTCTTCCGTCTCAGGCCGGGTTGGTTAGAACGGTCACAGCTTCCGCATAACCGCTCCTGCCTGCTGGAATTTTGCTTGCGCCGGCGGTCGCGGGCAGTTTGCGGGCCAGGAAGGTGCCGGCCCGGTCGAGGGCGTCGTCGGCGTCGTCGAGGTCACCGAAGTTCAACTGGTAGACGTGCGGCAGCCCGGTACCCACCTCGAGCGTCACCTCGACGTCGTCCGCTGCGGCGCGCGTGGCCAGGCGTACGGCGTCGTCGAGCAGTAGTTCGTCGGAGCCGACCTGGACCAGCAGCGGCGCGAGCCCGGACAGGTCCGCGAAGATCGGGCTGGCCGCACGGGCGGCGGCAGGCTCCGGGGTGAAGTGGTCCGCGTACCAGCGCAGCGCGGCGGCGGTGAACAGCGGGTCGGCCGCGGCCCGGGTGCGGATGCTGTCGCCGCTGAGGGTGAGGTCGGTCCACGGCGAGAACACCGCGGCGGCGGCCGGTTGCGGCAGGCCGGCCTCGCGCGCGGCGACCAGGGTGGTGACCGCGAGCCCGCCGCCGGCCGAGTCGCCCGCGACCAGGACGTCCTCGGCCGCCGTGGTCTGCAGCAGTTCCCGGTACGCGGCGAGCGCGTCGTCGGCCGCGGCCGGGAACGGGTGCTCGGGCGCGAGCCGGTAGTCCAGCGAGTACGCGGTGCCGCCGGTGCGGGCGATCAGCGCCGAGGCGAGCCGTGCGCCGGTGCGGCCCGAGCCGACGACGTAGCCGCCGCCGTGCAGGTAGAGCAGCACGGTGCGACTCGTGCCGGCCTGCAGTCGCACCGCCGGGCGCCCGGCCACGGTCACCTCGCCGGCGGTCACTCCGGGGGCGAGGGGGCGGGCGGTCCCGAACGCCTCGAACCCGGCCCGTTCCTGCTGCACGGTGCCGCGCTCGCGCGGACCGGCGGCCAGGGCAGCCCGGACGGCGTCGCGCTGCTGCTGTCGGTTCATGTCGGCCTCCATGAGAAAATGACTTCCTAGGAATCAAAGTAGATTCCTTCGAAGCTAATTCCCATGAATGGACGTAGCTCTGTGACGGACGCCACGACGCTCTTCACCGACCTGGTGCGCACCGAGACGCGGCTCTACAACCGCATCGACGCACGCCTGCGGGCCGGGCACGACATGCCGCTCGGCTCCCTGGAGTTCCTGCGGATCATCGGCGGCCGCCCGGTCTGCCGGGTCTACGACATCGCCCACGAGGTCGACATCACCGTCGGCGCCACCAGCAAGGCCGTCGACCGGCTCGTCGCCCGCGGCTGGTGCGAACGCCGCGCCAACCCCGACGACCGGCGCTCGTCCCTGCTCCTCCTGACCCCGGCCGGCGAGCAGGCCCTGGCCGCGGCGCTGCCCACCTTCGCGGCCGCGGTGACCGAACTCGGCGCGGCGCTGCCCCGGCAGACCCTGGACCAGCTCGCCGACGGCCTGCACCAGTGGCGGCAGCACCTGGAGGAGTGACCGGCGGTCAGCGCCAGACCGGGCCTTCCGGGATCTCGTCCGCGGCGCCCCAGGGGACCTCGCGGGCGCGGTCGGCGTCGAAGCCGTAGCGGTCCAGGGCGCGCCAGGTGACGCGGCGGCGGACGTCGTCGCTGACCAGCCAGACGTCGTCGTCACCGAGGACGCGCAGCAGGTAGGCGTCGCGGCTGAAGGCCGGGCCGCGGCTGATGTCATCCAGGTCGTAGCCGACCTCGACGTCGTCGGTGTCGCCGTAGAAGTTCGAGTAGGTGGCGATGTCCGGGAAGGCGCGGGCGTATCCCTCCGGGTCGACCAGGTAGATGCTGGCGCTGCCGGGGCTGCGATAGCGGTGCCCCGACAGATCGTCGCGCGGGCTGCTCGCCGCGGTCACCACCGCGGTCCCGGCGGCCGGGGCGGCGACGGCGGGCGCGGGGGTGAGCAGGCCGGTGGCCACGAGGGTCAGGGTCAGTAGGCGGCGCACGGCTGGTTCCCTTCGGGCGAGGACGCGGTCGGCGTCCAGGCTATGCAGGGCTATGCCCCTTTTGTGGGGGAACCGGGAACTGGGCAACGTCCGGGGCGACTGACGGCGTACGCGCAAATCGGGTTGATCCTTAGGGTTTTCCCTATTCCGTCAATAGACCTGCATATATATCGTCACTCCTGACTCACCCGGTACGGCTACCCCGCCGGACCGGAGGACCAACCCGCCCCCCTACCCCCGCGGGCGGGAAAGGAGTTCCGATATGGCACGAAAATCCCTGGTCGTCGGCTTGGCCGTCGGCACCGCGGCCGCCTCGGCGCTGGTCGCGGCCACCGGTCCGGCGGCGGCCCAGCCGTCCGCGCCGGCCGTCGACGCCGTGGCGGCCGCCGACTCCATGATCGCGGCCCGGCCGGCCGCCCTGCACGCCGGCTCGCACGACGCCTTCCAGCGGCGGCAGGTCGTCCAGTCGGCCGGCCTGACCTACGCGGCCTACGACCGCACCTACAAGGGGCTCGCGGTCAAGGGCGGTGACCTGGTCGTCGTCACCGACAGCGCCGGGCAGACCCGCTACACCTCGGTGGCGCAGAGCAACCCGATCGGGGAGCTGTCGACCACCGCCAAGGTGACCGCGAGCACCGCCGTCGCCACGGCGAAGGCGCAACTCAAGACCGTCACCGGGGTCGAGGGCACGTCGCTGGTGGTGATCGCCGGCGACACCGCGAAACTGGCCTACGAGACCACCGTCAACGGCACCGGCGCGAACGGCGTCAGCCGCCTCACCGTCGACGTGGACGCGGTCACCGGGAGGGTGCTCGGCACCGAGGAACACGTCACCGAGGTGACCGGCACCGGCACCGGCTGGATCAACGGCTCGGTGTCGCTGAACACCACGCTCTCCGGCTCGACGTACTCGCTCAAGGACCCCACCGTCACGAACCTGAGCTGCCAGGACGCGTCCACCAAGGCGACGTTCACCGGCTCGGACAACGTGTGGGGCAACGGCACCGGCACCAACAAGGAGACCGGCTGCGTCGACGCGCTCTACGTCGCGCAGAAGCAGGTCGCGATGCTGTCCTCGTGGCTGGGCCGCAACGCCCAGAACGGTTCCGGCGCGGCGTGGCCGATCCGGGTCGGGCTCAACGACCAGAACGCGTACTACGACGGCACGCAGGTCCAGATCGGCAAGAACACCGCCGGTAAGTGGATCTCCTCGGCCGACGTGGTCGGTCACGAACTGGGCCACGGCATCGACGACAAGACGCCGGGCGGCATCTCCAAGGGCGGCACGCAGGAGTTCGTCGCCGACACGTTCGGCGCGGCCACCGAGTGGTACGCCAACAACCCCAACGACCCGCCGGACTACCAGGTCGGCGAAGAGGTCAACCTGGTCGGCAGCGGTCCGATCCGCTACATGTACAACCCGTCGCTCGCCGGTGACAGCAACTGCTACTCCAGCAGTACGCCCAGCCAGGAGGTGCACGCCGCGGCCGGGCCCGGCAACCACTGGTTCTACCTGCTCGCGCAGGGCAGCGGCGGCAACGGGCAGCCGGCCAGCCCGACCTGCAACAGCTCGACGGTGACCGGCGTCGGCATCCAGACCGCCATCAAGATCATGTACAACGCGATGCTGCTGAAGACGTCCAGCTCGTCCTACGCCAAGTACCGGGTGTGGACGCTGCAGGCCGCGAAGAACCTGTACCCGGGCAGCTGCACCCAGTTCAACGCGGTCAAGGCCGCGTGGAACGCGGTCAGCCTGCCGGCCCAGTCCGGCGAGCCCACCTGCTGATCCCGTCCTGATTCCCCCGCAAGGCGCGGGCCGGTACGTCTCCTCCGGACGTGCCGGCCCGCGCCGCGTCCGGCCCGGCCCCACTGCCGGCGCCTTCCGCGCGGCGCCCTCCGCACGGCGCCCTCCGCGCGGCGCCCTCCGCACGGCGCGCTTCCCGCCGGACGGAAAGGCGGGCCCGGCGACGCCGGGCGGGCTGCGCTTCCTGGGCCGGCTCCGATCCCGGTGCGGCCCGCGGCTCAGGCGGAGGCGCGGTAGAAGACGACGCGACCGAAGGCGACGCGGGCCCGGGCGAGCTCCACCGGCTGGGTCAGGCCGGCGTCGAACATGGCGGTGAGGACCCGATCAGGTTCGGTCGCGGCCAGGCGGGACGGGCGCACGTGGTCGGCGACGAGGTCGAGGACGTGCAGTTCGCCGCCGGGGAGCAGCACGCGGCGGGCCTCGCGCAGCGCGCGCTCGTGCTCGGCCCTTTCCAGGTGGTGCAGCATCAGGGCGGAGAGGACCCGGTCGACGCTCGCGTCGGGCAGGGGGAGGCTTCCGGCGTACGCACGCTGGAAGTTGACTTTGATCTGGTTCCTGGCGGCCTTGCGCCGGGCGCGGCGCAGCGCAGCCGGATCGGGATCGATGCCGATCGCCTCGACACCGGGATGCGTGCGGGCGAGCGCGGTCAGCAGCGTGCCGGTGCCGCACCCGATCTCCAGGACGCGGTGCCCGGGGCGCGGGGCGGCGTGCTCGATCAGCTGCCGGTGGATGCGCTGGACGCCGGCGAGGCGGCAGAACGGGTCGTAGAGGGGCAGCAGCCAGCGCAGTCCGGCGGCGGGAAGATACGTCTGCTGGGTCATGTCACGCTCCTGGTATCCGACGAAACTCGGTCGTACTCTCAGCTTCGTGGCGGAGAATGACGCGCACAGCGGCGAATTCGCGGAGATGATCCGACAATTCTCGGTTCCGGTCGGGCGGACCGGGGACGGCGTGACGGTCTACGGTTTCGGTCGCTCGGCCGCGGAACTGCCGATCGGGTCGGCGCGACTGCCCGGTGCCGTGCCGCAACCGGGGATCGCCGAGCATGCGCACGACTTCCTCGTGCTGTGCTACACGCATCGGGCCGAATCGGACGTCCGGATCGACGGGCGCCAGTGGACGGTGTCCGATGGTGATCTGTTCGTGTTCGCGCCGGGGCAGGTGATCGGGTTCGGCGCGGCGGACCGGATCGCCGACGACGGCTGGGTGGTGTGGTTCCCGGCCGAACTGGTGCGCTCCGGCGCCTATGCCTCGTGGCGCTCGCATCCGCTGCTGTTCCCGTTCGCGCGGGGCGCGGAGCGGGCGCAGCGCCTGCGGATCCCGCCTGAGGAGCGGGAGGCCTGGATGGGGCGGTTCGCGGCGCTCGACGCCGAGGTCCGCACACGGGCCGACGGGTATCGGGAGGCGTCGATCGCACATCTGACCCTGTTGCTGGTCGGTCTGGCGCGGCTGTCGGCCGACGTCGGGGACCAGTTGCGGTCGGCCGAGGAACCGCTGCTCGGGGCGGTGTTCGACCTGATCGAGCAGCGGTATCACGAAGGGATCTCGCTGGCGGACATCGCGGCCGAACTGGCGCTGACCGGCAACCACCTGACGACCGTGGTGCGGCGGAAGACCGGGCGGACCGTGCAGCAGTGGATCACGCAGCGGCGGTTGCAGGAGGCTCGGATGTTGCTGTCCGAAACTGATCTGACGGTGGCGGCGATCAGCCGGCGCGTGGGCTATCCGGACGTCAGCTACTTCATCAAGCGGTTCCGGGCCGAGCATGCGGTGACGCCGGCGCAGTGGCGGGCGGTGTAGGCCGGCCGGTCAGTCCTCGTCGGCGTCGGGGCCGGCTCGCTCACCGCGGCGCCGGCGAGCGGCGATGCTTCGGCGGCCTGATCGGGAACGGCCGGCGGCACGTCGGCGAGCGTCGCCCGGAGGCGAGAACGTGCGGCGTCTCATCGGTACCACCTCAGGGAGACCGGGCCGAGCAGGCCGTACGCCTGCCGGGCGGCGACGCCGAACACGGCCGGGCTGGTCGTGCGCAGACGGTTGAGCAGCGTCGTCGCCACCTCCACCTCAATGGTGTTCCGGCCGGGCCCGAGCGTCAGATCAACGACCGGTTCGAGGACGTCGATCGGGGGCAGCAGGCGCCCGTTCAGCCGGACCCGGCAGGTGTCGACCACCTTGCCGAGCACCAGCGACGCCCGTCCCCCGGCACCGGCGTCGACCGTGGTGCGGTACCGGCCGACGCCGGAGACGTCGGCGAGTTCCGGGATCGACGACCACGGCACCAGGCCGTCGAGCGTCAGGCGGTGCGTGGTCACGCCGGTCGGCTGCCAGTCCTCGACCTCGAGGGCCCAGCCGGTCAGCGGCGTCTCGGCGCCGGTGAACGTGCGGGTGGCGACGGAGACTCTCTGCCGCTGACAGGTGACGAGCCGCGACTGACCGGGCTGCAGCGTGACGTGGATCCGCAGTCGATTCCCGACCCGGGTGTACGGCAGGCCGCGCCGTTCCCCCGTCCACGCGTCGACCTCGACCGGCACGCTCGTCCGCGACGTCGTGGTCAGCCAGACGTCCTGGTCGATCGCGGTGATCACCCGGTTCTCGGCGTGGCGGGCATTGGCCAGGTAGTAGTGGTCGAGGTCGCCGTCGACACGGTGGACGGTCATCAGCGACGACCGGTCGTACTCGACGTCGCGCCGCACGCCGAGGGCCTCCAGTGCGGCCGGGATGCCGGTCTGATCAGCGACGACCCGGGTACCGGGCAGGGCCAGGAGCTGAGCCAGCGGCGGCTGCAGCGCAACCGGGTGCACATCCGCCCAGTCGCCGACGACGACCACGGGCAGGCCGGCGCGGCCGATCGCCACGAGTCGGCGGGCGGCCCGTACCGACAGGGTGTGGTCCTTGCCCCGGAACACGTCGCCATCGAGAATCACCGCCTTGTAGCGCGGCGGGCCCAGCCGGCCGTCACGCACCTTCGCCGCCGGCAGCGACAGCGACGCCTCGTCGACGAAACCGTGCGTCCAGCCGATCGGGATGCCGTCGTTGGTGGCCCACGGCGCGCCGATCCCGGTCGCGGTGAAACCTTTCTGCCGGAAGAATGCGAGGTCCGCACGCGCGGTGCCGGCCTGCAGGATCTTCTGGGTACGGCGGAACCAGCCGGCCACCCCGCCGACGTGCCGCCAGGTCGGCTGCCGCGGGCCCCACGCCTCGGCGTAACCGATGCCGTTGCCGTTGTAGGGCGAGAACGCGGCGAAACCGGGCCACGCGGCGCCGGGCGCGTCCCGGTACGCGAATCCGTGCAGCACCGCCTGGTTGACGCCACCGGCGAAGACGCTGCCCATCGTCTGCAGCACCTTGTTCCAGGTGGTGCTGTAGGCCCCGTTCGCGTACGCGGCCGCCTCGCAGGAAAGAATCCTCCGGCCGGCCATGTCCCGGGCGGCGGCGAGCACCCGGAAGTCGTCCAGGTTCTTGAAGCCGAGCGACTCACCCTCGGGAACGTCGAGCAGGGTGGCGCTGCGGATCGCGTCGGTGGACAGCCCGTACGGCTGGGCGCGCAGTCTCAGCCCGAGCGAGTGCGCGAAATCCCGCAGCGGCAGCAGGTGGTGCTCGTGGTAGAGGTCGGAGAGCACCTGGTTGAACGCGTCCCGCAGGTGGTTGGTGGCGTCACTGCCGAACGCGTAGAGGTACTTGCCCTTCGGGGCGAGCAGCACCGGGAGCACCGGCAGCAGCTCGGTGCCGGTGCGTTCGGCGAATTCGGCGGGAAGGGCCGGCGTCCAGAGCGTCCAGTCGGTCTCGAGCTCCAGGGAGTCCTCGAACAGGTCTCCGCCGGCGTCCCGGAGCAGTCGCCGGATCGAGGGCGTCAGGACGTGCTCGTTCCACGCGTCGCGGATCGCCTTCGTGCCGGCCGGGCTGAAGTGGTCGACCACGTAGGACGGCGGGTCGGTGTGCGGGCCGCCCTCCGGCTGCTGCCCCGAGCCGCGGACCAGGTAGGTGAGAAGTAGCCAGTTCCCGTCCGGCACCGTGGCCGTGACCTGCCCGTTCACCGGCTCCAAAGTCTGCACCGATGCCGGGTCGAGGACCCCGGCCGACACCAGGCGGGCGATCTGGACGGCGAAAGTCTCGGCCGCCACCGGCACCGTGATGCTGCCGGTGAACGGGGTGACGGTGTGGAAAAGTTCCTTCGCGGCGGCCGGATCGTCCGGCGTGATGCCGGGGACGGCGGCCGGCCAGCTCGGACCCACCGCCAGGTCGACGGTCAGCCCGCGCCGCCCGGCCTGGCGCAGCGCCGACTCGACGGCGTCGCGCCACGGGCCGGTGCCCCAGCCGTGCCCGGCCGGATCGAGGTCGAACTTCACGCTGTGGTGCACGTCCTGGATCTCCACCCCGGCGAACCCGGCGTCGGCGATCTGGTCGACCTCCCGCGCGATCTCCACCGGGTCGACCAGGCCGTGGGGCCACCACCACCGGAACTTCGCCCCGTCACTGACCTCGGTGGCCAGGAACCCGGCAGTTTTCTCCGCCGGGGCCGGGTTCGCGGCGGACGCTGCGACGGCGGAGGGCCAGGGCGCGACGGCGGCGGCCCCGAGCGCTATGACGGCACGACGTTTCATCGGTGACTCCCAGGGTGGTGCCGCCGGCGACGAATCGGCTGCGACAGCGCCGACGCCGGCCGGCGACGCTCCCGGAACGGGCGAGAAATGAAACGTTTTAACGCGGTGGTGATCGCCACGCTATCCGCGCTCGTCAATCACGTCAATAGCCGCCTATGGATGCCGCTGACCGGCGGTGCTGTGGTAGACACGGGCGGGTGGAGATCAACCAGAACCACGACGAGGTGCGGGAGCGGATCCGGCAAGGGCTGCTCCACACCGAGTCGGAGGCGTCGTTCCAGGACCCGCTGCGCCGCACCGACCTGGTCTTCGAGTACAACAACACCCGGCCCGGCGACACCGGGCGGCGGCGCGACCTGCTGGAGCGCATCCTCGGGTCGGTCGGCGCGCGAACCGTGCTGCTGTCGCCGTTCCACGCCGGATTCGGCAGCAACGTGCACCTCGGCGACGACTTCTTCGGCAACGTCAACCTGACGTTCGTCGACGACGTCGAGATCCGCATCGGCAACGGCGTCATGATCGCGCCCGGGGTCACGCTGACCACCACCGGCCACCCGATCCACCCCGACCTGAGGGAGGACTTCCGCCGCTTCTCCGAGCCGATCGTCATCGAGGACAAGGTCTGGATCGGCAGCAACGTGGTGGTGCTGCCGGGCGTGCGCATCGGCTACGGCTCGGTGATCGGCGCCGGCAGCGTGGTCAGCCGCGACATCCCGCCGATGACGGTGGCGGTCGGTGTCCCCTGCCGCGTCGTCCGCCCCGTCACCGACGAGGACCTGAAGACCCGCACCACCCCGGCGACCTGACCGGGCCGGACCGATGCGCGCCGGACCAGGCCGAGCTGGGCCGATGCGCGCCGGACCGGGCCGGACCGATGCGCGCCGGACCGGGCCGGTGCGGGACCGGCACCCGGGGTGACGGGCCGGAGGCCGGCATGGTTTCCGTCCCGGGCGCAGCGACGGATGGGCGACGATCGGCCACGAGCCGGTTGTAACCTGACGGGAGGCGTTCAGGAATACGGAGGGTGGCCGCGATGAGCAGTACGACGGCGGCCGGGCCGGGGCGCCCGCGGGACCCCGGCGTGGATCGGCGGATCACCCAGGCGGCGCTGGACGTCTTCGGCGACGCGGGGTGGGCCGGGTTCGCGATGGAACCGGTCGCGCGCCGCGCCGGGATCGGCAAGGCCACCCTCTACCTGCGCTGGAGCAGCAAGGAGGCGCTGCTCACCGATGCCCTGACGGCCGGCCTGCCGCGGATCAGCGACGTCGACACGGGCACCCTGCACGGCGACCTGGTCGAGCTGGCCACCCAGATGATCACTCTCTACGCCGGGCCGTGCAGCAAGGCGGCGCTGCGGCTCAATCTGGAGGCGGCCTCGATCGGGGGCATCGCCGAGCACTACGCACGCCTGCGGACCGAGCAGATCGCGGCCGCCCGGGACATCATCCGGCGCGGGATCCACCGCGAAGAGCTTCCCGGGGGTACGTCCGTGACCCTGCTCCTGGACACCCTCGCGGGCGGCGCGATGATGCACGCGCTGACCACCCCGCCCGAGGAGAGGGCCGCACTTACGGCTCGCGCCGCGGACCACGCGCGCGAGCTCGTCGGTTTCCTGCTGCACGCAGTGGCGACTCCAGAGCACTGACTGCCGCGCGCGGTGGCGACCCCGGCGCGCTGAACCATGCGGTGAACATCGCGGCGCACTGAGCCGGCGCACTGAGCGGCAGCTGGTGGACCCGGAGCGCTGAGCGGCAGCTGGTGGACCCGGAGCGCTGAGCGGCAACTGGTGGACCCGGAGCGCTGAGCGGCAACCGGTGGACCCGGAGCGCCCGGTTGCGCGGTGGCTGCGCCCGCGCTCCGCAGCGCATCTCCCGGAGTCGCGGCCGGACGTGCGGCGCACTCACGCGAGCCCGTGCCTTCGCAAGGCAAGGGCGGCTCACGCCGTACGGGAAACGGGGGTTGATCTCTGCTCGTCGAACGGGACCGCGGTGAGCCAGGCGTCGGCGAGGTCGGCCAGGGGGATGCCGAGGACCTCGCTGAGGCAGACGATGGTGCCGAAGGCCGGTGTCGGCACCCGGCCGCCCTCGATCTTGCGCAGGGTTTCCGGGGAGATGCCGGCGGCGAGGGCGATCTCGGCCTGGCTGCGGGTGCCACGGGCGGCGCGCAGGGCGGCGCCGAGGCGCCGGCCGGCGGCGATCAGGTCCGGGGTGAGCGGTGGGCGGATCATCGGTCTCCTCTCCGGTGGTGGTATAACTATACCGCATAGGGAGGGATCAACGTGATCGAGCTCAAGGCGCCCGGGGAAATCGCCCGGATGGCCGTGACCGGGCAGTTCGTCGGCGAGCTGCTGGCGGAGTTGGCCGGCCTGACCCAGGTCGGCGTCAACCTGATGGATCTGGAACACCACGCCCGCGGCCGGATCAAGGAGCGCGGCGCGGTGTCGTCCTACTGGGACTATTCGCCCTCGTTCGGGCGGGGGCCGTTCCGCAACGTGCTGTGCCTGTCGGTCAACGACGCGGTGCTGCACGGGCTCCCCCACAAGTACACGTTGCGCGACGGCGACCTGCTCAGCATCGACATGGCGGTGGCGATCGACGGCTGGGTCGCCGACTCCGCGGTCTCGGTGATCGCGGGCACGCCGGCCGAGGCCGACCTGCGGCTGATCGAGGCCACCGAGGTCGCCCTCGAAGCCGGCATCGCCGCCGCTCGACCCGGTGGCCGCCTCGGTGACATCGAGGCCGCGATCGGCGCCGTCGCCCGCGAGTTCGGGTACACGGTGAACCTGGAGTTCGGCGGGCACGGCGTCGGCCGGACCATGCACGAGGCGCCGCACATCCACAACGACGGGCGGCCCGGGCGCGGCATCCGGTTGCAGCCGGGGCTGACGATCGCGATCGAGCCATGGCTGTGTGCGACCACCGACAAGGTGAAGTACGACAAGGACGGGTGGACGATCCGGTCGGCCGACGGGTCGCGGACCGCGCACTCGGAGCACACCGTGGCGGTCACCGAGGACGGGCCGCAGGTCCTCACCCGCCGCCCCGCGGAGTAACGCGCTTTCCTCCAGGCAATGGCATGCCTGGAGGAAACAAAACCCCGAATGAAGATCACCGGGGGTACGCCGTAATGAGCTCCCCGGACAAGTAAACGGTTTACCTTTTCCGCCCTGCCGTGGACGCTCCGGCCGTGGCATTCCGCCGGCTAGCTGCCTGCGTGCCGCCCGATCCGCTCACGGCGACGCCCACCCGACCGGGCGACAGCGGAACGCATCTCGCAGACGGAAACGCACGATGCCCACAGTGCCGCTGCACGACTCGGACGACGGGATGCCGCCCGCCCCACCACTCGCCCCGATCACGGCGAACCCCGGCGAACCGGAGAACCCCGGCAACTGGCCGGCGTTGTCACCGATCAGCCCGTACGTGCAGGAGCAGGCGGTCTCCTGCTCGCGCCGGACCCCGCGAGCGGCCGCCTCGCGGTCGTGACCGGCGCCGGCGACGGGATCCGGCCGGGAACTCGCCGTGCATCCCGCGCAGAGGTCGACCTCGATTGTCTATCGGGTGCGGCGGCGGTGGACGCGGAGCAGCGCGGTGATGCGGCCGGGGTCGCGGTCGCCGTTCAGTTCGGTGAGCAGGTCATCCGGGCACAGCTCGTAGAGGTCGCCCCACCAGCGGCGGGCGTGGTTGTCCCAGATCCGGTAACCGCCGGGAACGCCCCGCGCCACATACCGCCGCCTGGCCATCAGCGTCTGTACAGTCAGCCGGCGGCCATCCGGATCAGGGCGTTGCCGCCGAGCAGCACCAGGTCCGCTCCGGCGACGAGGGCCATGCTGCGCTGCATCCAGCGGGCGCTCAGCTCCGGGTCCGAGCCGGTGATGCCCTTGGCCGCGTAGACGAGCGCGGCGACGACCAGGCCGATCCCGGGGATCAGCAGCAGGCCCATCGACGCGGGTGTGCGGCCCTGGACGACCAGCAGAGTCACCATCACCGCCGGGAGGACCCCGAAGAAGAGGACGGCGAGCCCGCCGTACCACCGCAGTGACCGTGCCGCGTCCGTCATCCCGCCACCCTACTGGCCGTCACCTCCGGCACCGGGGCGGGGAGCGGCACGTCGGCGACCGGGAGGGTGAATCCGACCGTGGTCCCGCTGCCCGGGTTGTCACCGGCGGTGATGGTGCCGCCGTGGCGTTCCACGATGCGTTTGCAGATGGCCAGGCCGAGGCCGGTGCCGCTGTACCCGGCGTCGCGGTGCGCGCGGTGAAAGTTCTCGAACACGGTGGCGTGCTGCCCGGCCGGGATGCCGATGCCGTTGTCACTGACCGTGATGCGAACCCGTTCGCCGTCGAGGCGGCCGTTGACCGTGACGTCGGGGACGACGCCCGGCGCGGTGTACTTGACGGCGTTGCCGATCAGGTTGTCCAGCAGCTGCCGGACCAGGGCGGGGTCGGCGTGCACGGGTGGCAGGTCGCCGATGCGGACGCGCGGGACCGGCGCCCCGGTCGTCTCGGCCTGGTCGACGCGGGCCACGGCGATGCCGGCCACCACGTCCGCGACGTCGAAGCTGCTCAGGGTCAGCGCGTTGTCCCGGGCGGTGGCGTACGCGAGCAGGTCGACGATGAGGTTGCGCATCCGCGCGGCGCCCCGCTGTACTCGGGCGATGCCGTCGGCGGCCGCCCCGGCGTCCGGGCCGAGCAGTTCCGCGACCTGTTCCGACCAGCCCTCGACGCTGGTGAGCGGGTTCGAGAGGTCATGGGCGACGACCCCGGCGAAGGCAGCCAGTTCGTCGCGGTGCCGGCGTTCGGCGGTGACGTCGGAGAAGACGCTGACCGCGTAGCGCCGCCCGTCGAGGTCGATCGGCAGCGGCGTGGCCCGCACCGACAGGATGCGGCCCTCCGGGACGTCCGGGTTGCGCACCAGGATGTCCAGTTGCTGTGGGTCGCCGATCGCGAGGGACCGCTGGTACGGCAGCTCGCCCGGCCCGATCGGCGTGCCGTCGAGGTGCAGCAGCCCGTAGTAGCTGTTGTCGGCGACCCGGCCGGTGGTGCTGCCCCGGCCGCCCATCAGCGCGGTGCTGGCCGGGTTCTTCAGCAGGAACGAGCCGTCGGCGGCGATGACGGCCAGGCCTTCGCTCATCGCGTCGATGACGGTGCCGAACATCCGGGCCTGTTCCGCGGCAGCCTTCTGCAGGGCGGCGCGTTCGTCCCGGCCGAGCGCGACAGCCAGGCCGACCACGGCGACGACCGCGACGAACAGTTGCGAGACCAGGGCCCGGGTGGTGTGGTCGGCGATCGCGGCGAACTGGCCGTCGCCGTGCAGGGTGAAGACCACGGCCAGGCTGCCGAAGGCGAGGTCGTGCAGGATCACGAACGTGGTGTTCATCCGGGTGGCGGCCCAGACGGTCAGGGTGAGCAGGACGAAGGCGAGCGGCACGCCTCGGTCGAAGGCGAAGACGCCCAGGTAGGCGACGGCGGAGACGATCAGCAGCGCGACGCCTTCGGCCCACGTGCGGCCGGGGGTCGAGCGGGCGATGGCGACCAGGCGGGCGCCGGTCACCTGCCGGCCGACGGCGCCCAGGCGCAGACCGGCGATGCCGATCAGGAGCATGCCGGCCGAGTTGCGGGCCATCCAGACCGCGGCGGCCGGCCCCGAGTAGTGGCCGTTGACGAGCCAGACGCCGGTCGGGCCGATCAGCGCGCCGCAGAACGTACTGAGGACGGCGATGCACACCAGCCGCCACAGGTGTTGCGGGCGGGCCACGTGCGCGGTGCCGCCGCTGCCCCACAGGCCGGGCAGCCAGCGCTGGAACAGGTGGGCGAACATCCCGGCCTGGACCAGGTTCGCGACCACGAAGAAGCCGGCCAGCGCGGCACCGGCGCCGGTGAGCACGTTGACGACCATGGTCACGGCGGCCATCGCGGCGGCGTCGAGCAGCCGCCACCGGGACGAGCGCTGGCAGATGAACCAGATCGCGCCGATCCCGGCGGCGGGCCAGACCAGGCTGAGGTTGGTGCCGTCCATGATCGTGAGGCGGCCGGCCCAGGTGGCGAGCACGTACAGCACGGTGAACACCCCGGTGCGGGCGATCGACTGCCGTAGGGACACGGCCCACCTCTCCCTCGTCCCGCCTGTCGGCGGGTGCCGGTTCCCTGTTCGGCCGGGGCGGGCCGGCCGTGAGTGGCCGGCGGCTGAAATCCGGGGGCGATCCCCGCCGAGCCTATATGTACTCGGCGTATACTCTCAGCGTATAGTAATTTCCATGAGTGTTCCTCTGACACTGCTCGGCCTGCTGGAACGGGCACCGAGCCACGGCTACGACCTGAAGCGCGACTACGACACCTTCTTCGGTGTGGGCAAGTCGCTGCCGTTCGGGCAGGTCTACGCGACGCTGAGCCGGCTCACCCGGGACGGCAAGGTGGTGATGGACGAGGTCTCCCCCGGCGACGGCCCCGAGCGCAAGCGCTACGTGATCACCGAGCAGGGCGCGACCGAGGTGAACACCTGGCTGGCCGACCCGGTCGCCCCCGAGCCGCACCTGCAGAGCATCCTGTTCACCAAGGTGGTCCTGGCGCTGATGCTGGACCGGCCGGCCGAGGCCTACCTCGACCGGCAGCGCCGCGCCCACCTGGCCCGGATGCGCGAACTGACCGCGGTCAAGCAGACCGGTGGGCTGATCGAGAAGATGCTGGCCGACCACGCCCTGTTCCACCTCGAGGCCGACCTGCGCTGGGTCGACATGACCGCGGCCCGGCTGGACGCGCTGCGCACCGAGATCCGGCCGGTGACGTCGTGACCGCCGCGCTCGCCGCCCACCGGGTGGAGCTGTCGTTCGGCGCGACCCCCGCCCTGCGCGGCGTCGATCTGAGCGTGGCGCCGGGCGAGGTCGTCGCCGTGATGGGGCCCAGCGGGTCGGGCAAGTCGACACTGCTGCACTGCCTGGCCGGGATCCTGGTGCCGGATGCCGGGGAGATCACCTGCGACGGCGTACGCCTCAATGATCTTTCCGAGAACGACCGCAGTGAACTGCGTCGTGACCGGTTCGGGTTCGTGTTCCAGTTCGGTCAGCTGGTGCCGGAGCTGACCGCGGCCGAGAACGTCGCCCTGCCCCTGCTGCTCGGCGGGGTGCGCCGTGACGCCGCGATCCGGCAGGCCCGGGAGTGGTTCGGCCGGCTGGGCATCGACGGGCTCGACAACCGGCGCTCCGGCGAGCTGTCGGGCGGGCAGGCCCAGCGCGTGGCCCTCGCCCGGGGGCTGGTCAACAGCCCGAAGGTGCTCTTCGCCGACGAGCCGACCGGCGCGCTCGACTCGCTCACCGGCGAGCAGGTGATGGACCTGCTGGTGGCGACCGCCCGCGAGCAGGGCACGACCGTGGTGCTGGTGACGCATGACGCGCGGGTCGCGGCGTACGCCGATCGGAAGGTCATGGTCCGCGACGGTCGCGTCACCACGTCCGCCGAGGTGGTCGCCCCGTGATCGGTCTCGGTCTTCGTCTCGCCGTCGCCGGTGGCCGGGAGGCCGTCGTGCGCCTCGCCGTGCTGGCCGCCGCGGTCGCCGTCGGGGTCGGGATGCTGCTGGCCACCGTCGCCGGGATCAACGCGGTGCACGCGCAGAACATGCGCTACCCGTGGCTGAACAGCGGCGTGACCAGCGCCGCGACCGGTCCCGAGGCCCGCGACCCGGTGCTGTGGGCGGCGCGCGAGGACTACTTCCACGGTCATCCGACGGTCCGGATCGACGTGGCCGTCTCCGGCCCCGACGGCCCGGTCCCGCCCGGCATGAGCGCGCTGCCCGGCCCCGGGGAGTACTACGTCTCCCCCGCCCTCGACCGGCTGCTGCGCGACCATCCGGCCGATCAGTTGCGCGACCGTTTCCCCGGCCGGCAGACCGCCGTCCTCGGCGACGACGCCCTGCCCTCGCCGGAGTCGCTGATCGTGGTCGTCGGCGGCACGAAGGAGGAGGTGAGTCGCATCGCCGGCGTCACCGAGATCACCCGGATGGTCACCATCTCACCGGACGAGTGCCACGGCTGCGTCGTCGGCATCGGCGCGAACGGCATCGTCCTGACCCTCTCGGTCGTCGCCGCGGCCCTACTCTTCCCCCTGCTGATCTTCATCGGTACGGCGACCCGCCTCTCCGCCGCGCGCCGGGAGCAGCGGTTCGCGGCGATGCGGCTGGTCGGCGCCACCCCGCGTCAGATCACCCGGCTCGCCGTCGTCGAGTCGGCCGCCGCCGCGCTGACCGGCACCCTGGCCGGGTTCGGGGTGTTCTTCGCGATCCGCGCCGGCCTGGCCCGGATCCCGTTCACCGGGGAGCCGTTCTTCCCCGGCGACCTGTCCCTGACCCTCACCGACGTGCTGGTCGTCGCGGCCGGCGTCCCGCTCGCCGCGGCCGTGGCCGCCCGGGTCGCGCTGCGCCGGGTGCGGATCTCCCCGCTCGGCGTCACCCGCCGGGTCACGCCCGAGCCGCCGCGGGCGTGGCGGGCGATCCCCCTGCTGGTCGCGCTGGCCGAGCTGGCGTACCTGGTCGGGAACCGCCCGCAGACCCGGGAGGGGCAGACGATCGGTTACCTGGCCGGGATCTTCGGCGTGATGATCGGGCTGATGATCGCCGGGCCGTGGCTGACCATGGCCGGGTCGCGGCTGCTGGCCCGGCGGGCGCGGCGCCCGGCCACGCTGATCGCGGGACGACGGCTCGCCGACGACCCGCGGGCCGGGTTCCGCGCGGTCAGCGGGCTGATGCTGGCGCTCTTCGTGACCAGCACCGCCACCGGTGTGATCACCACGATCGTGGCCGAGCGCGGCGGCGGGGGCGCCGGAGTCGCCGCCCACGACGTGGTGTCGGTCGCCACCGGCCCGGACGACGCCGGGGTCCCGGCCGACCGCTTGCACCTGCCCCCCGCGCTCGGTGCCCACCTCATCCGGGCCAACCCGGACAAGAGCCCGGAGTTCCACCGGCTGCCCGGTCTGATCGCCTGCGCCGAGCTGGCCGGTATCCGCGGCGCCGGGACTTGCCCGCCCGGAGCCACGGTGGCCGAGGTGTTCCCCGACCTCACCGAACCGGCGTCGATGACAGGCACGACGACCGGCCCGGTCTGGCCCGCCGCGACACAGACCCCCGATCAGCTGGCCGGCCTGCCGGTGATCGACGTCCTGGTGGCGACCGACGGCTCACCGGCTGCGATCGAGCGTGCCCGCACGACCCTCAACACCCTTTTCCCGTACGGGCGAGGCGCCGGCACCCAGGCCGACTACGCCGGTGACTTCACGCGTCAGTTGTCGCAGTTCCAGCGGCTGGCCGACGTCGCCGTCATCTCGAGTCTGGTGATCGCCGGGTGCAGCCTCGCGGTCAGCGTCGCCGGGGGCCTCTCCGAGCGGCAGCGCCCGTTCGCGATGCTGCGCCTGACCGGGGTGCGGCTGGCCGAGCTGCGGGGCGTGGTCGCGCTGGAGTCCGGGGTGCCGCTGGTCGCGGTCTCCGTGGTCGCGGCCGGGGCCGGGTTCCTGACCGCGCACCTGTTCCTGCGCTCGCAGATGCAATACGACCTGCACGCGCCCGGCCCGGAGTACTACCTGATCGTGGCCGGCGGCCTGCTCGCCTCGACCGCGGTGATCCTGTCCACGATGCCGCTGCTGAGGAGGGTGACCGGCCCGGCCCACGCCCGCACCGAGTGAGTCAGGCGACCGGACCGGGCTCGTGCCGGACCGGGAAGTTCACCGAGTTCGCGATGAAGCACAGCTTGTTCGCCCGCTCGTGCAGCTCGTCGAGCAGTCCCGCCCGAACCGGGCCGGCCAGCGTCACGCGGGGCCGCAGGACCACCTCGTCGAAGCTGCCGCCGCCGTCCGCGGTGGTGGTCATGGTGCCCTGCGGCTCGTCCGTGTACGCGGTGACCACGACGCCCGCCGTGACACAGACGTGCAGGAACGACAGCATGTGGCACTGGGAGAGCGCGACCAGTAGCAGCTCCTCCGGGTTCCACCGGGCCGGGTCACCGCGGAACGTGGGATCGGCACTGCCGGCGATCGGCGCCTTGCCGTCCCCGGCGATGTCGTGCGCGCGGGAGTAGTCGCGGTATCCGCTGGTGCCCGTCCCGGTGTTCCCGGTCCAGGTCACCGTGGCCTGATATCGATGCGTCTTCGGCACCGGCCCACCCTACCGGGGCGCGACCGGCCCGGTTGCCCTCATGCCGGCCGGTCGGGTGCCGATGACACGGGCGACAGGCGGCATTCGCGGCGGAAGCGGGTGCGTGGTGCGGAGTCCTGCGGCGTGAGGGGTCCTGGCGGTCGCCGGCATCCTCGTCGTCGGCGCGCCGTGGCTCGGCCCGGACGGGCCGCGGTTCTCCGTGATCGACGTGTTCCGCCCACCTCGAGTCGCTGCGCGCCGACGGGATCCGCATCGCCGTCGACGACTTCGGCACCGGCTACTCGTCCCTGGCCCACCTGCGCGATCCGCCGATCGGCACGCTGAAGATCGGCCGTTCGCTGATGCCGGCCGACGAACGCGACACCCGGCAGATCGCACTGGTCCGGGCCGTCGTCGAACTCGCCCGCAGCCTGGAACTGACCACGGTCGCCGAGGGCATCGAGCCCCCGGGCAGGGCGCGCTGCTACGAGGCATCGGCTGCGAGCGCGGGCAGGGCTACCACTACGCCCGTCCGGTGCCGGCCGCCGAGATCGCCGTCCAGGACGTGCTGCACGCCGCCTGAACACCCTACGATCGGCACCATGACTGTCGTGCTGCGACCGGTGACCGAGGACGACCTGCCCCTGCTGCGCCGGTTCGTGACCGAACCCGGCCTGGTCGGGCTCGACTGGGGCGGCTTCACCGACCCGCACGAACCGGCCCGGCGGTACGCCGCCGACGGGTACCTCGGCGGCACCAGCAGCCGGCTCATCGTCGAGAAGGACCAGGTCACCACCGGATTCGTGGCGTGGGGACAGCGCCACTTCGGCAACCCGGCGACCACGGCGTGCTGGGAGATCGGCATCGCGCTGCTTCCCGAACGGCGCGGGCAGGGCATCGGGTGGCGGGCGCAGGCGATGCTCTGCGACTACCTGTTCACGCACACGCCGTTGCCGCGGATCCAGGCCGGGACCCACCCGGAGAACCTCGCCGAGCAGAAATCGCTGGTCAAGGCCGGGTTCCAGTTGGAGGGTGTGATCCGCTCGTGCGAGTTCCGGGCCGGCCAGTGGCGCGACGGCTACCTCTACAGCCGCCTCCGCGACGACCCCGCCCCGGACCCCCGCTGACAGTCAGCACCTCGCCGATCGGTCCCGGGCCGCCTTTCCTGCCGCCAGGATCAACCCCATTTCCCGGTACGCCGTGAGGACCCGCCCGCCCGTCGTGCCCGCGAGCTGACCCCGGCACCGGGCCGCAGCGCGCCGCGAGTTTCCGGCCGGTTCTCACCGTGGTTGTTCGTGCCGCATGACCACGGTGAGACCCGGCCGGGGCCGGGAGCGCGGCAGCCACCGGGATAGGGCCGCGGCCTCGCGGCGTGTCACTCACGGGACCGGCGGAGCCACCGGGAGTGGGCCGCCAGGTCACGCGCGGCCCGAACAGCCGGGGCGAAACCACCGGGGCGTCGGGCGAGGCCGTGCGGTGATCTTCGTGCGGCGACCGGCTCCCACCACGGAGTCCCCACCCACCACCGGGGGGCGAACCCACGACCATTGTCGCGCGCCGCTCCAAGATCACGCCGCCCGCCTGTGGACAACCCTCCGCTGTGGACGCGCTTGACAAGGCGCCGGCGCGGCGCTCCACGGCCGTACGCGATCAATCGCCGCTCGTGAGTCTCACTCATCGACCGGTGGCGCTTTCTGTGATCGCTGCTCGTCGATATGGTGACGGGCGTGAGATCTCGCATCGTGGCAATTCTCGCCTCCGTCCTCATGATTCTGTCGCCGGCCACCGCCGCGCACGCCGCGGACGACCCGTTGCTGGACCGGCTAGCGGCGATTCCCGGCCTCACCGTCGTCTCCGAGACTCAAGGCACCGGATACCGGTTCTTCGTGCTGACCTACCGCCAGCCGGCCGATCACCGGCATCCGAAGGCCGGTTCGTTCGAGCAGCGGCTGACGCTGCTGCACCGGTCGACCGCTTCGCCGACCGTGCTCTACACCAACGGTTACGGGCTGGCGGCCGACCCGCGGCCGACGCAGACCGAGCCGGCCGCCCTGCTGGGCGGCAACCAGGTGTCGGTCGAGCACCGGTTCTTCACGCCGTCGCGCCCGGCACCGGCCGACTGGTCGGATCTGAACATCTGGCAGGAGGCGTCCGACGAGCACCGGATCGTCTCCGCGCTGAAGAGCGTCTACGCCGCCAAGTGGATCCAGACCGGTGGTAGCAAGGGTGGCATGACCTCGGTCTATCACCGCCGTTTCTACCCGGGTGACGTGGACGGCGTGGTCGCCTACGTGGCGCCGGACGACGTGATCAACCCGGAGGATTCCGCCTACGACACCTTCTTCGACACCGTCGGCACGGCCGGGTGCCGCGCGACGCTCGACGGCGTTCAGCAGGAGGCGTTGCGCCGGCGGGACCGGCTCGTGCCCCGGTTGGTGGCGGACGCCGCCGCGAACGGCTGGACGTTCAGCGGCTCGATCGGGACCGCGGACCGTTCGTTCGAGATGACGGTGCTCGACTCGGTGTGGGCGTTCTGGCAGTACAGCACGGCCGCGGACTGCGCGACCGTGCCCGCGGCGACCGCCTCCGACGACGAGATCTACACGTGGATCGACACCGTCGCCGGCTGGAGTTTCTACACCGATCAGGGCCTGGAGCCCTATTGGCCGTACTACTACCAGGCGGCGAGCCAGCTCGGCTGGCCGAGCCTGCGCTTCGAGCATCTGCGCGGTCTGCGTCACTACCCCGGGCTCTACACCGCGAACTCGTCGCTGCCGCCGGAGCTGCGCCGCAAGCACAACCCGGTGCCGATGATCGACGTCGACCTCTGGGTGCGCACGGCGTCGGAGCGGATGCTCTTCGTCTACGGTCAGAACGACCCGTGGAGCGCCGAGCGGTTCACCCCGAGCAAGCGGGACTCCGCGCTGTTCGTCGCGCCGGGTGCGAACCACGGTGCGAACATCGCCAAGTTGGCCCCGGAGGACTCGGCGGCGGCCACGGCTCTGCTGCGTCGCTGGGCCGGCGTGCCGGCGTCGATCACCGCCAAACAGTCGTCCGACGTGCCGCTGGACGACATGCTCGGGGATCGGCGTCGCGTCCGCTGACCGATGCGGTCCAGGGACGGGTTCACGACAAAAAGCCTATTTCCGGCGTACGTCGTGGGCCCGTCCCACCTCGTGAAACGTCGCTCTGATCACGGTCGTGCCGACAAATCGGCCATCGATTGTCATGCCGGACATATTGCGCCGGAAGCGGGTTGTCGAGGTTGCGTCGCATCGCTAAATTGATCGACCTGGCAGGCAACTTTCCGGGTCTTGACCGCGTCTGTGGTTACGTGCGGCCTCGATGGGCGCCACCGTGACCCCCCTCGATTGTGAGAGCCATGATTCAGCGACGCAAGGTCATCATCGGATCGCTCGGCGTGGCCGCCGCCGCGACCGCCGCCGGTTGTTCGTCGGGCGGCAGCAAGGCCAACGGTGACAACACGGTCTTCACCGAGTCGGTGGCGAACAACGAGGTGGTCGCGCCCCCGACCGCCGCGCCCGTCGAGGTGACCGTGACCCCGGCCGACAAGGCCACCGGAATCTCCCCGGCCAAGCCGATCGCCGTGACCGTCACCGGCGGCACGCTGAAGTCGGTCGCCGTCACCGCCGGCAAGACGAAGGTCGACGGCGAGCTCAAGTCCGACGGCTCGTGGGAGTCGACCGACGACCTGGCCTACGACAAGACGTACAAGGTCGTCGTGACCACCACCGACAGCCTGGGCGCGTCGAGCACGAAGACCACCACGTTCAAGACGATCGAGCCGGCTCACACGGTCGACGTGACGTTCCAGGCGAACGGGCTGGCGTCGATCAAGACCGGTAAGACGTACGGGGCCGGGCAGCCGGTCATCGTCGCGTTCAGCCGCGCCGTCGACAAGAACGCGGCCGAGAAGGCCATCCAGATCACCACGTCGCCGTCGGTCGAGGGCAAGTTCTACTGGGCCGACAGCACGACCGTGCACTGGCGCCCCGCGAAGTACTGGACGGCCGGCACCACGATCAAGGTGAAGGTCGACGCGCTCGGCGTCCGCCTCGGCAAGGGCCTCTACGGCGCCAAGAACGCCTCGACCAACTTCAAGATCGGCCGCCAGCTGATCGCGATCGCCGACAACCGCACCCACGTCACCAAGGTCTACATCGACGGCAAGCTCGTCCGCACGATGAAGAGCAGCCTCGGCCGCGGCGGCGGCACCACCGGCGCGAACGGCCAGCACATCAGCTTCTGGACCGCCGGCGGCCCGCACGTGGTGCTCTCCAAGGAGCGCTACCACACGATGAGCTCGGCGAGCTACGGCGTCAACGACCCGAGCAACCCGAACTACTACGTGTCCGACAACGTGGAGTACTGCACGCGCATCACCTACTCCGGCGAGTTCCTGCACGCCGCCCCGTGGAACGGTTCGCTGGGCCGCGCCAACCTGTCGCACGGCTGCATCAACCTCAGCATGTCGGACGCCAAGTGGGTCTACGAGAACTTCATCCTCGGCGACGTGGTCGACGTGAAGAACAGCCCGCGCAAGCTCCCGATCTACAACGGCCTCGGCGACTGGACCGTCCCCTTCGACAAGTACGGCGCCTGACCCTCCCGCTTCTCCGCTGCAGCCCGTCCGCAGGTCGCCAGGACCAGCGGGCGGGCTTCTGCCTTTCCCTCACCCCGTTGATCCCGCACCGCGGGCCGGGCAGACTCACGGAAAGCCTCCGGAGGTCCACATGCCCCGACGCCTCATTCACCCCCGCCGATGGACTCCCCCCACCCTGACCGATCCGGGCCGGACCGCACCCCTGCGGATCGACCGCCGCCTCCCCACCGGCGGCCACGGCCCCGAGGACGTCGTCTTCGACCACACCGGCCACATCGTCACCGGCCTGTCCGACGGCCGGATCGTCCGCATCGATCCCGGTTCCGGCGCGAGATCCGTGCTGGGCGAGACCGGCGGCCGTCCCTTGGGCCTGCACCCCCGCGCAGACGGCAGCGTGCTGGTCTGCGACCACGACAAAGGCCTCGTGGAGGTACGCCCGGACGGCACCACCCACGTCCTGGTCGACCGGGTCGACGGCAAGCCTCTGAGGTTCGCCAGCAACGTGGTCGAGGCAACCGACGGCACCATCTGGTTCACCACGTCCACCACCGAATGGACCCTGGACGAGCACCTCGGCGACATCATGGAACACAGCTGCACCGGCCGCTTGATCCGCCGCACTCCGGACGGCGCCGTCACCACCGTCCTGGACGACCTCAAGTTCGGCAACGGCCTGGCCCTGGCCCCCGACGAGACGTACGTGCTGGTAGCCGAAACCGCCGGATACCGCATCCGCCGCTTTTGGCCGGACGGCCACACGGACCTACTGGTGGAGAACCTCCCCGGCTTCCCGGACAACATGTGGCTGGGCAGCGACAACCTGCTCTGGGTGGCGATCGCCGCACCCCGCAACCCGCTGGTGGACCGCCTGCTCCCCCTACCGGGCTTCCTGCGCCTGCTGGTGTGGAACCTTCCAGAATCCGTCCGCCCGAAGGCCACCCCCATAGCCTGGGCGATGGCCTTCGACCTGAACGGCGGACTGGTACACGACCTGCGAACCACCGACGGCTCATACGGCTTCGTGACTTCAGTGGCAGAACATCAGGGCACCATCGCTCTGGGCAGCCTCACCGAGAACGAGATCGCCCTGCTGAACCCCTGAAGATCTCCGACCCCGCACACAAGCCGCCAGCCGGTCGTGAGACCCACCCCCACTCCCCCCGGCGTCGATCCGGCACGGGAGCAAACCTCGGGTCGGTCTCAGCCGCGCGCCGGTTCGAGACCGTCGAGCAGGTCGCGGACCTTCCGCAGCGCGCGCTCCAGCGTCTCCCGCCGCTCCCGATCCCGCTCCTGATGCACCCGCCGAGCCGGCATCGGCGCTTCCTCGACGGTCACCGCGACCTGCACCCGCCGCCCCAGTCGCCGCGACAGCTCCTCAGCAATTGTCGCCCGCAACCGCAGCTCCACCACGTCCCGGGCATACGCGTCCCCCGCGACGAGCAGCACGGTACTGCCGACGATCGTGTCGATCCACATCCGCTCGAGGTACGCCCGCTGCTGCGCCGACGCCACCACCTCCCCGATCGACGCGAGCACCTCGGTCCACAGTTGCGCCGGGTCCACCGCGGGCGCGGCGACCACGTCGTGCAGCAGCCGCGCCGCGTACGCCCAATCGGTC
This sequence comes from Actinoplanes sp. NPDC020271, assembly GCF_044388125.1. Lineage (NCBI taxonomy): Bacteria > Bacillati > Actinomycetota > Actinomycetes > Micromonosporales > Micromonosporaceae > Actinoplanes > Actinoplanes sp. NPDC020271. Next base: position 42,084 of record NZ_JBIRWQ010000015.1, read on the forward strand.
GTCCCGGCCCGATCAGCGTGCTCGTCCAGCAGGGCCGCCGTCGCGGCAGCCACCGGCACGGTTACGATCCGAGCGCCGGGCCGGCCCCTGACCGCGGCGTCAGCGAGCGCCTGACGACGACCGGCCGCGACGAGCCACCGATCGACGCTGACGCCCAGCGCCGCCGCGGCCTCGACGAACGCGTCATGATCGGCCGGCCGGATCTTCACCTTGACCATCGAGTCCTCCCATCGAAGCGACCATTGAACCCGAGCCCCGCCCCGACACGCGCGGACAGGATTCCGGGCGAATTCCCCGGGAGTGTTGTCGGCTCGGGGCCGCCCGGTTCGTGGCAGTGGTGAGAGGCTGCCGGCAAGAGGTGGCCCCGACGCACGGGAGTTGGTCCGACATGCAGTACCTGATCTCGGTGATCGACGACGGCACCGGCCTGGCCGACGACGAGGAGCAGGCCGCGATCGACGTGTTCAACGCGGGCCTGCAGTCCGCCGGTCACTGGGTCTTCGCCGGTGGCCTGGGCGGCCCGGACACCGGCACCACGATCGACAACCGTAACGGCGCCGGGCTGATCACCGACGGCCCGTTCGTCGAGACGAAGGAGTACCTGATCGGCTTCTGGATCATCGAGGCGCCGGATCTGGACGTGGCGTTGAAGCTGGCCGCGGAGGGGTCGCGGGCGTGCAACCGCAAGACCGAGGTCCGTCCGTTCCGGTGAGCGTCCACGAGGCGGTCACCCGGGTCCACCGCGCCGAGTGGGCCCGGATCGTCGCCGGCCTGGCCAGGCGCTTCGGTGATCTGGACGTCGCCGAGGAGGCGGCCGCCGAGGCGTTCGCGACCGCTGTCGCGCGGTGGCCGGCCGACGGCGTCCCGCCGAATCCGGGCGCCTGGCTGACCACCACCGCGAACCGCAAGGCGATCGACCGGCTCCGCCGCGAGAAGCGGCGCGACGAGTTGGAGCAGGAGGCTTCGATGGGGTACGACCACGAGCCGCCCGAGCCGGTCGGTGCGATCGACGACGAGCGGCTCCGGCTGATCTTCACCTGTTGTCATCCGGCGCTGGCCGTCGAGACCCGGGTGGCGCTGACCCTGCGCATGGTCGGCGGCCTGACCGTGCCCGAGATCGCGCGCGCCTTCCTGGTCCGGGAGAGCGCCATGGAGCAGCGCATCACCCGGGCGAAAGCCAAGATCAGGACGGCGCGGATCCCGTACCGGGTGCCGGCTTCCGAGGATCTGCCGGTGCGCGTCTCCGCGGTGCTGGCGGTGCTGTTCCTGATCTTCAACGAGGGTTACCTGGCGACCGGTTCGGGGCCTGATCCCGTACGCCATGATCTGACCTCGGAGGCGATCAGGCTGACCCGGTTGATCCGCTCGTTGCTGCCCGACGACGGCGAGGTGGCCGGTCTGCTCGCGTTGATGCTGCTCACCGAGGCCCGGCGCGCCGCCCGGGTCTCGGCCGGCGGCGACCTGGTCGTCCTCACCGAGCAGGACCGCGGCGCCTGGGACGGGGCGCTGATCGCGGAGGGTCACGCTCTGGTCCGGGAACGCCTGGCCAGTGGCGTGGCGCCGGGCCGCTACCAGCTCCTGGCCGCGATCAACGCCGTCCACACGTCGGCCCGCGACGCCCGGGACACCGACTGGTCGCAGATCGTCGCCCTCTACGACCTTCTGTTCCGTGTCGACCCGTCCCCGATCGTGGCCCTGAACCGGGCCGTCGCGGTCGCCGAGCTCGACGGCCCGGAGGTGGCCCTGGCCACGGTGAACCGCCTCGAGGCGGCGCTGGCCGGGTATCACGCGTTCCACACGGCCCGGGCCGAGTTCCTGCGCCGCCTGGGCCGCGGCGCCGAGTCGAAGGAGGCCTACGACCGGGCGATCGCACTCGCCGCCAACCCGGCCGAGACCGCCCATCTCACTCGCCGCCGCGACCAACTGGTCTAGCCCAGCGCGTCGAACGCCGTGATCGCTTCCTGGTCGAGCTCGATCGCGGCGACGGCGACGTTCTCGGCGAGGTGGTCCAGCCTGCGGGTGCCGGGGATCAGCAGCGTGGCCGGGCTGTGCGCGAGCAGCCAGGCCAGGCCGGCCTGCGCGGGCGTGATGCCGAGACGCTCGGCGTGCGCGACGACCACCGGGTGCGCGCTGACACTCGGGATCCGGTCGAAGGCCGAACCCAGCGGGAAGTACGGCACCCAGGCGATCCCCCGCGCCTCGCACTCCTTCAGGACGTCCTCATGGTCGCGGGTGAGGACGTTGTAGAGGTTCTGCACGCAGACGATCCCGGCCGGCAGTGCCTGGCGAAGCTGGTCGAGGCTGACGTGGCTCAGCCCGATCGCGCCGATCTTGCCCTCGTCGCGCAGGGCGATCAGTTCGGCCAGCTGGCTGTCCAGGTCGACGATCTGGTCGCCGGTCGCGACGAGGCCCGGCTGCATGTCGGTGCGGCGCAGGTTCACCACCGCGACGTGGTCGGTGCCGAGCGCCTGCAGGTTCTCCTCGACCTGCGCCCGCAGCTCGGCTGGTTTCTGGGCGACGACCAGGTGCTCGACCGGGTGCGACACCGCGCCGACCTTCGTGACCAGGCGCAGGTTCACGCCGTACGGCCGCAAGGCGCTCTTGATCCTGTCGTTGACCTTGCCGGCGCCGTAGAACTGGGCGGTGTCGAGGTGGTCGACGCCGAGGTCGACGGCGCGGCGCAGGATCGTGACGGCGGCCGTGGCGTCGCCGTCCCCCAGCTGCATGGCGCCGTAGCCGACGCGCAGGACGTCGTGGTCGCCGAGCTTCCCGTGCATGGTCATGATGGCCCTCCCGTTACGATGGCAGTCCAAGCGGAATCGATTCCGCTTGACCGTGGACGACCATAACAGAAGCGGAATCGATTCCGCTTAGCCCGTCGAGGAGTGATCTCGGTGCCCGAACGGCGACCCGCCGCGCGCAAGGACGCCCAGCGCAACCGGGAGCGGATCATCGACGCCGCCACCCGGGCCCTCGCCTCCGGGCAGGACCTCGTCAAGATCGAGGCCATCGCGCGGGAGGCGGGCGTGGGCGTCGGCACGCTCTACCGCAACTTCCCGTCGCGGGAGGCCCTGATCGAGGAGGTCTACCGCAGCGGGCTGGCCCGGCTCTGCGAGTCCGCCCCGGACCTGGCCGCCGAGCGGCCGCCGCTCGAGGCGATGCGCGAGTTCCTGCGCCGCTACCAGGACTTCGTCGCCACCAAGCGCGGGATGGCCGACGCCCTGCGCGCCGCGATCGCCAGCGGGGCGATCAGTTCCGGTCACACCCGCGAGCACCTCAGCGGTGCCGTCGCCGTGATCCTGGACGCCGGGCGGGCCCGCGGCGGGCTGCGCACCGATGTCCGCCCGGACGACGTGGTCGCCAGCATGGCCGGGATCATGTCGGCCGCCGCCGGCCCCGAACAGGCCGGCCGGATGCTCGACCTGCTGGCCGACGGCCTGCGCGACTGAGCCTGCTTCCTGCTTCGCCTGGCGCTGCGCCCCCGGATGCGCCGAAGACCACGCCACCCTCGCCGGGGCGACCTGAGCCGGCTACGCGGCCACCGGCGACAACGAGATGGCGCCTCGGGATGACACCCGCCCCGGCTCGCGTGGTGGGTGCGGATCAGTTCTTATGCTTCACCGGCAGACACAGGGCGAACTCCGGGACGAGCACCTCGGTCAGGTCGCGGCCGAACACACAGATCGTCTGCTCCCAAGGATGGCCGAACGTTCCCTGTTCGAGATCTTGCGTGATGAACGCGTGGTAGTCGCCGTCGGGGAAGGCCGGGACCCGCCACGACTGACCTTCGACGGCCTGCCGATGAGGCCAGAACCAGTACGACGTGTGCTGCCAATCGAGAGCGACCAGAGGAAGGTCAGCCGAGAAGACGGCAGTCATGGCGGAGAGAACCTGTTCGTTCAGCGCATCCCCGTCGGCGGAGAAGCCGCCGGCACGTTGGAAGACAGCACTGAGATCGAACGTCACCGAACCGGCCGGCTCCTTGATCGCGGGCCATGTGGCAGGGTCCATCCCCGCCCGAAAGTGGAAGCGGTCGTCGAACGGAGTCCAGAACTGCTCGTCGTCCCGGATCTGCTGCCACGCATCGTTGTCCCACTTCGGCCCGCTCACGAGACGGATCGTCGCATCCTGGTCCGCTTCGATCACATGCGACACCGCATCTACTATCTCAGCGCGGCATCGACGATCTCCCCCAAGCGATCCCGTCCGCGCCGTCATTCTGCCGGGGAGGTTGGACACCGGATCAAGCTCCGGCGCCTCCGCATCGCGGCGTTCGCACCAGCGGCACCGTGCGGGTCCTACGAGCGGCCGAGACCGAGATCAGCCGGCCGATATTCGCGCTGGCTGCGGCAACGGGTTGCGAGACAGCCGCTTGTCTGCCGAGCTCGGTATCCGCCTGTTTCAGGGTTCCGCTACGCGAAAGGGCGCCCGCTCCGTTGCGGGACGCCCTTTTCGCGTTGCTGACGGGTAAGACTAGAACCAGACTTTTCGACCACCGACCGGCCGGCCGATGGCTCCGAGAATCCAGAGCACAGCGCCCACCACCAGAAGGACGATGCCGATCGTGTACAGGATCGACACCTTCAGCAGGATGCCCAGCAACAAGAGGATGAGTCCCATAACCAGCATGACTTACTCCATTTCGCGTGCGGGCCTCTCCCGCCGGCGGCTCTGTACCCAGCCCACCCGAAAGCCAATCCGATCGCTGGTCGGCCATACCGCCGCCGCAGATCTTCAGGCGACCGCCGGCCGTCCGCCGTGGACCTGTGCCCGGCCGCGACGCGCGACCGGCGACCGGAGAGGTCGTTGCGCCGGCGCCAGGTCTCAGCTGGTTCTCACCGTCGTCACGGAGGCCGGATCACCGCGGTGAGAGCCAGCCGGGGTTCGCGGCGCGCTGCCGGCCGGATCACATTGCCGCGTCGCGCGCACGGCCGGCACCGACCGATCCGTCTCGATGCCGGGCCCCCTCGACAGACCCCTCGCCGGCGGCTTCACCGAGCCGGACAGCCTGCCCCGCCGCAAGCCGGAGGTCAGGAAACGGGCTGAGACTGGATCGGGTTGGCGTCGGCCGCGGCGCGGACGAACTCGAGGACACGGGCGGTGCTGTTCGACGCGCGCCAGACCGGCCCGCGCTCGATCGGCGGCGCGTCGGCGATCGGCACGTAGGCGATGTCCGGCCGCGGGTGATACTTCTCGGTCAGCTCGCCGACCGGCAGGACACCCCGGCCCATCGCGACCAGCGACAGCATCTCGGAGAACGTCGCGCCCCGTGGCCCTTCGGGGATCGGAAGCCCTTCCGGCGTACGGCTCGGCGTGCGGTCCCGTTTGAACTCCGCCGACGTGACCTCCGGGTACTGGACGGCCGGATGCCCGGCCAGCACCTCCAGTGACACCGACGCCAGCCCGGCCAGTGGCGACGCCGCCGCCACCGCGAGCATCCGCCGTTCGACCATCAGCACCGGGCCGGTCGCCATGCCGTCGAACGGGAACGACGCGATCAGCACGTCGACCGAGCCGTCCATCAGGCCGGCCCGCGAGTCGAGCAGCCGCGCCTCGCGGATCTGCACGTCGCACTCCGGGTGGCGGCGGCCGAACAGCGCGACCGCCGCCGACAGGACCGGCGCGACGTACTCGCCGAGGAACGCGACCCGCAACTGCCCGGTCACCCCGCGGCCCGCGGTGATCGCCCGCAGCAGCGCGGCGTCCATCCCGGCCACGAGCGGCGCCAGGTCGTCGGCGAGTTGCCGGCCGATCGCGGTGATCGCGACCCGGCGGCTCGTGCGGTCGAACAGGGGCGCGCCGACGCGACGTTCCAGCCGGCGGATGACGCGGCTGACCCGGCCCGTGCTCACGTGCAGGCGTTCGGCCGTACGCCCGAAGTGCAGTTCCCCGGCGAGCGTCAGGAACGTCTCCAGCTCGTGCCGCTCCAGCATGCCCCGCCCTTCATTGCCCCAGGGTCAACGATCGTAGGCGAGATCGAGCTTGGACGGTGTTCCCGATGCGGGAATCGTGAACGGCATGAACAGCACAGCGGCAGTACGCGTGACCGAGTTCGACCATCTCGTCCTCAACGTCGCCGACGTCGAGCGGGCCCTCGATTTCTACGGCGGGACGCTGGGGCTCGCCCCGGTGCGCGTCGACGAGTGGCGCGCCGGGAAGGCCGGATTCCCGTCACTGCGGGTCACCGCGGACACGATCATCGACCTCGTCCGGCGCCCACCGGCGGGTTCCAACGTCGACCACCTGTGCCTGGTCGTCGAACCGCTGGACTGGGACGAGGTGATCGCGGCCGGTGTCTTCACCGTCCTGGAGGGACCGGTCGGACGTTTCGGCGCGCGCGGGAATGCGATTTCCGTCTACGTCGCGGACCCCGACGGCAATACCGTCGAATTGCGCTGGTACCCGGCTGACCGTTGAACTTCTGCGAACAATTCAGTGACGCAGGAGGGCGGCCATGGCGTCGTTCTCGGCGGTCTGCTCGTTGATGACGTGCTTGGCCAGACTGTGGATGTACGCGTTGCCGTCCGGCCCGTCGAGCAGCGAGCGTGACATGGCGATCGCACCCCGGTGGTGCTCGATCATCAGGCGCAGGAAGACGTCCGGCGCGTCCCTGCCGGTCGCAGCGGTCAGCTCGGCCAGCTGGGCGTCGGTCAGCATCCCGTGCTCGGCGCCGCCCTCGGCGGGACCGGCCGGCGGCTCACCCCACGCGCTGAGCCAGTCGTTGGTCTGGTCGATCTCGCGTTGCTGGTCGTGGACGATGAACTCGGCGATCAGCCGGATCCGTTCCGGGGCGCCGCCCTTGGCGATCAGGGTCCGGCTCATCGCGACGGCCTGCTCGTGATGCTCGACCATCATCTGCGCGTAGTGCACGTCGATCCCGGACGGCCCGGCGGTGGCCGGGGCCGCGACCGGCTGCGGCGGGGCCGGTGGGTGACCGGTGCGCAGCAGGAGGACGGCGACGCCGGCGACGGCGAGCACGACGACGGCGGCCAGGCGGCGAAGGTTCACGAGGTCCCTTTCGGACAAGGAACGGGCCGGCCCGGGGCGAACCGGGCCGGCCCGGGGGTCAGCGCGTCTCGGACTGGTTGCCGTTCACGCCGCCCCGCCCGTCGGGGGTCAACGGGTTCATCTCGGTGAAGTCGCGCGGGACCAGCTCGAAGCCCTGCCAGTGCATCGGCATCGGGCTCTGGTCCTCGTCGCGCGGCACGTGGTGGAAGCCGACCCGCACCCACGCGACCGGGTCGGTCAGCGTCTCCTTGTTCTTGACGAAGTCCACCACGGTCTGGATGTCCAGCGGGCACTCCGGGTCGGAGGCGTTGTCGCTGGCCCACTTCTCGCACGGGTTCTTCTGGCTGAAGGTGATGTCCGGCTTGGTCTCCGGGTGACCCTCGTACTTGTCGCCGCCGGTGGTGACGACCTCGTAGGAGCGCGCGTGCCCGTCGGCGTTCTTGCTGGTCGGGCTGACCAGGCGCCACCAGCGCTGATTGACCCGGGAGAACGTGCCCTCCTTGACGATCGCCGTCTTCGTGGTCTTGAGCTTGGCGGTCATGCTGCCGCGCCCGTCGGTGGCGGTGTCGTACTGCTCGACCTTCTCCCCGCCCTTGCCGGCGATGTTGAAGTCGACCCGCCAGAACGCGTTGTGGTAGTGCATGGTCGAGTAGTCCTTGGCGCCCTTGCCGATCGGCCAGCCGTTGCTGGCCACCGAGTACTCGCTGGGGGCGAGGTCGCCGGTCGCGCCGAGCCGGGCCGTGATCTGCCCGTCGTCGTGCAGGCGGTACTCGGTGACGTACTCGTACCACCCGAGCTTGCTGATCGTGCGCAGCACCAGGTCGTGGCCCTGCTGGGAGTAGAAGGTGTCCTTGGGCTCGTCCTTGCTGTCGTCCCACTCCTGCTCGTGCAGGCGGTAGGCCAGGCCTCGCGGCTCGGCGCTCACGCACAGGACGTTGCGCTGGGTGGGTTCGCCGCCGCCGTCGGAGCCGAGCCGGATCGAGCCGCCCTTGCAGTCGTCGCCGGTCAGCGTCTCCATGCCGTAGCTGCCCATGCCGATCGCGGTGAGGTCGTTGTACTCGGTGTCACCGTTGTCGTACGGCACGTTGAGCTGCGCGAGCCGGATGGAGTCGAGCACCTGCACCGGCTCGGGGTAACGCTTCGTCGACACGAAGACGTTGCTCAGCACCAGGCCGGCCTTGTCGTTGATGCGCCAGCAGGCCTGCCAGGTGGTGCCGTTGGGCAGGGTCTCCTTGACCATCGCCTGGGCGCCGCACGGGGTCGCCGCGGCCGGGGCGGCCTGCGCGGCGACGGGCGCGGTGGCCGCCAGCGCGGCGGCGGTCACGAGCGTCGCGGCGCCGGCGAACAATCGATACGTCATGCTGCTGGGCTCTCCACTCACTTGAGGCGGGCGACCGTGCGCCCGGACAGGTCGACGACGACGCCGGTGACGTTGATGAAGTGGCCGTCGGCGGTCTTCACGATGAGCTGCACGCAGCGGCTCTTCCCGCACTGGCTCGCGCCCTTGTCGGCCGGCTTCGCGGTGTAGATGTGCGCGATCGGCTCGATGCCGTCGGTGCCGGTCAGCGTCTTGCCGGTGGCCTTGCGGTAGGCCTCCTTGAGATCCGCGCTCGCCGGATCCGCGACCAGCAGCTCCAGCGCCGTCCTCGCCTCCTGCGGCGAGGCCGGCGGCTGCATCCCGGCCGACGAGTAGCTCTTGGTCAGCTTGCCGCTCTTCAGGTCCACGACCTGCTTGAACAGCTTCTCGCTCTGGTAGTCGTAGTAGTAGAGCTCGGCCTGCCGGGAGCCGTCCACGTCCAGCTCGGCCGCGAGATACTCCGGGCCGGCCTTGCCGGTCACGTCCTGCGCGTCCGCGGCGAGCTGCGGCGTGAGCGCGATCGCCCGCGCCTTGTCCACCTCGCTCGTGGTCAGCGGGTCGCTGCCGGTGCCGGCGGCGGCCTCCGGAACCGGGCTCGGATCGGAGACCCGGGCCTGCTCGGCGGCGGCCGCGCCCGGGCTGCTGGGCGGCGCGCTCGGCGTGGCGTTCGCCTGCCAGGAGGCGACGCTGAAGGCGGTCACCGCGGTCACGGTCGCGATACCGAGCCCCCACGCCCACTGTCGAAATCGAACCACTGTCGGCATTCCTCCCCGTCGATTGCGATGCCGGTGGACCCTCGCAAATGGACGGTGAAATTCGTGTGAGGTGAAATTCAAAATCCAGGCTTGCGCGTACGGCATCAGCCCGCGTTTTGTTGACAATTCCGCGCGCGTAAATGCGAGCGGTCCGGTGTGCCGGCGTCCTACAGTGCTCGGCGTGGGTGACGAGACACCGGCGATCGCGGCCGGGATCATCAAGCTGGACAGCGTGGCCGCCCTGGAACGGCTCGCCGCGAAGAAGCTCACCATCGGTGACCGCGAGTTCGTCGTCAATCTGGGCACCCCCTGGGGGCGGCGCTCCGGCAACGCGCCCAAATCGCCCTGGCAGTACCGGGATCTGCTGAACCGCCTCGTGCGGCAGCCGGCCCTTGCACCGGGCGCGGTCGAACCCGCCGTCCGGCTCACCTCGACCGTTTACGATCAGCGCCGGACGCGGTCCGCGGCGTCCCTGCTCGCCTCCGCCCACACCGCGGAAGAACTGACCGTCGTCTCCGCCGACCGACGGCGCCTGGCCGTCCTGACCGCGACCGACACCGACTGACCCGGATGCGGCCAGTGACATTCCCTGGTGCGCCACGTGCCCCGGCGCGCGAGAGTCGAGACATCACGAGACAGCGAGGGTGATCGGCCGACCCCGGTTCACACCGCGATCGGCCGGCTCAGCACCTCGGTTCACACCCCGATCGGCGGGCTCAGCACCGAGCCCTGCACTTCGGCGAGGCCGCCGACCGGCATCAGCGCGGTCACGACGGTCGGTATCGGGGTCGAAGTGCCGGTCGACGAGCCAGTGCTTCTCGCCGTCGCCGGTCGGGACGTTCTCCGTCACGAACGACTCGACGACCGCCCGATCCGCCCGGACCCCGGGTTTCTTCTGCTGGGCCTCATGCCAGTACCCGAGGTCGGTGCAGAACATCACGACAGAACGGTCCGCGCCGCTCTTCTCCACCCCCATCAGCCTCACCAAGGTCGGGCCGGTCGACGGATCGGGCTCGGCCGAAACCGCCGCGAACGGCACCGCGATCGTGGTCGCGGCGATCGCCGTCTACGGGGCGTTCCAGAAGCAGAAGCGCATCAACGATGCAGCAGCAACAGCTCAACAAACCGCAGCCGGCGGTCACCGTCCCGGCGAGCCCGGCGCCGTCGCGATAACCGTTGGCGTCGCCGCGAACGGGCGTGGCAGGATCCTCGCCGGGCCGTTAGCTCAACTGGCAGAGCATTCGGGTGAACAGTGCTTCCGCTCCCCGCGTCAGCGGTCATGGGGGCGCTTCCTTCTTCTCAGGGATCGAAGGGTTCGGGGTTCGAGTCCCCGGCGGCCCACTTCATCCGGAACGAGGTGCCACATGCTCGACAAGATCGTCATCCAGAAGACCCTGCGCGTGCCGGCGAGCGCCGGTGCCGCCGGCGACGGCACGGGCGTGGCCCGGCAGCTCGACGCGGCGCTGCTCGAAGCCGGGTTCGCGGCGTCGCGGGCGCTGCTCGGTCACGTCGGCGGGCTCGCACCGGGCCCGGCCATGGACGTGGCCGCCACGGTCGTGTCCGCGGCGCGCGAGCTGGTCGGCGACCACGTGCGGCACAACCCGTACTTCATCGATTTCCCGGCCGGGGTGCCGGACACGATCGAGTTCTGGGCCGAGCGGCTGCGCGCGGCCGTGCTCGTCGGTGGCGGCGAGGCGGTCCCCTCCGGCCCCGTCGATCTGCTCGGCCTCCCGGGGTACGGCACCTACCAGCACACGTACGCGGAAATGCTCCTCCGCCGTGACGAGCTGATCGCCTCCACCGGTGATCGGCTGACCGTGCTGCATCTCGGCGACAGCGCCGAGGTGGAGGCGGAGCGGCTCTACCTGGCGCTGGCCGGGAGCACGACGCCGCACGGCGAGGCCGACCTGGCAGTTCTCGCCGAGCTGGCGGCCGCGTGCGTGGACGGTCCGCAGCCGGCCGAGATCCCGGTGCGGGAGAACCGTGCCGTGCTCAATGGGGTCCGGCTGACGCGGGGCCGCCCGCTGGTCGCCGTCGACACCACGACCGACGTGCTGCGCCTGGCCTGCCAGGTCTCCGGTGGTGACGTCTCGCTGGCCGAGCCGACCCGGTTCCGCTCGTTCCGGCGGCCGGAGCGGCGGGTGCTGCTCGCCGCGCTCGACCGGATCATCGGCGCGAGCCCGGCCAAGCTGGGCGACATCAGCCGGTACGCCGAGCGGTGGAAGCGGCTCGGCGAGCGCCTGCACCCGCACGAGTTCGGCCAGTGGCCGCACGCACGGGAGGTGTTCGCGGTCGCGCGCGGCGAGCGCCGGGTCCGCACCATCGCCGGTCGCGCCGAAGCGGCGTTCCGGGACGGGGCGATCGGCTCGGCCGCGACGGTGCTGTCGGCCGCGCCGGGCCTGCTGCTGCGCTCGGCCGACCGGTTGCTGCGCCTCGCGCCGGAGGCGGAGCGTTCGGCCGTGGTCACGGCACTCACCGGGGCGCTCACCTCCGCGTCCGGGCGGGTGCTGCTGTCGCTGCGCGAGCACGTCGCCAACCGGCTGACGCCGGCCCCTTCCCGGATGTACGTGACCAGGTCGCGCCGTGCCTGGGTCGGCGCGGACGAGCGTCCGTCGCTGCCGTCCGGGCTGGTCGAGGAGGTGTCCGCGCTGCTCGACGCGGAGATCGGCGCGCGGCTGCCCGAGCCGGAACGGCCGTTGCTGGTCGACCCGGGGGTGCTGCGGGTGGCTCTGCCGCTGTCCGGGAAGACGTCCGAGGCCGGGTTCGCGGTGCTGCCGCGCGGGTCGCGGGCCCCGGTCACCGGTGAGCTGCTGCGGTTCTTCACGTATTGGCGGCAGACGAGCCGGAGCACCGACTACGACCTGTCGGTGCTGCTGCTCGACGAGACGTTCCACCAGGCCGGGCAGGTGTCGTGGACGAACTACCGGCACGACGGGGCGGTGCACTCCGGTGACCTCACCGACGCGCCGGACGGGGCCACCGAGTTCATCGACGTGCCGCTGACGGTCGCCGCGCCGTACGTGGTGCCGCAGGTCAACATCTACTCCGGGGAGTCGTTCGACGAGGTCGCCGAGTCGATGTTCGGCTACCAGACACGTGACGCCGGGCAGGAGGGGGCGCCGTTCGACCCGCGGACCGTGCGGGCCCGCTCGGTGATGCGCGGGCCGGGACGAGTGGCGCTACCGATCGTCTTCGCCCGGGGCGGGGAGGGGTGGGAGGCCGTGTGGCTGCACCTCTACCTGACCGGGCGGCCGGCGTTCAACCGGGTGGAGGGCAACGCGTTCACCACGGGTGACCGGGTGCGGGCGCTCGTCGAACGGGAATACCTGACGGCGGCGTATCTGATCGACCGGTGGCGGGCCAAGGGCGAGGTGATCATGTTCGACGGCGAGGTGCCGGAAGAGCCGGTCACGTTCATCGGGGTGGAGGCGCCCGACGGGCTCGCGGACGGGTCGGAGATCTACACTGTTGACCGGCTGCACGAGCTGATCCCGGCGTGAGGCGGGGGCCGAGGCCATGCGGGTGCTTCCTTCCATCACCGTTCGAATCGGGGACCTCCGCGTGAGCGGGGGACAGGCCGTACAGCACCTGCGCTCTCCTCGGCTCCCGCGTCGGCGGGATCCCTTCTGACCTGGACCGGCAGCTCAAGAGCGAGCCGCCTTTGTCGTGGCTGGTTACGCTCGGGGAATGTTGACGGCCAGGAGAACGAGCATGTGGCGCGGCCGCTACGAGATCGAGTCGGACGGCCGCCCGATCACCGTCTGGGACCCGTCGTGGTGGCGCGGCGGCGGCGACTTCGAGATCGACGGGCACCGTTTCCAGGTGCGATCCAACGGGTGGGGCACCAAGTACCGGATGTTCGACGAGGCCGGCAACGAGATCGCCCTGGTCGAGCGGGCCGGCCGCAAACACTGGTCGGTGGTGGCCGACGGCCGGGTCTACGAGTTCCGCCGCGCCTCGTTCTTCGGCAACCGCCAGGAAATGCTGGTCGGCGGCGTCCAGACCGGTTCGATGGAGCGCACCAGCGCCTGGACCGGCGCGATCGAGGCCGACCTGCCCGGCCTTCCGCTGTCGTTGCAGGTTTTCGTGGTCGGCGTGCAGATCGCGGTCTGGCAGGCTCAGCAGGCCGCCGCCGGCTCCTGACCGGTCGCTGTCCGCCGCCGGTTCCGGACGCCGGATCCAACGTGACACGCGGGCAACAGTCACGCATCGCCGGAGGGAGCATCCGATGCTCGACCCGATCGAGACCGCCTCTCCCGCCGAGCTGCGCGCCCTGCAACTGACGCGGCTGCGCCGGACGCTGCGGCACGCCTACGACAACGTTGCTTTCTACCGCCGGAAGTTCGACGAGGCGGGCGTTCACCCCGCCGACTGTCGTGCGCTCGAGGATCTGCGGCGCTTCCCGTTCACCACCAAGAAAGACCTCAGAGACAATTATCCGTACGGGATGTTCGCCGTCCCCCGCGAGCGCATCGCGCGCATCCACGCCTCCAGCGGTACCACCGGCCGTCCCACCGTCGTCGGTTACACCCAGCGCGACCTGGACACCTGGGCTGGTGTGATGGCGCGCTCGATCCGCGCCGCCGGTGGTCGTCCCGGCCATCGCGTGCACATCGCCTATGGGTACGGGCTGTTCACCGGCGGGCTCGGCGCCCACTCCGGCGCGGAGCGGCTGGGCTGCACCGTCATCCCGGTCTCCGGCGGCATGACCGAACGGCAGGTCCGGCTGATCGTCGACCTCGAGCCGGACGTCATCATGGTCACCCCGTCGTACATGCTGACGATTCTCGACGAGTTCGACCGGCAGGGCGTCGATCCCCGGACCACCGCCTTGAAGGTGGGAATCTTCGGCGCCGAGCCGTGGACCGAGGACATGCGCCGGGAGGTGGAGTCACGGACCGGTATGGACGCCGTCGACCTCTACGGACTGTCCGAGGTGATGGGTCCCGGTGTCAGCCAGGAGTGCGCGGAGACCAAGGACGGCCTGCACATCTGGGAGGACCACTTCTACCCGGAGGTCGTCGATCCGTCGTCCGGCGCCGCGTTGAGTGACGGTTCGATCGGTGAGCTGGTGTTCACCTCGCTGACGAAGGAGGCGATGCCGGTCATCCGGTACCGCACCCGTGACCTGACCCGCCTGTTGCCCGGCACGGCCCGCCCGATGCGCCGGATGGAACGGGTCACCGGCCGCAGCGACGACATGATGATCGTGCGCGGTGTGAACGTCTTCCCGACGCAGATCGAGGAACTGATCCTGCGGGTGCCCGGCCTGGCACCCCACTACCAATGCGTTCTCGACCGGCCGGCGCGCCTCGACGAGATGACGGTCCGCGTCGAGTCCCGCGACGGCGAACCGGGCGACGGCACCGCCCAGCGCCTCCAAGAGCTGATCAAACACAACATCGGGGTGTCGGTGAAGGTGGAGGTCGTGCCGCCGGCTGCGCTGGAACGCTCGATCGGCAAGGCCCGCCGCATCGTCGACAACCGTCCCCGCGCGTAGGACCGGCTGCCGGCGCGATTTCCTGGCGGGACGAAACCTCCGGGTCAGCGTTTGTGGCCGAGCCCGAACTGGAAGAACCGGCCGGTGTCGCCGATCTGCACGTCCAGGCCGGCCCGGCCGGCGGCGTCGATCAGCTCCCCGGCGGTGTAGAAATTCTTCACGATGGTGGCGCCGTCGCCGTTGCTCAGGCGGCGCCGCATCGTCTGCCCGGCCGCCGCGGTGACGTGCGGCTCGGCCACCGAGGCGGGCGAGTCGTCGACGAAGAAGACCGTCCCTCCGGGGCGCAGCCAGGAAGAAACCTTCACGAAGAACGGCCGCAGGCGCTCACGCGGCACGTGCGACACCCAGAACGTGAAGACCACGCTGTCGTAGCGGCTGTCGGTGTCCCAGGTGAACAGGTCGGCGATCTCCGTCCGCACGTGCGGCAGGCCGGCGACCGGGTTGCGCGCGAGCATCTCGGCGGAGCCGTCGACCAGCGTCAGCCGCGCGGCACGGGGTGCGAGGTGGACACTCCAGTTTCCGGTGCCCGGGGCGAGTTCGAGCACGTCGGAGCCGAGTTCCGCGTCCTGCAGAGCGGTCCGGGCGAGGCCGGCCTCCGCGAACCACGCGGTGTTCTCGGCCTCGCCCTTGTCGAAGGCGCCGCGGCGCAGCCACCAGTCGTCATACTCCGGGGCGCGCCGGGAGTAGTAGTCCAACTGCGCGGCGAGCTGCTCGTCGGAGACCAGGTCCTCAGTCACCTGCCGAGTCTAGGCCGCGTCCGGCCGGTCACCCGAGTGCGAGGCGAGGTCCACGAGGCAGGATCACGCGGCGGCGGTCCCGGTACCGGTGGAGGTGGCGGTGATGCGGCGGACCAGCATGTAGCCGTAGGGCGGCTCGACGCCCTCCGCGGGGATGCTGCCCTGGAAGACCAGGGTGAACCCGGCGGCGGCGAAACGTTCCTCCATCTCCTGGGCCGACAGGAAGTACCGGTCGAAGTCGACGCCGAGCTGGGTGCTCAGCCCGTTGCGCCGCAGTGTGCCGTCGCCGAGCTTGTACGCCGTGATCAGGTGACCGCCCGGCTTCACCACGCGCGCGAGTTCGGTGAACGCGGGGACCCTCGCGTCAGGTGCGAGGTAGATCAGCGAGAACCAGCAGACCACGCCGTCCAGCGCGGCGTCCTCGAAGGGCAGGTGCCGCAGGTCCGCGACCTCGTAAGCGAAGCCCGGGTTGTCCCGCCGGGCCACCTCGATCATCTTCGGCGAGAGGTCCACCCCACGCGGTGACAGTCCCCGGCTCGCCAGGTAGGGCAGGAGCCGCCCGGTGCCGCAGCCGACGTCCGCGACCTGCGTGCCGGTCGCGCGGGTGACCTCGGCGAACAGGTCGAGCACGGCGCGTTCGACCGGCAGTTCGTCCAGCAGGCCGGCGAAATTCTTCGCGTAGTACTCGGACAGCACGTCGTGCGCGTCGCGCAGTTCCTCGGTCCTGGCATCCATCCCCGTAGCCTTCCGTCGACCCCTCTGCAGCCGCAGAATCTACCGTGGACTTCACGCCGGGAGTGTCGTCCTCGTCGCCGGTGGGGCCGGGATGTCGTCGGTGGCCGGGTGGCGGGACGTCTCCGGGGCGAAGGCCAGCGCCACCAGCGTCAGCCCCAGTGCCGCCGCCACGTAGACGGAGACCGCGAACGCACTGCCGGTCGCCGCCACGAGCTTGATCGCGATGATCGGGGCGAGTGCGCCGCCGAGGATGCCGGCGATCTGGTAGCCCATCGACGCCCCCGAGTACCGCAGCCGCGTGGAGAAGAGCTCCGCCACGAAGGCGGCCTGCGGCCCGTACATCGCGGCGTGCGTGGCCAGCGCCACCACCACGGTCAGCACGATGACGACAGTATTCGCCGTGTCGAGCAGCGGGAAGAAGGCGAAACTCCACGCCGCGGCCGCCACCGCCCCGGCCGCGTAGACGGGACGGCGGCCGACCCGGTCGGACAGGCCGCCGAACAGTGGGATCAGGACCAGTTGCAGTGCGGACGCGACGAGCACACCGGTCAACGCGACCGTCCGGGGCAGACCCACGGTACGGGTCACGTACGTCAGGACGTACAGGGAAAAGGTGTAGAAAGCGACGTCGGTGCCGATCCGTGCGGCCATCGCGACCAGCAGCCCGCGCGGGTGGCGGCGCAGCACCTCGATCAGCGGAAGTTTCGGGCGGCTGCCCTGCGCAGCGAGCTCCGCAAACGCCGGCGACTCCGTGACCGCGACCCGGATCCATAGGCCCACCAGCACAAGCAGGCCAGAAAGAAGGAACGGGATGCGCCATCCCCAGCCGAGAAAGGAGCTCTCCGAAAGGGTCGCGGAGAGCAGCCAGAGCACGCCGGAGGCGAGCAGGTTCCCGGCCGGGACGCCGACCTGCGGCCAGGACGCGGAGAGCCCGCGACGCTGCGGGTCGCCGTGCTCGAGGGACATCACCACCGCGCCACCCCACTCGCCGCCGAGGCCGAGGCCTTGAAGGAAACGCAGTGTGACCAGCAGAATCGGGGCGGCGGCACCGAACGTGGAGTAGCTCGGCAGCAGTCCGACGAGGAACGTGGCGCCGCCCATCAGCAGCAGGGTGGCGACGAGGACGCCTTTGCGACCGTTCCGGTCACCGAAGTGACCGAAGAGGATGCCGCCGAGCGGCCGGGCGACGAAACCCACCGCGTAGGTGGCGAAGGCGAGCAACGTCGCGGTGAGCGGCTCGAAGCTCGGAAAGAACAACTTGCCGAAGACGAGTGCCGCGGCGGACGCGTAGAGGAAGAAGTCGTACCACTCGAGGGAGGTGCCGACGAGACCGGCGAGGATGACGCGACGACTGGCATGCATGGCGAGCTCCTACCTGGGGGTGGTCGTGGGCTGCGTGGTGCCGTGTGCCACACTCTAGGAATCGTTC
Source organism: Actinoplanes sp. NPDC020271 (assembly GCF_044388125.1). Lineage (NCBI taxonomy): Bacteria > Bacillati > Actinomycetota > Actinomycetes > Micromonosporales > Micromonosporaceae > Actinoplanes > Actinoplanes sp. NPDC020271. The sequence continues at coordinate 59,605 of NZ_JBIRWQ010000015.1, forward strand.
AACAATCCGGCAATACCTCAATGTGAAGACTGTGTATCTCCGCCGAAAGTGAGCCACCATGCGTGCACGCCGGGCCGGGCCCTCGGCCGTCCTCCTGGAGTGGGACGACGAGGCCGCCGTCTCCACCGCCTACGACCTGCTGGTCGCGGCTCGGGCCGAGGGCGCGCTGACCGCGACGGAGATCGTTCCGGCGGCACGCACGGTACTGGTCGACGGGGTCACCGATCCTGATCGGATCCGGTCACTCGTGGAGGCCGGTGGGACTCGGGCGCCGTCGTCCGCCGCCGGGCCGCTGACCACGATCGAGATCCCGACGCGGTACGACGGCGCCGACCTCGACGACGTGGCGACGATGTGGGACACCGATCGGGCGGGGGTCGCGCGCATCCACTCGGGGACCGAGTTCCGGGTGGCGTTCTGCGGGTTCGCACCCGGGTTCGCGTACCTGACCGGGCTCGGGGCGCGGCATCACGTGGCTCGCCGGTCGTCGCCACGGACCCGGGTGCCGGCGGGAACGGTCGCGCTGGCGGGGCCGTACAGCGGGGTGTACCCGAGCGCGTCACCGGGCGGGTGGCAGTGCATCGGCCGTACCGAGGCCGTTCTCTTCGATCTCGAAAATGACCCGCCGGCGCTGCTCACACCGGGTGCCACCGTCCGATTCGTCGAGGTCCGGTGAGCGCGGTGCTGGAGGTGGTGCGCGCGGGCGCGCGGACCACGGTGCAGGATCTCGGGCGGCCGGGGTTCGCTCACCTCGGGGTGCCGCGCTCCGGTGCGGCCGACAGCGGCGCGCTGCGGCTGGCGAACCGCCTGGCCGGCAACCCGGAGGATGCCGCGGGGCTGGAGATCCTGCTCGGTGGCGTGCGGCTGCGGGCCGGGCGGGCGATGACCGTCGCGGTGACCGGTGCGCCGTGCTCGGTACGCGTCGGCGATCGCCCCGCCGACCCGGGCCTGCCCCTGGCGGTGCCGGCCGGAGCGATGATCACGATCGGTCAGGCACGCGCGGGGCTGCGGGTCTATCTCGCCGTCGGCGGCGGGATAGCGGTGCCTCCGGTGCTGGGTAGCCGGGCCACCGACACGCTCTCCGGGCTGGGACCCGAGCAGGTACGTGACGGCGACGTGCTGCCGGTCGGGGCGGTGTTCGGGCCGCCGCCCGGAGTGGATGTGGCGCCCTACCCCTCCCCCGGGAGTGAGCTGCGGCTACGGGTGTGGCCCGGGCCGCGCGACGACTGGTTCACCGGGGATGCCCGGGCGACGCTGTTCACGGCGGTCTACCGCGTGTCGCACGAGACCGACCGGGTCGGGGCTCGGCTGACCGGGCCGGTGCTGACCCGGGCGGTCGCCGGTGAGCTGCCCAGCGAAGGTCTCGTGCTCGGCGCGGTCCAGGTGCCGGCGAACGGGCAGCCGCTGATCTTCCTGGCCGACCATCCGACGACCGGGGGTTATCCGGTGATCGGGGTGGTGGATCCGGCTGATGTGGATCTGGTGGGGCAGGCTCGGCCGGGAACCGCCGTCACCTTCGTCAGAGCGTCTGCGGCCGGCCGGTGAGGGTCTCCGCCGCCACCCGTGGTCTTACCGGCCCCTGCTCATCGAGCCGCGGCGGCGTAGGCGGCCAGCAGCTGCGCCTCCGCGTCGTCGAAGTAGCGTTGCAGCGCCTCCTCGGCCGCGCGCGCGTCACCCGCGGCGAGCAGTTCGTAGAGCGCGCGATTGCCGGCCAGGTACGGCTCGTGCAGCTGCCGCGGGTCGGCCACCACCAGGAAGACCAGGCGCAACTCGGCCAGCAGCCCGCGAACCGTCTCGGCCACCCGGCGGCTGCCGGCCAGATCCGCGATCGCCTGGTGGAACCGCATGTTCGCGGTACCGACCGCACCCCAGTCGCCACGCGCCGCCGCGTCCTCGGCGGCCTCGATCGCCGCACCCGCCTGCGCCGCCGCTTCCGCGGGCACCGTCGACAGGTTGCGCAGGGCGCCGCACTCCAGGATGCGGCGGATCGCGTACAGGTCCCGGATGTCGGCGGTGCTCAGCAACCGGACGAAGACACCGCGGTTGAGCTGGTGCTCCAGCAGACCCTCGTGGGCGAGCAGCCGGAACGCCTCGCGCAACGTGTTCCGCGAGATGCCGAGCGCCTCGCGCAGGCTCTCCTCACTGAGCCGGGTGCCGGGCAGGAACACTCCCTCGGTGATCCGCTGCCGCAGGATGTCCGCCACCCGTTCCGCCGTGCTGCCGCGGTCGAGCAGCGCCCGATCACCCGCGAGCTGGGCGCCCCACTCGTCAGTCACGCCCAGATCGTAGAACAATCCTTCGCCGTACGGTGACGGGCCGCACTGCGATCCGCCTCTTCGCTGCACCGACTGCGCAGTTCCGGTCCGATACGAAGCCACACGGCCCGCCCTCCGCGCCGCCCTGCCTCACGTCGGCCCGAAAGTCGCGGCGCGGGCGGTCACCGCGCCGAGAAGAGCGGTCAACGCCGGCGCGGGCGGCGTGTCCCGCGTGGCCACCACGAGACGCCGTTTCAACGCGGTCTCCGCCACGTCGCGTACCGCGAAGGAATTGTCCCCGTCGGGAAGAGCGAGCGGCGGCATGAGCGCCACCGCCGCCCCGGCCCGCACCAGTTCCAGCTGCACGTCCGCGTCGTTGGAGTGATGCCGCAGGTCAGGCTCGTACCCGCCGAGCGCGCGGCAGGTACTTTCCACCATCGCGTGGTGGCCGGTACCTTCCGACGACGACGCCCAGATGTCACCGCGTAACCCGGCGATCGGCACCGGCCCGCCCGACCGGGCGAGAGGATGTGCCGCCGGCAGCACCACTCTGATCGGTTCCTCCAGCACCACGGCGAACCGCAGACCGGCTGGTCGCGGCCGTGGATGCCCGTCGTATTCGTCGCCGATCACCAGGTCGACCGCACCCAGCCGCAACCCCGGCAACGCCTGTTCGAGTTCCAGTTCGGAGATCTCCACCCGGACCCGGGGATGGGCGGCCATCATCGTCGCCACCGCCGGCACCAGCAGCCGTCGCGCCGCCGACTGCAGCCCACCGGCACGCACCGTCCCGCGCACGTCCCCGCTCAGCGCGGCCAGATCCGCCTCGGCCGCCTCCGCCGCGGCGAGCAGGACGCGCGTGTGCTGCACCAGCAACCGCCCGGCGTCGTTGAGCCGCAGGCCACGGCCGGCCTTCTCGAACAGCCGCAGGCCGGCATCCTTCTCCAGCAACGCCAGCTGCTGCGAAACCGTCGACGGGCTGTAACCCAGCGCCACGGCGACCGCGGCGAGGGTGCCGCGCTCCTCGAACTCGCGGAGAAACCGCAACCGCCGCAGATCCCATGCGACCATGCGGAAATCCTAACGAGTCAGCCCCGGAAAACATCGCTGGACCTGTTCGATCGGGTGCCGGACGCTGAGCACATGGGTCCAGCACTGTGTCTCGTCTCCGCGGCCTGCTTCGGCGCGATGGCGATTTTCGGCAAACTCGCCTACGACGCCGGGGTCACGCCGGAAGCGCTGCTGCTCGTGCGATTCACGCTTTCCGCCGTACTTCTGGGAACGGTTCTCGTCTGTCGCCGGAGCGAGCGGCAAGCGGTTCGCGGGCGGTTGCTGGTGACCGCTCTCGGCCTGGGCGCGGTCGGTTATGCCGCGCAGGCGAGCCTGTATTTCGCCGCGCTGGAAAGAATGGACGCGTCGCTGCTGTCCCTGATCCTCTACACGTTTCCGGTCATGGTCACGGTCGCGGCGGCATTGCTCGGCCGCGATCGGCTCACGCCCCCACGAATCGTCGCCTTGACAGCCGCGTCGGCGGGAACCGTGCTGGTTCTCCTCGGCGCCGGAACGGGCCGCGTTCAGGCCGACGGCGCACTGCTCGGCTTCGGTGCCGCCTTGACGTACACCGTCTACATTCTCGTCGCCGACACCGTCGTCCGCCGATTGACGCCGGTGCTTCTCGCCGTGCTGGTGATGACCGGAGCCGCCGCCACCCTGGGCGCACGAGCCGCTTTCACCGGCGGAGTCTCATTCCGTCTCCCGCCCTCGGCGTGGCTGTGGCTGGCCTGCACAGCGGTGATTTCCACCGTCATCGCCATGCTGACGTTCTTCGCCGGCCTGAAACGCACCGGACCGTCGACGGCCGCCATTCTGTCCACCTTCGAACCGGTCGTCACCACCGCGCTGGCAGCCCTGACCCTCGGCGAGTCACTGACCCCGATCCAGTTGCTCGGCGGCACCCTGGTCCTGTCCTGTGTCGTCGTCCTCCAGATCACCACCCGAACCCGATGGCGACGGTACGTCGAAAGCCCGCCCTCCCCCGTCGAAACTCCCCCGCTCCCCCAGCGCCGATAGCGCCACTGCGTCACCGGACCCCGCAATGTCGATCGCCGGCCGCCCCGAGACATGACGTCACCTTCCGCCCGCGAACCGTTCGCCGGATGTTCGCGCAGCCCGCTCGTGGAACCGCCGCCGCCAAGTACTGTTGCGCCCGAGCCGACGCGCCGCGGGAGCGTCGCCCGACCGAAACGATGCGGGGATGGCGGTCCAGGAGCAGAGCACCATCGGCACCCGATGGCCCGACCGGCTCGGCGACTTCCTCACCGCCTGGGTCGACCGCCTGCCCGCACGCACCCGCCGGTTCGTGACGCGGGACATGGCGGGTTTCGCCGTTCTGGGCTCGTTCACCTTCGCGGTCGACCTGGTCCTGCTCGCCGTCCTGCGGCACTGGACACCGCTGTCCCGGCCGGTGGCGGTGTCGATCGCGTACCTGGCGGCGTTCGTCCTGAACTTCGTCCTGAACCGCACGGTCAACTTCCGTTCGCACGCTCCGGCCGGTCCGCAGGCGTTGCGTTACGTCGCGGTCTTCGCCGGCGACTACGTCATCACCGTCGGCGTCACGACGGGCCTGGCCACGGTGGGTCTCCCGCTCGCCGCCGCCCGCCTCGTCGCCTCCGGGTTCGTCGCCGCTCTCACGTATTCGGCGTCCCGCTGGTGGGTCTTCCGGCGATAGTCCCGCGCTGCCGGCAAGTCCCCTCCCGGTAACCCTGGTCTGCCACGCCCAGGGTCCGCTACCGGGGCACCGGGCTTCCGCCCGGAGCACCGTACGGGAAAGAAGTTCTTCCCGTGAGAAAGGGCGATGTCGCCATGCAGAAGATCGACGTCACGTTCGACAGCCAGGGTCTCCGGATCGCCGGCAACCTGTACCTGCCCGAGGGAGACCAGCTTCCGGCCGTCGTGGTCGGACACCCCGGCAGCGGCGTGAAGGAGCAGGCCGCCGGGCTCTACGCCGGCAAACTCGCCGAGCAGGGGTACGCCGCGCTCGCCTTCGACGCCGCCTACCAGGGCGAGTCCGAGGGCCTGCCGCGTGGCCTGGAGGACCCGGCGCACCGCGTCGAGGACCTGAAGGCGGCCGTCAGCTACCTGACCACCCGTCCCGAGGTCGACGCCGAGCGGATCGGCGCGCTGGGCATCTGCGCGTCGGGCGGCTACGTGCTCAACGCCACCGCGAGCGATCACCGGATCAAGGCGGTCGCCACGGTCAGCGGGGTGGACATCGCCCGCCAGTTCCGTTTCGGCGCGGACGGCGACCAGGACCCGGCCGTCTTCCAGGGCATGCTGGACGCCGCCGCGGCCGCCCGTACCGCCGAGGCCCGGGGCGAGGGCCCGCAGAGCTTCCCGCTGTTCCCGCCGACCCCCGAGGCCGGCCGTGAGCTGGGCGGCGAGCACGGCTTCGAGGGCGTGGAGTACTACTGCACGCCGCGCGGGCAGCACCCACGCTCGACCACGGCGATGCCCTGGGCCAGCATCGACCACCTGGCGCTCTTCGACGCGTGGGCCGCGGTTCCGCTGATCGGCAACCGGCCGTTGCTGTCCGTTCTGGGCCGCCGGGCCGTCACCGCGTGGATGGGCATCGAGGCGTTCCAGCGCCACCCCGGCCCGAAGCGCCTGGTCTGGATCGAGGACGCGAGCCACGTCGACCTCTACGACAAACCGGAGTACGTCGACCCGGCCGTCAAGGAACTCGCCGGCTTCTACGCCACCAACCTCGGGTGAGCCGCCGTCGCCCGCCGCCGGGACGTCCCGGCGGCGGGCCGGTGCCTCCCCCGCCGGACGGCGTGACAGAACAGGTCAGCCGTTCGGGCGCCGGTCGACCGCCTGGAGCGACCACCGGTTTCCGTCCGGATCACGGAAGTACACGAAATTTCCCCACGGCTGCACGTCGACCTCGCCGACGGAGATCTCCGCCTCCACCAGCCCCTCGCGCGCGGCGTAGGCGTCGGCGACCACCACCTGGATCTCCTGCGTGCCCGGCACCTTGTCGGTGATGCCCTCGCCGATGGCGATCGAGCACGCCGACCCCGGCGGCGTGAGCTGCACGAACCGTAGACCGGCACGCACCTGGCGGTCGAGGTCGACGGTGAACCCGATCCGCTCGTAGAAATCCTTCGCCCGGTCCACATCGGTGACCGGCACCGGAATGAGCTCGATCTTCCACGTCGCTGTCATGCCACCATCGTCGCGCCGATTCCGGCCACTTCCTGACCTAACGCTGCTCCAGCACCGCGGAGATCGCCGGGTCCTCCCGCATCTTCCTGCCGGTCGCCTCGTCGGCCAGGCCCAGCGCCACACTGAGCGCGTTGTGCAGTGCCTGGGTCCGTTGCAACTGCGTCTGCCATTCCTCCGTACGGGAGGTCAGCTGATCCCGCGTGGTCTCCGCCGCCATCGCCGCGGTGTCGGCCGCGTCCCGCGCGGCGCCGGTCGCCGACGCGGCCGCCTGGCGGGTGAAGAAGTACGTCACGAACGCGCCGGTCACCACCCCGAGCACCGGTGAGAGTGTGCCGATGATGTCCGTCAACTCGGCCGCCGACCACCGTGCGGTGGCCGTGATGAGCACCCCGCCGAGCAGCACCAGGATTCCCATGGCCACCACGACGGCCGGCCACTCGCTCCCGATCCGCGCCGACGTCTCCGCTCTCCGGACGATCACCGCCACCTCCACCATCCCGATCCACCGTCGTGCTGCTTCCCGACCAGACCAGGCTCACCCCTTCGACGACATCGCGCGCCGGGGAAACCTCTGGTCTCGTCCGGACCCAGGACACGTCGGTGACGGGGCCACGGCGGGCACCCGGCCGGTGTAGCGTGGCGTCGATCCGCTATCAGGCACCACGCATCACACTCGGGGGAAGAAGATGACCGGGGACGGCGACGCTTCGGCCGGGGTCCGCCTGCGCGCCGTCGAGGACGGTGACCTCGACGTCCTCTTCGAGCACCAGGCCGATCCGGTGGCGGCGCGGATCGCGGCGTTCCCGTCACGCCGCCGGGAGCAGTTCGACGCCCACTGGGCGAAGCTGCGCCGCGACGACACGGTCATCCTGCGGACGATCCTGGCCGACGGCACGGTCGCCGGCAACCTCGGCAGCTGGGCGGACGGCGACCTCCGCCTGATCGGCTACTGGGTCGGACGCGAGCACTGGGGCCGCGGCGTCGCCACGCAGGCGCTCACGCTGTTCCTGGGCGAGGTGCCGGTCCGCCCACTGCACGCCTTCGTCGCCGCGAGCAACGCCGGCTCGATCCGGGTCCTGCAGAAGTGCGGTTTCCAGCGCGACCACGCGCAGGAGGCGCGGGAACCGGAGCCCGAGGACGGCGTCGAGGAGTTCGTCTTCGTCCTCGGCCGTTAGACGTCGCTGACCGGCCTCTCCGCGATCCCGGCCGCCGCCGGCGCGACGACAGTCGCGGTCGCCGACCGCGCCGGCCCGCACCTGCCCGTCATCGCGACGAGCGCGACGCGGGTCGGTCACGCCTGCCCGTCGCGTACGCGCAGAACGGTCTTGTCCCGGGTGCGGCCCTCCTCGCCCGAACGGTGGCTCGCCGAGCACACCGGCCATGCCGGTGCCGCCGCGGGTCTTCCGGTCGACCGGGTTCACTCCCCGGCCGCAGCACCTGCACAGCACGCTCGGCGTCACTCCGCAGGCCTGTCGCCGAACCTTCCGAGGTGTCCAGCCCACGCCCGCGTGATCTCGTTCACGGCACGTCGTCCCGGAACCCGGGGCCGGCAGCGCCCGGTGGTGCTCTCCGGCGCCGGAGACGTGATGGTCGGGCGACGCCATGGACACTCGTCGGGCGTGTCGGCGGCGCGCCGCGTTTCGCCATCAGCGCGTCAGATCCAGCGGTTGCCCAGCCACATCCGGGACAACCAGGAGTCGTACGGGATCAGGTTCCCGACGAAGATCGGGTAGAAGTAGGCGAAACTCAGCGCCACCAACGCCACGTAGACGCCGGTGACCACCGTGCCGAACACCCGCCCCTGCGGCGAGGCGGTCAGGGCGCCGAGCACGTAGACCACCGCGAGGATCAGGAACGGCAACGCGGGTAGCACGTAGAAGGAGAACATGGTCCGGCTGTCGGCCACCGCGAAGTAGAACCACGGGACGAGGCCCGCCGCCGCGCCGGTGAGGATCGCGTAGGCCCGCCAGTCCCGCCGGGAGATCGCCAGCCAGAGCAGCACCGCCAGCGCCGGTAGAAATGACCACCACAGAATCGGTGTGCCGAGCAGCAGGATCTCACGGATGCAGTTCGGTGCCCCGCAGCCGGTGCCGGGGTTGTTCGGCCAGTAGAAGGCGACCGGCCGTCCCAGCAGCAACCACTGCCACGGCCACGACTGGTAGTTGTGCGGCTTGGTCAGGCCGGTGTGGAACCCGAACGCGCCCTGGTGGAAGTGCAGCAGGTTGAGCAGCGCCCCGAGCACCGGCGGTTCGCTCATCCCGTGCTGCGCGCGGTAATGCCGGTCCCACCCGCTGTCGGTGACGAACCAGCCGGTCCAGGTCGCCAGGTAGAAGACGAAGCCGAGCATGAAGCTCATCAGGCCCCACCCGAGGTCACCGAGGAGCCCGGCGAGAGGTCCGGGAACCCCGGCCGACCGTCGCGCCTGCACCCGCCAGGCCACGATCAGCACCGCGAAGAACGGGAGGAAGAACAGCCCGCTCCACTTGACCCCGCAGGCCAGCCCGAACAGCGCACCGGCGGCGAGCAGCCACCACGGCACGATCCGCGGCGCCTTCTCCAGCGGCCCGTTCTCGCGCGCCCGGAGCAGGCGACGCCGGTAATGGTCGCGGTCCAGCAGCATGGCGGCGAAAGAGGCCAGCACGAACAGGCCGAGGAAGACATCCAGCAGCGACGTCCGGGAGAGCACCAGCTGGAAACCGTCCAGCGTCATCAGCAGACCCGCCAGGCCGGCGAGCACGATCGAGTGGAACATCCGGTACGCGACCCGGATGAGGACCAGGATCATCAGGGTCCCGGCGATCGCGGCGGTGAAACGCCACCCCAGCTCGGTGTTGCCGAAAATCTTCTCGCCGACGGCGATCAGCCATTTGCCCAGCGGCGGATGCACGACGTAGCCGGCGGAGTCGGACTTCTCGTCCCACTCCACGCCGTGCTGCAGCATGTCCCAGGCGTCCGTCGGGTAGTAGACCTCGTCGAAGACGTACCCCTTGGGGTTGCTGATCCCGGCCAGCCGCAGGATGCCCGCGGCCGTCGTGATGACCACGGTGACCAGCCAGGAGTAGGGGTCGAGCCAGTTCTCCAGCGTCGCCAGCCGCCGCCGCACGACGTCGGGCACACCGCTGCCGGGCCGCACCACCGGATCGGTCACCGCCGTTGTCATTCGGGCGATCCTAGAGATTCCAACAATTCGGTACGTCCTCGGGTCGCCCTTCGTTACCGCACGGCTCCACGAACGGGTCGCCGTTCTCGCCGGCACCCGCCCACCGGCGCCCGCCCACCCACGCCGCCGTTCCCTTCCCGCGCAGGCCGCCGCCGCGTCGCCCGTCGCCGGTGTCGGCACGCCGGCGCTCCTGATGTACGCGCCCGGGTCCGAGTCCGATCCTGCGCCGGGCGGACGGGGGCGCCCGGCGCAGGCAGGTCAGCGGGTCAGGAGGTCCATCCGGCGGAGACCACCCAGCTGACGTCGTCGGCGAAGGCGCTCGCCGCATCGAAGGTGTGGACGCCGCCCTGGCTGGCGACGTAGCCGGTGTTGTTGTAGTGCCGGACGTAGCGGGTCGGATAGTTGAAGGAGCGCAGCGCGTTGCCCTGGCCGTTGAGTCCGGACTGCGGGCAGAAGGTGGCATCCTGCTTGAACAGCGTGCTGTTGTCGTTGGCGTTGAGGTAGAGCTGGAATCCGGAGTGCCGGAGGAAACTTCCGGCCGTGTCCTTGGACTCGAAGGAGACGCAGGAGCTGTTCGCCAGACCGGCGCGGACGGTGAAGGATGCCTGCGCCTTCAGCGTGGCCGCGCTCGACGACGTGACGACCTGGGTGGCGACGCTGGTGCCGGAGTGCGCGAGGTACCGCGTGGTGCAGCAGGCCGTGGTGGCGCGCAGGGACACCGACGAGCCCACGGTGACCGCCGGGCCGCTGGCCGGCGAGGTGGTGGCGTAACCGGCGGCGGTGATGTTCGCCTGCACGGCGTTCTCGGTGGCGTCCGACGGGTAGCCGGAGGTCATCACGCCCTCGTAGAAGGTGCCCTGCGCGCTGACGCTGTTGTCACCGCCGATGCCGAGGATGATCGCACCTTCCTTGTGCATCGGGTTGTAGCCGGACTTGTTCGGCCGGACGCCGCTGTAGAACGTCGACAGCGAGCCGGACTGGGCGTTGCCGCCGCGGATCGACCACTGGTTCGGCCCGCCCTTGAGGGTGGCGGTGAGGAACCGGTGGGTGATCGTCGGGTCGCCCGAGTTGTTGCCGGCGTTGTAGCCGCTGAACAGGCCGTTCTCCAGGTCCGCCATGATCCACGGGCCGCTGCCGGAGCCGGTGCCCCAGCCGGTGCTGGTGCCGAAGTAGAGCGCTTCCATGTGGCCGTTACCGGTGTCGAGGCTGTTGGTCTCGGCGTTGCCGTAGTCGAAACAGCAGCCGCCGTTGTAGTGGGTGCCGTCGAAGATGGCGTACATGCCCTCGGCGGCGTCACCGGTGGCGATCCCGTTGGTGTTGTTGTTGCGGTAACCGGTGCCGGGCGAGATCCAGACGCCGTACGCCTTCTTCCCGCCCACCGTGACCGGGGCGCCCGTGGCGCCGGCCAGGTTGTCGTAGCCGTTGACGTCCGGTCCCTGGAACCCGCCGGGCGGGGCCTGGGTCAGGTGGTTGCCGCGTCCGGACTGGTCGTAGATGACGGTGATCAGGCAGGTGGTGCCGGCGCAGAAACTGTCCTGCGCGGCGGCGTTGGCCACACCGCCCGCCGTCAGCGGGGCGATGGTGGTGGTGGCACCGTCGGAGTTGCGTTTCACCTGGTAGAGAGCGCCGGTGTAGGCGCCGTAGAGCGCCCGGGTGGTGCTGTGCGCGGCGACGCACGGGGTGCCGCCGGAGGCGTAGATGTCGCACGGGCCGGTGCCGGCGGCGTCCGCGGGACCGGCGCTGACCAGGACGCCGGCGGCGACGATGCCCGCGATTGCGAGGCTTCTTGCTTTCACCATGGGGACTCTTTCTGGGAACGGGGGTGGATGTGAGCGTTAACAACCGCGCATGATCTCCGTGGTGGCCGAATTTCGACGCGCGAGGGAAAGAACCGCCATCGCCGGGGTAGCGATCAGTGCCGCAGTGACGACCGTGATGTGTTATCGCTCACAGGGGTATGCCGCCGATTGAAACACTGCCGTAACGAGGCTGTCAACGCATCGATGACCGCCGTGCCGTTCCCCGATACGGGTGACGAGGTTGCGGTCCCGGACCCGACAAGCGTTGGGTATAACGTTGTGCGACGAGCCCCTCACGCTTTAGCGACGACCACCGAACGCGACCTGGACAGCGGCGTCACCACCGTCCGCCTCCGGGGTGATCTGACCCTCGCCGGCATCGGCGTCGTGCACCTCGCGGTGAGCAAGGCGGCCGCCGAGTGCCCGGCAGCGGTCGTCGTCGACCTGGCCTGGTTCGGGCACACGGATCCGGCCCACCTCGGCATCTTCGCCACCGTGACCTACGAGGCGCAGACCCATTGGGGCGTTCCCGTGATGCTCTGCCGCGCCACGGAGGAGGTCGCCGGCGGGCTCGGCGGGTTCCGGTCCCACGTGGCGCTCTACGAGGACCATCACCTCGCCATGCTCGCCGTCCGCGCCCACGTGCCCCGCTGGGTCCGGCAAAAACTGCCACCGGCACCGGAGAGCGCCGGACACGCCCGCTCCCTGGTCGGTGGCGCCTGCGCGAGCTGGCAACTGCCGCACCTGCGGGACCCGGCCCGGCTGGTCGCCTCCGAGCTCGCGAACAACGCCATCCAGCACGCCGGCACGGACTTCCACGTCATCGCGGCGTACACCGGGCAGTATCTGAGGATCGCGGTGAAGGACGGCAGCCGCGCAGTCCCGCGGGTCACCGGCGGACCACCCGTGACCGGCGCGATCATGGCGCCGGGGACGGGCCGTGGCCTGCGCATGATCGCAGCGGCCAGCGCGCACTGGGGAGTGACCACGACGCCCGGCGGGAAGATCGTCTGGTCGTTGTTGCGGCCCCAAGCGGGTCCCGACGAGGCGCCGGCCGGGCCACGCCGCAGCCCCGCGTGATCCGCGGGACAGAACCTAGGCCTCACAGCTGCCGAGATCGGCGAGAACCGTCCGGTGATCGCTGCCGGGCGCGTCGACGACCCAGGCGCGGCGGGTGGTCATGCCGCGTTGCAGCAAATGATCCGGGCGTACCAGCGGAAAGCGGGCCGGCCAGGTGAAACCGAAACCGGCGCCGGCTTCCTTCTGCGTGTCGGTCAGCGGTGCCAGCACGTCGAAGTGGCGGTCGGTGGTGGCGGTGTTCAGATCGCCGGCGAGCAGCAGGCACGGCGCAGGATCGGCGTGGATCACGCCGGCCAGGGCGGTCAGCGTCCGGTTGCGTTCGGCGGTGCGACCGGCCCGGGCCGACGCCAGATGCACGGCGTAGACCCGGACCCGTCCGGAACCGGTGCGCACCGTGGTCCGCAACGCCCTGGTCCAGCCGATCTGGATGTCGACCGGCTCGGTGTCCGACAACGGCAGGCGGCTGAACACGGCGACGGTGCCCGCGTTCGCCTGGAACGGGTAGGCGTCGCCGAGGCGGGCGGCAACCGCAGGACGGTTGGCGGCGGTGACTTCCTGCAGGACGATCAGATCCGGCGCCGCGGACACCAGCGGGTCCAGGGCGGGCTCCACCGTGGCGGCACCCAGGTTGAGCGAGGCGACCCGCAGGTCGTGCGGGCCGGAGCCGGCCCGGTCGGCCAGATCGGGACCGAACATCAGCGCCCAGACGAGCACCGGCACCATCGTCGCGGCAACCAGCACCGGCCGGCGCACCAGAACGGCGACGGCGACGAGCACCAGAACCGGTGCGGCCAGCCACGGCAGCGCGCTGTCCAGGACGGAACCGGCCGAGCCGGGCACCCATCGATGAGCCACCATGGCGCCGCTGAGCAGCACCGCCGCGGTCACCGGCGCCACGACCGCGGCCCGTGCCGGGCGCCGGGTGCGGACCGGCTCGGTGGCCACGGCGACGTTCATCGCGCCACCATAGCCAAGATCATCAACTGGGTGGCCGGGAGGCACGGAGTACGCCGGGAGTTCACCACCTAGGGCCATTTCGGGAAACCGCACCCCGGACGGGCCGGAACGGCCCTGCCGGTTTCCGGGAATCCGGGTCAGGATGTGGTCGGGGCCATATTCGCAACGCCCGGGAGGTCACCGTGGAACTCAGCGTCAGTGCCGGACCGGCCGAACCGCCGCTGCTGGAGCGCACCATCAGCGCCGATCTGCTGGCCACGGTGGCCCGGCACGGCGAGCGGGAGGCCCTGGTCGACTGCACCTCCGGCCGGCGGTGGACATATTCGCAGCTCAAGACCTCGGTGGACGCGGTGGCACTGGGACTGCGCCGGCTGGGCGTGACCAAGGGCGACCGGGTCGGGGTCTGGGCCCCGAACTGCGCCGAGTGGGTGCTCACGCAGTATGCGACCGCCCGGCTCGGGGCGATCCTGGTGACCGTCAACCCGGCCTATCGCAGCCACGAGCTGCGCTATGTGCTGCAGCAGTCCGGGATCCGCACCTTGGTGGCGGCATCCTCCTTCAAGGGCTCGGACTACGCGGCGATGATCGCCGGGGTCCGGCCGGAATGCCCGGAGCTGCTGGACGTGGTGCTCATCGGTGAGGCGTCCTGGGATGCCTTGACGGAGACCTCCGCCGACCCGGCAGTGCTCGACGACGTCGAGGCGACGCTGCGCCCGGACGACCCGATCAACATCCAGTACACCTCCGGGACCACCGGCTTCCCGAAGGGCGCGACACTGTCGCACCGCAACATCCTGAACAACGGGTACCTCGTCGGGGCGCTGATCGACTACACCGAGGCCGATCGGATCTGCATCCCGGTGCCGTTCTACCACTGCTTCGGCATGGTGATGGGCAACCTGGGGGCGACCACCCACGGCGCCACCATGGTGATCCCGGCACCCGGTTTCGACCCCGGGCTGACGTTGGAGGCGGTGGCCAAGGAGAGTTGCACCTCGCTCTACGGCGTGCCGACGATGTTCATCGCCATGCTCAACCACCCGGATTTCGACTCCTTCGACCTGTCCAGCCTGCGTACCGGGATCATGGCCGGCTCACCCTGTCCGGTGGAGACGATGAAACAGGTCATCGAGCGGATGGGGATGGCCGGGGTGTCGATCTGCTACGGCATGACGGAGACCTCCCCGGTCTCCTGCCAGACCCGCACCGACGACAGCCTCGAACGCCGCGTGGCGACGGTCGGCCGGGCCGGGCCGCACCTGGAGGTGAAGATCGTCGACGCCGACGGTGCGACCACACCGGTCGGGACCACCGGCGAGCTGTGCACGCGCGGCTACTCGGTGATGCTCGGCTACTGGGAGCAGCCGGAGAAGACGGCCGAGGCGGTCGACGCGGACGGCTGGATGCACACCGGCGACGTCGCGGTGATGGATGCCGACGGATATGTGCGGATCACCGGCCGCATCAAGGACCTGGTGATCCGCGGTGGCGAGAACATCTACCCGCGGGAGGTCGAGGAATTCGTGCTCACCCACGGCGATGTGCTCGACGTCCAGGTGATCGGGGTGCCCGACGAGAAGTACGGTGAGGAGGTCATGGCCTGGATCCGGATGAGACCCGGCACCGAGCCGCTCGACGCGGAGAGCCTGCGTGCCTTCTGCTCGGGAAAGCTCGCCCACTACAAGATTCCGCGTTACGTCCGCATCGTCGACGACTTCCCGATGACGGTCACCGGCAAGGTCCGCAAGGTGGAGATGCGCGAGATCTCCCTCCGCGGACTCGGCTGAGGAAACTCTCCGTCAAGGCGGCGGGAACGGGCGGCCCGCAGGAGCACGGGCCGCCCGCCGCTCAGGCGACGCAGATTTCCGTCGCGGTGACCGTCATTCTCTGATGCCGATGTGTTCGACCGGCGGAACTCGCAGCATCCGGGCGATCGGCAGCACCGTCGTGGCGAGCGCGAGCACCGCGGTGCCGCCGAGAACGATCGCCACGCCCAGCGGTGGGAGGTACGGCACCGGGTTTCCGGTCAGCGCCCGGACGACGCTGCCCAGCGTCAGCACCGCGATCGCGCCGCCGAGAATCACCGCGGTGCCGAGCAGGCCCGCCTGTTCCGCGTTGACCATCCGCCGCACCTGGCGCCGGGTGACGCCGGTCAGGCGCAGCAGCGCCAGCTCACGGCGGCGGGCGAGCGCGGCCATGACCATGGTGTTGGCCGCTGCCACCACCGTGTAGCCGACCATCACCGCGATCAGCAGGCGGTTGAGCCAGGCGCTGAGTGCGAGGTCCTTCGCCAGTCCGCCGCTCAGTGCGTCGGTGTCGACAAGAGCGCTGCCGGGATGCGCGGTGGCCACCCGGCGCAACGCGGCGTCAGCCGTGGCGGGCGCGCTGATCAGCACCTCGTCGTCGAGGTTCGTGGCGGTGTGACCGGCGACCGTGGACAGCGGCAGGACGACGTCCCCGAAACCGAGCCCGCGCTGGTAGACGGCGACGATTTTCACCTTCGTCGGGGTGCCGTCGCCGAGACGCAGGTCGACGGTCTCGCCGAGATCCCAGCTGAACGTGGATGCCTGTGTCGCGGAGACGGCGGCGGTGCCGTCCTTCAGATCGGCGAGGCTGCCTCCGGTCACCCCCAGGTCGAGCGTCCGGTCGACGGTCGCCGGGTCGACGGCGCGTGCGCCGATCGACTCACCGTCGCCCATCAGCGCGGCCACGACCGTCGTGTGACGGACGGGCGTCGCCGCCCGTACACCGGGAATCGCTCTGACCTCGGCCACCGCGGACCGGGCCAGGCCGGCCGGAGCGACCAGCGCTTTCTCGGCCCGCAGCCCGGCCCGGCTCTGCGCGACGGCCTGCCGCTCCAGGTTGTCCTGCAGGAACCAGACGGAACCGCCGAAGCCGACCGCGAGCACCAGCGAGGTCAGCACGGTCGCGGTGCCGCGAGCGTTGGCGCGCAGGTTGGCGGCGGCCAGGTAGCCGCTGGTGCCGAAGACCGTCCGCAGCGGACGGGCGAGAAGGCGGGCCGCCGCGGTGGTGATCCAGGGTGCGAGCAGGGAGACGGCCAGGACGAACAGGTACAGCATGCCGAGCGCGGCGCCCAGCGCGGTCTGGCCGCCGGCGGCCACCGCGGCGAAGGCCGACGCGCCTGCCGCCGCCAGCGCGATCAGGCCGCTGATCCGGCGGAGATTTCCTGCGGTGCCGGGTTCCGCGGCGGCTTCACCGAGCGCTTCGGCGGGTTTGATGCCGGTGACCCGGCGGGCGGCGAGGAGCCCGGCGAGCACAGCGGACAGCAGGACGATGCCCGCGGCGGCCGCCGCGGCGATCGCGCCGGGGACCATCGGGAACCCCGCGGGAACGAAGCCGCGATCGGTGAGCTCGTGGGTGAGCCATCGGGCCGCGGCCAGTCCGCAAGGAACGCCGATGATCGCGGCGACGAGGCCGACCAGCGCGGACTCGGCCATGATCATGCGGCGGACCTGGCCGGGGGTGGCGGCCACCGCACGGACCAGGGCCAGGTCGCGCCGGCGGTGGCGCACGGAAAGTCCGACCGTGGCGGCGACGACGAAGACGACCAGCAGCACGACGTAGCCGCCGAAGGACGCGCCGACCTGGACCAACAGGGTGGCGGCGGCCTTGCCGGTGGAGCTCTCCGCCAGTCCGCTGCCGGATCGGGTGAGAACCTTCGCGTCACCGGCGACTTCCGTGATCCGGGAACGCAACTGCCCGAGGTCGGCGCCGGGTTCCGCGAAGACGCCGATGGCGCTGACCGCACCGGGGTGCGGGGCCAGGGCCGCGGCGCGGGCGTCGGTGAAGAAGATCGCCGCCGTCCCGGTTTCCTTCACCAGACCGCTCATCCGGTACGTCCCCGGAGTCCCGCCGACGATCAACCGCACCTGGTCACCGGGTCCGGCGCCGGCGGCCGTGGCGGCATCGAGCACCACCTCGTCGTCGGCGGACGGCGCCCGCCCGGTCGCCAGCTGGTACGGGGTCAGCACCGCACTCCCCCATCCTCGCCCCGAGACCTGGGCACCGGTGCCGGTGAGGACCGGGATGCCTTCGTCCACCGCAACGGTGGTGACGCCCGGAACCTCGCGGATCCGGGTGGCCAGCTCGGCCGCCACGGTGCCGCCTTCCGGGAGGGCGACGGTGCTCCGGGTGATCTCGCCGTCGAACTCCTTGCCGGTGAAGGTGGTGTCGGGCCGGGCGACGACGAGGTCGGCGGCGGCGTAGCGGACGGGACCCGGGTGGTACCGCAGGCCGGACTCGACGAGGACGCCCATCGTGGTCAGGATCAGCGCGCCCAGGACGAGCGCCAGCAGGGTCGCCACCGAGGATCCGGGCCGGTGGCGCAGCATGCGGACAGCGAGCGAGGTCATCGGGCGGCTCCCTGGTTCAGCGGGCCGAAGCCGGCATTCTCGTCGCCGGTGGATCGGGCCGGGGCGAAGCCGGCATCCTCGTTGCCGGCCGATCGAGCCGGAGCGAAGCCGGGATCCCCGTCGCCGCCGGATCGAGCCGGGCCGGAGCCGGCATCCCCGTCGCCGCCGGATCGGGCCGGGGCCGGGCGGCGGCCGAGAGCGGCCAGGTGCTCGGCGATGCGCGCGGCGCCCGGCTGCGGGAGGTCGTGCACGATCCGGCCGTCGGCCAGGACGATCACGCGGTCGGCGTACGACGCCGCCACCGGGTCGTGGGTGACCATGATGACGGTCTGGCCGTGCTCGTCGACGATCCCGCGCAGCAGGGCGAGCACGTCCGCCGCCGTGGTGGTGTCGAGCGCCCCCGTCGGCTCGTCGCAGAAGATCACCTCCGGCCGGGAGGCGAGAGCCCGGGCGATCGCCACCCGCTGCTGCTGACCGCCGGAGAGCGCCGACGGCCGGTGCCGGAGCCGCTGACCCAGGCCGACCCGCTCGATCACCTGCCCGATCCAGGCCCGGTCCGGGCGGGTCCCGGAGAGTCGGAGCGGCAGGAGGATGTTTTCTTCGACGGTCAGCGCACCGATCAGGTTGAACGCCTGGAAGACGAAACCGATGCGTCCCCGCCGGAGCTCGGTCAGCTTCGTCTCGGAGAGTTCCGTCAGTTCGGTGCCGCCGATCCGGACGGTGCCCGAACTCGGCCGGTCGAGACCGGCCGCCGTCTGCAGCAACGTGCTCTTGCCGGAGCCGGAGGGGCCCATCACCGCGGTGAAGGTGCCCCGCTCGAACGCTGCGTCCACGCCGGCGAGGGCGGTCACCGGCTCACCGTCGGACGAATAGATGCGGGTGAGTCCTTGTACACGAACCGCGGACATTGCTGTGCCTCTCCCTGTGCGAGCTGTGGTCGTTGCGCACACTGAGAAGTCTGGTCATTCCGGGCGTCCGGGAAAATGAAGCCACCTGGTCAACCCGGGTACAGCAGGCTGTACCTCGATCGGTGGCGGGCTCAGCGCGCGGACTCGAGGAACCGCAGGACCGCCGTCACCCGCCGGTCGGCCCGGTCGTCGGGCGCCAGTCCGAGCTTGGCAAAGATGCTGCGGATGTGCTTGTGGACCGCGCCCTCCGTGATGACGAGTTTCTCCGCGATCGCGCTGTTGCCCAGACCTTCGGCCATCAGCGCGAGCACGTCGCGCTCCCGGGGGCTGAGCCGCGACAGCGTGCTGTCCGGGCGGCTGCGGGCGAGAAGTTGCCCGATCACCTCCGGGTCCATCGCCGTGCCGCCGTCCGCGACGCGGTGCAGGGCGTCGAGGAACTCCTCGACCCGTCCGACGCGTTCCTTCAGCAGGTAGCCCAGTTTCGCCGAGCCCTGGGCGAGCAGATCGGTGGCGAAGGCCGGCTCGACGTACGCCGACAGCACCAGCACCGCCAGGCCGGGAATCCGGCGGCGGGCCTCGACCGCGGCGGCGATCCCCTCGTCGGTGTGCGTGGGTGGCATCCGGACGTCGACGATCGCGACGTCCGGCCGGAAGGTTTCCACCGCGGTGAGGAACGCGCCCGGCGTCTCCGCGGTCGCCACCACCGACAGGCCCTCGGCCCGCAGGAGCAGTGCCAGCCCTTCGCGCAGCAGGGCGTCGTCCTCGGCGATCACGATCCGCACGGCAGCTCCACCTCGATCACCGGATCCAGCACGGTTACCAGCGGAGATGCGGTCAGGATCCGCACGGCAGCTCCACGTCCATCGTCGTCGGCCCACCAGGCGGGCTGGTCAGGACGAAACGGCCATCGTAGGCCTCGACCCGCCGTCGCATCCCGGCGAGCCCGGAGCCACCGCTCTCGTCGGCGCCGCCGTGCCCGTCGTCGGTGATCCGCACCGACAGCCGGTCCCCGGCCCGCCGGACCACCACCTCGACGGACCTGGCCTGACTGTGTTTGACCACATTCGTCAGGGCCTCGGCCACCACGAAGTACGCGGTCGCCTCGACCGAGATCGCACATCGCCCGGGCACCTCCACGTCGACCCGGCACGGCACCGCGCAGCCCGCAGCCAGCCCGTCGAGCGCCCCCGCCAGCCCGCGGTCGTCGAGCACCGGAGGCAGGATGCCACGCACCACCGCCCGCAACTCGGCGAGCGCGAGTTCGGCCGCGTCCTGCGCCCGGTCCAGGATGTCCGCGGCCGCCTCCGGGTTCCGGTCGAGAGCCCGTCGCGCGGCTCCGACCAGCACGTTCAGCGCGACCAGGCGATTCTGCGTGCCGTCGTGCAGGGATCGTTCGATGCGCCGCAGTTCCACGGCGTGCGCGTCGAGAGCCGCGGCCCGGGTGGCGGTCAGCTCGGCGACGCGCAGCGACAGGTCGACATCTCCGGCGGGTGCCAGCAACCGGCGCCCGGGCAGCGCCTGCAGCCACGCGATCCCCGGGGTGAGCAGCACCGCGAGCACCGCGAAGACCACCCCGGCCAGCAGCACTGCGAGTGCCTCGCCGAGCTCGTCGACCCGCCACCAGAACATCCCCGGCGCGCCCAGCGACGGGTCGATCGCCCGGAACCAGAGCGGGAACGTCACGTCCTCGACCGCGTAGACCGGCAGCGAGATCCCGAGCAGTCCCAGCAGGAAGCCGGCGCTCCCGTGCACGGCGGTCCAGCCCAGCTCACGCCGGACGGCGGAGTCCCGCAGCGCCTCCCGGATCGTCGGCGGCAGCGGCGGCGGGCCGATCAGCGCGGGTCCCCATCGGGTCAGGCGTGCCCGTTCCTGATCAGCGGCGAATCGCACGCCACGCAGGATGCCCGGCACCACCAGCAGTCCGATTCCGACGAGGCAGGCGGCGAACACGACGACCATCCCGACGAGGATCGCCAGCGCCAGCGCCGACGTCCCGAGCCCGCCGACGACGTGCTTCAGCCCGCTGACGCCGTCACGCAGGCGGCCGACGAGCCGGCGTCTCACCACGAACCCTCCCGCCCCGGCTCCGTTCCCACCACGATCAAGACCCATTCTCCCGTACGGCGAAAAGATCCTTCGCCTCGGCCGCCGCGCGGCGGTGGGACGGGCGAGGTGCATGAACCAGGCCGAGTTCGCGCTGCCCGGCACGCCGGCCGAGGATGCCGCCGCGCTGAGGGAACCGATCAGGATGTCGGCGGCGACCGCGAGCCCGCGCCGACGATCGCGGCCCGCCGGGTGGCCACGCACCCATCGCCGGCACATGCAACGGATCAGACCCCGGTGACCGCTTTCGCCGCCCGGCGGCGGGTGCCGCGATGCTGCGACCGGGCCAGGAACACGGCCACGAGCAGGACGAACAGCAGCGCCGCGCCCACCGCGACCCGCACCGGCGTGGTCCCCGGGAAGGTGGGTCCGTCGTCGATCGTCCCGGTGATCCAGTTCGCCAGGTTGTCGGTGCGGGCGCTGAGGTCGGGGCCCTCGTGCGGGCAGGTCGGGCCGCTGCTCACCACGGCGATCAGGACCGGCGGGCTCTCCCGGAAGTACGGGCCGCCGGAGTCGTGCGGGCAGGCACTGGTGTCCCGCCGCGGCGCGCGGCCGGAGATCTCCAGGACGGTGTCGCCGACCCGGTCGACGACGAACCGGCCGGTCTGCAGCCGCTCCGGGGTGGAATCGCCCGTGCCGGAGAGCCCGTAGCCGGTCAGCCGGACCTTCTCCCCCGGTTCCGGCGCGGTGCTGCCGACCTTGAGGGGCGCGATGTCGGTGATCGGTTCGTCGAGCTCGGCGAGAGCGACGTCGGCGGTCTCCGACTGCCGGACGCCGACGACACGGACCTCGTGCCCGGCGGAGGTCCCGAGGTCGGTGCGTCCGACGGTGGCGGTGGTTTCCGCCGCGACGGTGCGGCTCACCCGTTCGCCGTCGGCGTCGCGGAAACAATGTCCGGCGGTGATCACCCACTTCGGTGCGATCAGAGCCCCTGAGCACCAGCTGTCCCGGCTGCCGCGCTCCTCGGTCGGGATGCCGGTCATGGTCAGGCGGGCCGAGAACGCGTAGTCGCCGTCCGGAGCGTCCTCGCCGTAGGCGACAGCCTCGGCGGGCTGAGCACCGGCCAGCACGATCAGCACGATCGTGAGTAGGTTCGTCAGGGGACGGAGCAAGAGGGCACCACCGGGTCGGGCGAAGGGACGAGGTGTGCTCATGCTCGGCAACGGGATGTTCAGGGGCTGTCAGACGCGTGCTTACGGAATTTTTATCCGGGGGTTGCGAGGCTGCCCGGCGGACGTCCTGGCCAGGCCGGGGCAGTGTTTGTGGCCGGCGGAGGATCACCGACAGGAGGGCAAGGCGTGCGGGTGCTTGTCGCCGAGGACGAGCGGATTCTGGCCGACACGATCGCCGAGGGGCTGCGACGGTTCTCGATGGCGGTCGACGTGGTCTACGACGGCGACACCGCCGCCGAGAAACTCGTCGTCAACCGGTATGACGTCGCCGTCCTCGACCGGGACCTGCCCGGACGCAGCGGTGACGACGTGTGCCGGATGATCGCCGGCTCGGACAGCGGCACCCGGGTCCTGATGCTCACCGCCGCCGTCGGCATCCGCGACCGTGTCGAAGGCCTGGGACTGGGCGCCGACGACTACTTGACGAAACCTTTCGCCTTCGCCGAGCTCGTCGCCCGGTTGCAGGCGCTGTCCCGGCGGTCGGCCACCGCGCTGCCACCGGTGCTGGAGCGGGACGGACTGGTCCTCGACGTGACCCGGCACACCGCCGCCCGCGACGGCCTGGTGCTGTCACTGTCGCCGAAGGAATTCGCCGTCCTGCACGTGCTCATGCGGGCCGGCGGCCGCATCGTCAGCGCCGAGGACCTCCTCGAACAGGCATGGGACGAGCACACCGACCCGTTCACCAACACCGTCCGGGTGACGATCATGACGCTGCGGCGCAAGCTCGGCGACCCGCCGCTGATCCACACCATTCCCCGCGTCGGATACCGGCTGGGCTCATGACCCTCGGCTCGCCCGGCCGGCGCATGCTGCTCGTCGGTGCTCTTCTTCTGATCGCGGCGCAGTTCGTGCCGTGGGTGTCGGCCCGGTTCCTCGACCTGTGGTCGGACTTCGTACCGGGCCCGTGCTCCCCGCCGGCGCTGGATTCGCCGGGTGAGAGCACGTCGTACCTCTGCATTCAGCTCTACCGGCATCCCAGCATCCCGAACGTGTTGACCCGGCTGGTCTTCCTGCTGCTCCTGGCCGCGGCGTGCGTGCCGCTGGTCCGCTGGTGCCTGCGGCCGGTCCGGGACATCGTCCCGCTGATCTCCGACGTCGGCCCGCAGAACCTCGGTCACCGTCTGCGGCCCGGCCCCGGCTCCGGCGAACTCGCGCGGCTCGGGCGCGCGATCGACGAGATGATGGACCGGATCGCGGTCGGCTACGAGGCGCAGCGCCGGTTCGCCGCGGACGCGTCCCACGAGTTGCGCACGCCGCTGGCCGTCCAGCGGACGCTCATCGAGGTCAGCATGGCTCACACGCTCAGCGCCGACCAGGTCGAGCTGCTCACCGCCCAGTTGTTGCAGACCAATGAACGCAACGAGCGGCTGATCGAGGGTCTGCTGGTGCTCAGCGAGAGCGACCGCGGGCTGATGTCGTCGACGCCGCTGCGACTCGACGAGATCACCGCGGCGGTCGTCGACGCGCATCGTAAACGCGCGGCCGAAGCCGGGATCACCATCACGACGCAGCTGCGTCCGCGGGTGGTGCTCGGCGAGCAGGTGCTGCTGGAGCGGCTGGTCAGCAATCTGATCCAGAACGCGGTCAAATACAACCGGGAAGAAGGAACCATCGACGTACGGGTGGGCGACGCCCCTGCGTTGATCATCGTCAACACCGGCGACGACATCCCGCCGGACGAGGTGTCGGCACTGTTCGAGCCGTTCCGGCGGCGGACGGCCGCTCGCATCGACCACAGTGGCGGTGCGGGGCTGGGGCTGGCGATCGCCCGGTCGATCACGAGGGCGCACGACGGCACGATCGCGGCGTCCTCCACCGGCCGGGACGGCCTCCGCGTGGAGGTGAGTTTCCCTCCTCCCACGGTCCCGTGACCGGCGCCTGCCCGACGGATCAGCTGAAACGCAGGTCGGCCCAGACACGCTTGCCGGGCTCGGCATGGTGCCGGTAGACGCCCCACGCATCGGTCAGCGCCTGGATGAGGTGCATGCCTCGCCCGTTGGGCCGGTCCTCGTGGCGCGGCCTGACCGCGGGGCTGCGCGGGTCGTCGTCGGCGGCCACCACCCGCAGGTGTTCCCCGGTGTTGATCAACTGCGCCTCGCACAGTCCACCACCGTGGCGTACCGCGTTACTGATCAGTTCGGTCGCCACCAGGTCCACGTCGTCGTAGAACTCGCGCCGAGGCGTCCGGGTCAGCACCTCCGGGAGCGTCATCCGCACCCAGTTGCGGCCCTCGGTGCTCGTCGTGACGGCAGCGGGGTTCTCCGGGCGCCAGCTGACGCTGTCACGAAGCCACGGTGGCGGTGTTGCCGATTCCGTCGTCACGGTGGTGACCCGGGAGGCGTCCAGCGCGTCGGCCGCCAGCCGGGCGAAGCCCTCGGCAGTGTGCACGTCGGACTCCGCGAACGGCTCGTGGAAGTCCAACTCCCTGATCAGCGTCATCGCGCCGAGGAGAACCCCGCTCGAGGTGCGCAGAGGCACGACGATCGAACTGGAGACGCCCAGCGACCTGAGCTGGCTCGCCTGCTCAGGATCGGTGACCACGGCCTGCAGCATCCCGGACGGCACGTGCGGCAGGTAGCGTGTCACCCCGGTGGCGGCGACGCGACCCGCGCCGTAGTTGTCGCCGACTCGGACCGGCACTTCGGCCGCCCAGTGCCGGACCACCGGCTCACGTCCGGCGTCACGATGGCGCAGGGTGATCATTTCGAGGAGTTCGCCGTCGTCCGGCTGCGCCGCGACGATCTCGTCGAGAGCGACTGTCACACCGGCACGCAACGCTCGTACGGCGGAGACACGCACGTGCACCGCGCACCAATCCGCCAGCCGTGGTACCACCTCGTCGCCGACAGCGTCAGCGGTGGCGAACCAGCCCGGCGCCCCTCCCCACCGGCCGGTGATGACCGCGCCTTCCCCGCCCTCGGTGGCCGCTGGGCCCGGGTGTTGCTGCAACGTCATGCCCTGCCTTCTCGGCCAGGCGGCCGAGGCCGGCCTGGAGACATCGGTCGCGGTTCGCGAGCTCAATGCTCGCCGTGACCGACCCGTCGGTCAAGTCGACAGCCCCGACCGGGCCACGGCCCAGCCTTGCGAGTCACCGTCGAGCACGGCGGTCAGTTGCTCGGCCGCGGCGGATCGATCACCGGCCTGCCTTCTGGTACAAGCATCTCGTTGTGGCGACACGCTTCCTCATCGCGCCCGCCTGCTCCCCGCAGTGCCCGCGGGGAAAGATCGTCACCGGCAGCGATGCCGCGGGGAGAGAACGGCCGGGTTGGACGAGACGCGACAACCGGTCAGACGGACCAGGCTTCCACATCGCTGAAGGAGACTCGGGCGTCGGACTGGTCGCTGATCACGCCGAGGCCGAAGGCGCCGCCGGTCACGTCCGTCTCCGGCATCGTCTGCTCACCGATCAGAATGCCGTCGTGGCCGACCCGGAGCACGCCGTCCTGCACCGCCACCTGCAGGCGCAACTCCGTGCCGGGAACCGCCACCGGGGACGCCCACTCGTGCACCGGCAGCGTGTCGCCGTTTCCCTGACTCTCGGCCTGCACCCGCCAGGCATTCGCGCACACGTCGAGCCGGTAGACCCGCTCCCTCGACTCGGCGAACCACACGCCCAGGCAACTGCCGGCCCGCTCGATCCGGGCGCTGACCTCGACGGCGAAGCTGCCCTTGAGGTCGACGCGTTCGCCCTGGCACTGCCACACGCCGGTGGAGTGGTTCTGCACCTGCAAACGATCATCGACATAGCGACAGTACGTCTTGTCGCCCTCCACCGACGTCTGCTCCCACTTGCCCTCGACCACCAGCGGGTCGGAGAGTTCGAGGGTCCCACTCGGCATGACCAGCCTGGTGACGTCGTCCTTCGGGACGTCGTCGTCGTTGCGGGGCCGCAGGGCGAACCCGAGGCCCCCGGCGAGCGCCAGCGCCAGCACCACGACGAGCGTCCTGACCCCTCGCCGCCGCTTGCGGACCTTGATGATCCCGTCGACCGCGGCGCGCAGTTCCGGATGGACCTGGGTTCGGTCCAGCAGTGCCTCGACCAGTTCCCGGGCCGTCGGCCGCTGCTCCGGTACCGGCGACAGGGCCCGCTGCACCAGCACCCGCAGCGCCCCGGTCAGTCCGTCGAGGGTCGGATTGCCGTTCATGATCCGGCCGAAGACGCCGACCGCGGACTCGGCGTCGAAGGGCGGACGACCCTGACTTGCGTACGCGACCACGCAGCCCCAGGCGAAGATGTCCGCGGCCGGGGTGACGGGGACGTCCGGGTCACCGAAGCGTTCCGGCGCCATGTAGTTGACCGTTCCGACGACCTCCCCGGTTCGCGTGTGCTGGGTCGCCGACTCCAGCGCCCGGGCGATGCCGAAGTCGATCACTTTCGGACTGCCCGGCGCGAGCAGCACGTTCTGCGGCTTGAGGTCGCGGTGGATGACCCCGGCCTCGTGGATCGCGGCCAGCGCGGTGGCCACGCCGATCGCCAGCCCGTGCAGGTTCGGCGCGCTCAGCGGCCCGCGCCGGGCCACCTCCGCGGCCAGCGACGGCCCGTCGACGAACTCGACCACCAGGTACGGCCGCGCCGCCTCGGGGTCGGCGTCGAGCACAGCGGCCGTGCAGAACGGCGGCACCTGCCGGGCCCGGGCGACCTCGGACCGGAACCGCGCCCGGAACTCCCCGTCGGCGGCGTACTCCGCGTGCACCACCTTCACCGCGACCGACTGCCCGTCGATCCCCCGAGCCTCGTAGACCACGCCCATGCCACCGGCCCCGAGCCGGCCGACCAGCTCGTACGCCCCGATGTGCACCGGGTCCTCAGGACGCAGGGCCCCACCGCGCTCGCTCATCCCGACTCCCGTGATCCATGGTGGACGGCTCGCGAAACCCTACCGGCCGGACCACAGCCGTGATCTCCCGCCGCCGCGGCGGCGGGCGGCGCTTCATCCCTCGTGCCTCCGTTCCGAGGTCAGCGCCGGCCGGACTCCACATCCGGGTGGAGGTCACGACGACGGGTGGCGTGCAGCGCAGGCACGGGACACAGCCGGGCGCGGGCCCCTGGCCTCGTCGTGGTCCGGGCTCAGTACCTGGTGTACTTGGCCCAGTCGTAGCTCGCGGTCTGCCGGCCCCGGTAGGTGAACGGCTGTAGCCAGCTGTCGACCCCGATGCCCGGCCACAGATTCATCATGATGCGCTGCGGGTGAGTGGGAAGCGGCCCCCGTGACCCGTTCTCCTGGTGGACCAGCACCCCGTCGACGAACCAGTTGACAGTGCCCCGGTTCCACCACTCGAAGGCGTAGTTGTGGTACCCGGCGGAGGCGTCGAAGCCCAGGTTGATGACGGTCTCGTGGCCGCCGGTGCCGTTGGTGAAGTAGTTGAGCTGAACCTGGTTGGTGTTCTTGCCGAGGATCTCGACGTCGATCTCGTCCCAGGGCTGGCCGTCACTCGGCCCGGTGTAGGTGAAGAACGACGTGACGGTGCCGGGGTTCTTGACCGCTTTCAGCCGGGCCTCGAACCGGCCGTAGGAGTACAGGTTCGTGGTGCGGTACTCGCCGGAGGCGTAGGGCTTGCCCGAGCAACCGCTCGGGCACGGCTGATTGTCCAGGTTGATGTTCATGGTTCCGCCGACGGTGACGTGGTCGCCGCGCCAGCCGGCGTTGAACATGCCGCCGTTGCTGTAGCCGTCGGCCTTGTACCAGCGTCCGGTGTCGAAGCCGTCGAAGTTGTCGGTGAAGCTCGAACCGATGGCCGCCTGGTCCGGTACGGCGCCGGGGCCGGCGAGTGCGAGGGCGACGCCGAGGACGGCGGCGGCGGCGCGGGATCGGGCGATGAGCACGGGAACTCCGCTTCTTCCGGGGGCTTTTGGAAGCGCTTCCGGAGTAGGACATCCGGACAGGTCGATGGAAAGTCTGAAACCCCCCGTTGACTTTTGTCAATCTGTCCTGCTCGATCACCACCTGCGCCACGCTCCCGGGAACCATGCTCATGATCTCTCTTTACATAGATCAGCGTCAGTCATACGTTGACACCGGAAGCGCTTCCAAAACGAGGAGACACTATGCGCAGGCGAACATTGCTGGGGTCAGCCGCGATCGCCGCGGTCGCGGTGGCGTCCGACCCCGGTCGCGCGAACGCCGCCCGGGGCACGACTCGCTACCTCGGCGTTTTCCGCGAGGAGGATCCGACCGCGATCGCCGCCGACGTCAGCACCCTCTACGGCGTCACCCCGGCCAGCGTGATGTGGTTCGACAGCTGGGCGACCGGCGCGGCGTTCCCGGTGAACGAGGCGAAGATGCTGTGGCGACGCGGAATCATGCCGCACTACACCTGGGAGCCGTGGAACACCGCTCTGGGACCGAACGATCCGGCTCAGATCCGTCTGCAGGACATCATCGACGGCGCCTGGGACGGCTACATCACCGCACGGGCCAGGGAATTCGCCGCCGTGGGGCGGCCGATTCTGGTCCGCTGGGGACACGAGTTCAACGGCAACTGGTATCCCTGGGGCATCGCCAACAACGACGCCGACCCGTCGCGCTACGTGCGGGCGTACCGGCACGTCCACGACGTGGCGGAGGCGGCCGGGGCATGCAACGTTCAGTGGGTGTGGGCGTTCAACAACGGCTCCGCGCCGGACGAGGCCTACAACGATCCCGCGGCCGCGTACCCCGGCGACGACTACGTCGACTGGGTGGGCATCGACGGCTACAACTGGGGATTCGGCCCGTCCTGGGATCCGACCGGCGACCATTGGGCCGGGTTCGACGCGACTTTCACCGCCGCGTACGCGAAGGCTCGTGCGGTCGCGCCGCACCGGCCGGTGATGCTCGGGGAGTTCGCGTCGTCCGAGGACGGCGGCGACAAGGCGCGGTGGTTGCGAGACCTCGACGCGACGCTCGCCGCGGGGGCGTTCCCGGAACTGAAACTGCTCACCTACTTCGATGTGACGAAGGAGGAGGCGTGGTCACCGGCGTCGTCACCGGCCGCGCTGACCGCGTTCACCTCCTGGGTGCACCGCCGGTACATGAACGGCCGGGGCCACGAGCTGGCCCGGATCGCGCTCAGGCGGATTCCCGCACCACCATTCTCGTCGGCAGGATGAACGGTTCCGGCCGGGCGCCGTCCAGCAGGTCGATGAGCATGCGGGCGGCCTCCCGGCCCAGGGCCTGCACCGGCTGATGGACGGTGGTGAGCTTCGGATCGGTGTGCACCGCGACGGGCAGATCGTCGAAGCCGACCACCGCCACGTCACCGGGGACCGCACGGCCCGCTTCCCGCAACACCCGCAGGGCGCCGGCCGCCATGTTGTCGTTGGCGGCGACCACCGCGTCGAGATCCGGGTACGCACTCAGCAGCGCGCGCATGGCCTCGGCCCCACCCTTCTCCAGGAAGTCACCCGGCTGCACGGCGTACGGCCCGGAGCCCGCCAGCAGCAACGCCTCGGTGTAGCCGCGGCGGCGCTCCCGGCCGACGGCGGTGTCCTCCGGTCCGGTGATCATGGCGATTCGGCGGCGGCCGTTGCGGAGCAGATGCTCGGTCGCCGCCCGCGATCCACCGGCGTTGTCCACGTCGACGTAGAAGGGCGGCGTGCCGTGGATCGGTAGTCCCACGAAAACGGTCGGCAACCCGGACTGGGCGGCGATGTCGATGAGCGGATCGTCGCCACGCATCGCGACCAGCATCACCCCGTCGGCGCCCCGGGTCTGCAGGAAGGCCTTCAGCCGCTGCCGCCCGTGGACGGGCGTGGCCAGGCTGAGCATGAGATGCAGTTCGGTCTTCTCCAGCGCGGTGGATGCGCCGACGATGATCTGCGCGAAGAACGGGTCCCCGAACACCTCCGGCCCCTCGCCGGAGACCGCCAGGACCACCACCCCCGTCTGGCGGGTGACCAGAGCCCTCGCGGCCCGGTTGGGGGTGAAGCGGAGCTCGCGGATCGCCTTCTCCACCGCTTCGCGCTTGGCCGGGCTCACGTGCGGCCCGTTGTTGATCACGCGAGAGACGACGGTGCGGGACACCCCGGCACGCTCGGCGACCTCGTCGAGGGTCGGCGGCCGGGACCGGGCGGGTGACGGCATGGCCTGGACCCCTCCACTCGCACCAGTCACCAGGGCACCGAATGCCGGCCTGGCTCCGGTCGATCCTAGTTGACTTTCCTCGCACCCTGAACAACGCGGACCCGGGTCGCGTGGGCTTTCCCCGGAGGACCGGGGAACCGCCGGCCCGGCGGCCCGCGAAGGTTCTATTTCAGAATACGATTCAGCCTGGCCGAAGGAACGTCCTCCGACTCGGCAGAGACGCCACACATAACACTTTTCTGATCCCCCTCTTCTCCGCCATTGGGTCACGAATTGACTGCTCATGGCCCCAGTCACTCGAGAGCGAAATATTCGCTTAACATTGACATCAATCTTTTACTGAACTAATTTTCTGAGGAAATCTTCCGTGGGAGCGCTCCCGGATGCCGAATTCAGGAGAGGTTATGAGAAAACCCGGATCCACCACCGCGGTACTGTCCGCCGGTGTCCTGCTGGCCTCGATGGTCGTCGCCGCCGCGTCACCGGCGTCAGCGGCCACGGGATGTTCGGTGGCCTACGCCGTGTCGTCCTCCTGGCAAGGCGGCTTCACCGCCGGCGTCACCGTCACCAATCTCGGCGACCCGATCGCGAACTGGACCCTGACCTGGTCCTTCACCGCCGGGCAGAGCGTCTCGCAGCTGTGGAACGGGACGGTGAGCCAGTCCGGTTCCCAGGTGAGCGTGTCGAACGCGAGCTACAACGGCACGATCGCCGGCGGCGGCAGCGTCTCCTTCGGCTTCAACGGGACCTGGACCGGCGGCAACCCGGCCCCGGCCTCCTTCGCTCTCAACGGCACCACCTGCAACGGCACGACCGGCAGTCCGTCCCCCTCCACCTCCGCGTCACCGTCGCCGAGCACCTCCGCGTCACCGTCGCCGAGCACCTCGACGCCGGCGACGAACCTGCCCTGCGACATCTACGCCGCGGGCGGCACCCCCTGCATGGCCGCGCACAGCACCACCCGCGCCCTGTTCGCCGCCTACACCGGCGCGCTCTACCAGGTGCGACGCTCCTCGGACAACACCACCCGCGACATCGGCGTGCTCGGCCGCGGCGGCGCGGCGAACGCGGCAAGCCAGGACGCCTTCTGCTCCGGCACGTCGTGCGTCATCACGATCATCTATGACCAGTCCGGGCACGGGAACCAGCTCGGCTATCAGGGCCCGGGCGGGATCGGGGGTGCCGACACGGCGGCCGGGGCCACCCGCGAGACGGTCACCGTCGGCGGCGCCAAAGCGTACTCGCTCTACATCAACCCCGGCAACAGCTACTGGCGCAACGGATCCGCTTCCGGCATCCCGACCGGCAGCGCCCCCGAGGGCATCTACATGGTCACCAGCGGAACCCACGTCAACAGCGGCTGCTGCTTCGACTACGGCAACAGTGAGACCACCCGTCGCGCCGACGGCGCCGGCGCCATGGATGCCATCTACTTCGGGACGAGCTGCTGGTTCGGCGGCTGCTCAGGCACCGGGCCGTGGGTGCAGGCGGACCTCGAATACGGCCTCTACCCCGGCGGCAGCAGCGCCTGGAATTCCAACCAGCGCGCGTTCACCAGCAAATTCGTGACCGCGACGCTGAAGAACAACGGCACCTCCCGATTCGCCATCAAGGGCAGCAACGCCCAGTCCGGCAACCTGTTCACGCTCTACGACGGGGCACTGCCGCGCGGTTACAGCCCGATGCGCAAGCAGGGCGCGATCATCCTCGGCAGCGGCGGCGACTGCTGCATCGACAACACCAACCAGAGCGCCGGCACCTTCTACGAGGGCGCCATGGTCGCCGGTTACCCCTCCGACGCGACCGAGAACGCCGTACAGGCCAGCGTCGTCGCGGCCGGCTACCGATAGATCAAAATCAACACCATTTTCCCGTACGGCGGAGCACCGCTCCGCCCCGGCGCGCCGCCGCCCCGGTCGGCGCCGGACCCCGCCCCCGGCCGCGACCAGCGGCTGGGCGGCGGCCCACGGTCGGAGCCGGCGGCTGGGCGACGGCCGGCGGCCGGGTCCTCGGCTCGGCCGGTTCCGCCGCCAAGGCGGACCTGCGGGTGACCGCGGTTCGCCGGCTCCGGGACCGCGGTTACCGCGGATCGCGGGGCGAGCCGTCCAGACGGTAAGCCAGGCGGGGGCGCTGAGTGCGGCCCCGCCGGAGGCTGTGCAGCCAGATCAGGCCGGGTGGGCAGTGCTCGGGATCGTCCGGCGGGTTGACGAAGTCGGTCTCCCAGATCATCAGGTCCCGGCTGACGGTCACCTCCCGCAACCGCAGGCCGACGCCGGCGCTGTAGGTGTGGTCTCCCAGCATCCGCAGCGCGCCCGCGTCGCCGGTGAGCGAACCCCCCAGGATCAGCGACATGTCCGGATGACAGCGATCACGGATCATGCCGGCGAATCCGTCGCCGCGGCTCGCGCCGAGCAGATCCTCCGTCTCGTTCCGGGCCGCGGCGACACCGGATCGGCCGCCCGGAGGAGATCGCCAACGCGGTGCTCTTCCTGGTGTCGGAGCAGTCCAGCTTCATGACCGGCGCTGAGATCTTCGTCGACGGCGGCGCCGAGCAGATCTGATGCCGCCGCGGCGAGCACTCGATCCGGTTCGCGGGGCGGGCGTCGGTGACGCCCGCCCCGCGGGTTCATGCCGGCCGCGCGGCCGGACAGTCAGGAGAGCGGGACGTTCCGCTCCTCGAACCAGGCCGCACACGCCGCACGGAACGCCTCCGGCTGCTCCACCCACGGGAAGTGGCCGCAGTCCTTGATGATCGCCAAGGTCGTCGAGCGCTGCGTTGGCATCGATCGCGATGATTCCCAGCAGGTTCTCGGGGTGGTCGGCGGAGACGGACCGGTCGCGTCGACATGCGCCCGAGTGGCGAAGAAGAGGGTCCCCGGCAGCGGGTCCGCCTCGCGCACGCCCCGGCCGGCTCCATCGATCTTAATGATCTTGTTGCGGTTTCTTAACCGGTTCAGGGTTGGGTGTGGCCATCCATGCAAGTGACTCTCCACTGGGGAAGGAGACTCGTGGCCACGAGCCTTCGAGCGCTGTCGGCACTCACTCTTTCTCTCACCCTGACCGCAGTCGGTCTGGGTGGGCCGGCGCCGGCCCGGGCGGGCACACCACTGCCCGACCTGGGCCTTCTGCACGAAGGACGGACTCCGGCGGCGCTCACCGGCGGCGCCGCGCTTCGCCCGAACACCGCAAGCCCCGCCCTCACCGACGGTCAGTACGTGGTCCGGCTGCGCGAGGCGCCCGTCACCTCGTACGCCGGTGGGAAGTCCGGTCTTGCCGCCACCGAGCCGGCGGCCGGGCAGGAGCTCCAGCCGCACTCGGCCGCGGCGGAGAAATACCGGGCACATCTGAGCGAAGCCCAGCGTGACGTGCTCGACGACCTCGGGGTGAAGGCGCGGCAGACCTACACGACGGCCTTCAACGGGTTCACCGCGAAGCTGACCGGTGCCCAGGCGACGACGCTGGCCGAGGACCCGCGCGTGGCCGCCGTCAGCAAGGCGCAGGTGGTCAAGGCCGACGCGGCGGCCCTCGGCAGTCCGAGCAGGACAGCAGCGACCGGCCCGAAGACCACACCGATGCCGGGCAAGGGGTCCGGAGTCGTCGTCGGGGTCATCGACACCGGCATCTGGCCGGAGAGCGCGTCCTTCGCGGCGACCATGCCGGCGCCGAAGGGCTGGCACGGCACCTGCCAGGTGGGCGACGGCTTCCCGGCCAGTGCCTGCAACGGAAAGATCATCGGCGCCCGCTACTTCGCGGACGGCTGGATCGAGATGGCCGGAGGGCTGCCCGACGGGGAGATCCTCTCCGCCCGCGACATGCAGGGTCACGGCACCCACACGGCGTCGACCGCGGCCGGTCTGCCCGTCGCGCACGCGATGGTGCTCGGCCGCGACCTCGGCAAGATCTCGGGGGTGGCGCCGGACGCGCAGATCGCGGTCTACAAGGCTCTGTGGGGCGGCTCCGGCACCGACGCCGACATCATCGCGGCGATCGACGCGGCGGTCGCCGACGGCGTCGACGTCATCAACTACTCCATCGGCAACGCGATGGGCGATTACCAGCCCAACAGTCCGATCGGCAACGCGTTCCTCAACGCCTACCTGGCCGGCGTCTTCGTGGCCGCGTCGGCCGGCAACGACGGCATGTCCGGCATGATCAGCAACGCCGAGCCGTGGGTCACCACCGTGGGCGCCGCGGTCGAACGAGCCAACGAGGCGACCGTACGCCTCGGCGACGGCACGAAGATCGTCGGCGCCTCGATGGACGTGCTGCCCGCGCGGGGCCGGACCCCGATCGTCTTCGCCGACCGGGCCGGCTCGACCGAGGACGGCGCCCAGTTCTGCCTGGGCGGCAGCCTCGACGCCGCGAAGATCAAGGGCAAGATCGTCGCCTGTGACTTCGACAGCGCGGCCGGAGCCGTCGAGGAGGTCAAGGCCAAGGGCGGCGCAGGAGTCGTGCTCTTCCAGACGGCCGGAAACGTACGCCTCAACGTCATCTACGACTTCCCCGCGGTGTACCTGTGGAGCACCGAGCAGGCCGGGCAGATCTTCAACTACCTGTGGGCGCACCGGGACGACGGCACGGCGACCCTGACGACCGGCGGTGACACCTCGAGCGTGGCCGGGCTGCCGAGCGTGGCCGGGCTCTCCTCGTACGGGCCGGACCAGATGCACACCGGGCTGCAGAAACCCGACCTCGTGGCGGACGGCGTCGACGTGGTCGCGGCGGTGTCGCCGATGGCCGGTGGGCGGCTCTTCGACGCCTACTCCGGCACCTCGATGGCCGCGCCGCACGTGGCCGGCATGGCCGCGATCCTGCGCGCCCAGCACCCCGGCTGGTCGCCGGGCGCGGTGGCCTCGGCGTTGCGGACCACGGCGGGCGACACGAAGGGGACCAGCAGCCCGCTGCGGCAGGGCTCGGGTCTGCCGCTCGTCTCCCGCGCCACCGACCCCGGTCTGGTGGCCGAGCCGACCGCGGCCTCGCTGACCGCCTTCGCCTCGGCCGCGACGCCGGACGGCAAGGAGCTCAACCTGCCCTCGATCGCGCTGCGGGAGTACGACGGTCTGCACCCCGTGGTCGTCAAGCGCAGCTTCACCAATGTCGGCGGGCGCACCGAGACCTACCGGGCGCGCGTCGAGGGCCTGTCCGGCATGGACGTCACCATCACCCCCGAGACCTTCACCGTCCGTCCGGGCGCCACGGCGACCGTCACGCTCAAGCTGGCGCGGGGTACGGCCACCTGGGACCGATACACCACCGGCTCGCTGATCCTCACGGGCGCCCAGCACCGCGTGCGGCTCACCGTCGCGGCCCGGCCGTGGGGTCTCACGCCGCGGCCCTACGACGACACCGGCCTCGAGTTCGGCCGGGTCGGCGGGCTCGGGCAGGGCTACCTGGAGCCCGGATTCACCGGGCCGCTGGCCGCGCGGACCACCGGATACACCCCGGTGACCTGGACGGACAAGCAGCTCAGCACGACCGTGACCGGTGGATCGTTCTTCCCCGGTGGCGTCGGGACGCAGGGCACCCGGATCGTGGTGCCGAGCGGAACGGCGGGCCTGATCGTGCAGACCGCCTCGGACGACCCGAACAAGAACCTCGACCTGTATCTCTACAAGGACGGCAAAATGGTCGAGCGCAGCTGGGCGTTCTGGCACAGCAACGAGCGGATCGCACGGTTCTTCCCGGAGCCGGGCGTATACCTGGCGTACGTGCACGCGCAGTCGACGGACACCGCTGAGGTGCCCTACCGGCTCGGCGTGACAACGGTCGCGGCCGACGGCAACCGCCGCAACGCGACGATCACCGCGCCGCCGGAGGTCACCCGGGGCGGATCGGGACAGGTCACCGTGAACCCGGTCGGCCCGCAGCCGGACCAGGAGCAGTGGGCCTACACCGAGTTCCGCACCGGCCGTACGGTCGTGCCGGGGCTGCTGATCAGCTCGCGCTGACCGGCAGCCACCTCAGGACGACCGGGTCGCCCAGGTCACCGCCATACATCATAGGTATGATGTATGGCGGTGGCGGCTCCCCCGACTGGCACTACGATCACGGTAGCGCTCAGGAGTACGGGGAGGACGCATGGATCGAGCACCGGAGGCGGGAGTGGCAGTCCCCGCGGCCCCGGCCTGGGTGCGCCGCCCGGCGAGCCTCGTGCGGGCGGTCACCGCGGAGCTGGTGGGACGGATCGTCGACGGCGTGCATCAACCCGGGACGGCGCTACCTCCCGAGCCCGTCCTGGGTGACAACTTCGGCGTGAGCCGCACGGTGGTACGCGAAGCGGTGAAGATCCTGCAGGAGAAGGGCCTGGTCCAGGTTCGGCAGGGCGCGGGAACGATCGTCACGGCCCCGGCTATGTGGGACATGCTCGACGAGATGATCCTGAGCGCGAGCATCGCCCAGGACGACGGCCTGGTCATCCTGGACGATCTCGTCGTCACCCGGCGGCTGCTGGAGTCGGACATGGCGAACGTGGCCGCGCGCGTGGCCGACTCGGACACCGTCGACCGGCTGCGGGATCTGGTCGACACGATGGACACGCTGGTGGACGACACGCAGGCCTACGGGGATCAGGACCGCGCCTTCCATGACACGATCATGCGGGCCTCCGGCAACCGGATCGCGCGGGCGGTCGTGCGGGCGCTGGAGAGCCAGGTCGTCAACACCGCTCGGTACATGGGCCAGACGGAGCGGGCGTTGTGCGTGGCGTCGAACCGGGGGCACCGCCGGATCTGCGAACGCATCGCGGCCGGTGACCCGGCCGGTGCGGCGGAGGCGATGTTCACCCACATCACCGAGGCATGGCTGGTCCGCCGGGGCGGCCCCGAGGATCCCGGCCGCCTGCGCCGCTGATCAGGAAACCGCGGGTCAGAGGCCTACCGCGCCGGCGGGGACGAACCCGCCGGCGACGAGATCCCGCCAGAGCGCGGCCGGGACGTCGGTGCAGAGGTGACGCAGATCCTCGTCGACCTCGTGCGGCGAGCGCATTCCGACGGCGACCGCGGCCACCGCGGGATGCAGCAGCGGAAAGGCCAGGGCCGCGGCGGGGAGCGGGACGCCGTGATCGGCGCAGATCTCCGCCATCCGGCCGGCCCGCCCGAGCACGCCGGCGGGCGCCGGCCGGTAATCGTAGGTGGCGTCACGGCGCGGATGCGCGGTCGAGAGCAGTCCGGTGGCGAAGACACCGGCGGCGACGACGGCGACCCCGTGTTCCCGGGCCGGCTCGAGGACCGACCCGAGCGCCTCCTGGTCCAGCAGGGAGTACCGGTTGGCGAGCATGATCACGTCCACCAGACCGTCGCGGATGACGCCCTCGAGCCCCGCGGTCGCGTTGGTCCCGATGCCGATGGCCGACACCAGCCCGGCGGATCTGAGCCGGGCCAGCGACGCGAGCGCCTGCCGGGCGGCGCCGGCCCAGGCCTGATCGGGATCGTGGGCGAAGAGGATGTCGACCGAGTCGAGGGCGAGCCGGCCGAGGCTCTCGCGCAGTGAGCGTTCGACTCCCGTGACGGTGAAGTCCCATTGCCGCCGCAGGGTGCCGGGCACCACGAACCCGTCGTCGTCCTGGGCGAGAGGCCGGTCGCGGGGCACGAGCAACCGGCCGGCCTTGGTCGAGATCACGAACTCGTCGCGGGGGCGGTCCCGCAGGGCGGCACCGATCCGGCGCTCGGAGAGTCCGAGGCCGTAGTGCGGCGCAGTGTCGAAATAGCGGATTCCGCCGGCCCAGGCCCGGCGCAGCGTACGGCCGGCCTGCTCGTCGTCCATCGCCGCGGCGAAGTTGCCCAGAGGAGCGCCACCGAACCCGAGCACGCCGTGCGCCGATCTGGCCCGCCCGAACAGTCTGTCCGCGATCGCGGTCACGTGCCGAGCCCGTAACAGGTGGTGGCGACGCCCGACATGATCGCGTGGCGCTCGGCCGGGCTCGCTCCGGCGAGTAGACCGTCCACCGCGGCCCGCCAGGCGACCGGTCCGGCGCTCAGCCGGGCCAGGGGCCAGTCGGAGCCGTACATGAGCCGGTCCGGGCCGAATGCCTCCAGAGCCACGGCGGTCACCCGGCGCAGCCGGTGCGGGTCGTGCACCAGGCCGGCGAGGCCGGAGATCTTCGCGTACACGTTCGGCCGGTCGGCGAGAGCCCGGAGTCCGCGCTGCCAACCCCGCTCGTCGTCGGTCTCGGCGATGCCCCCGAGATGGTCGAGCACAAGACACAGGCCGGGATGCGCCGTGGCGACCGCGGCGGCCTGCGGCAGTTGCCAGGACCGCACGACCAGGTCGAAGGAGAGGCCGCGGGCGGCGAGCACGTCGAGGCCGCGCCCGACGGCGGGCCTGCTCAGCCAGTCGGGATCGGGGTCGAGATGGACGAGATGACGGATGCCGGCCAGCCGCTGCCGCGCTCCGGGGCCGAGGCGGTCGAGTTGCGCCCCGGCGTCGGCGGTGAGGTCGATCCAGCCGACGACCGCAGCGATGCGGTTCCCCGGGTCGGCCAGCAACCGGCGGGTCTCGCCCGGGCTGTTGCTGCTCTGGACGACCACGGCCGTGCCGGCACCGGTCGCGTCGAGCATCTCGGCGAGGTCGCCGGAGCCGAAGTCCCGGTCGATCGCCGCCATCGAGTCCGGCTCGATCCACGGCTGCGGGTCGGTGGCCCGATCCCACAGGTGGACGTGCGCGTCGACGAAGTCGCTCACGACCGGTGCCGGATCTCGTCGCCGGGCGCCCGCTGCTCGGCGTGCCGCTGCGGCGTTCGCGGGCTCATGCCGGCGTCCCTGTCGTCAGGGTCGCGGCGGATCCCACGGCCGTCCCGGGCAGGCCGGGCGCGAGTCGCAGGCCGGCTCGCACCGGACGAACGTGCGGCCCGCCCGACTCGGCGACCGGGTTCGCCGCGCGGACGGCGTTGATGTGGGCCTCGTCGACGCGGATGCCGATCCCCGGCTCGTCGCCCAGGACGATGCCACCGTCCATGATCTCCTGGTCGATCACGAGCCCGACCGGCGCCGTCAGGTGCTGCACCTCGAAGGCGAGATGGTTCGGGATCGCGGCCGCGGCGTGAGCCACCGGATTGGTGTGGTAGGTCACCGGGCTCACCGGGAGATCATGCAGGTGCGCCGCCGCCGCCGTCCGCAGGAAGTGCGTGATGCCCCAGACGTTGCCGACCTGGACGATGTCGACGGCGTCGGCGGCCAGCAACGGTCGGTACTGCTCGAGCCCGGTCAGGTTCTCCCCGGTCGCCACGCCCGCGCGGATGTGCTGCCGCACGGCCGCGAGCCCGCCGGCATCCCAGCGGCGCACCGGCTCCTCGATCCAGGCCAGGTCGATCGTCCGCTCCAGCTCGGTGACGAAACGGACGGCCTGGGTACGGTTCCACGACTCGTTCGCGTCCAGCATGAGCGCCGGGTAGGCCGAGTTGCGGCTCAGCACCTCCCGCACCGCGAGCAGCCGGCGCAGGTCGTGGCGTACGTCCTGCCCACCCTTCAGTTTGGCCGAGCTGAACCCGCGGTCGGCGTACTGCTCGTAGAGCCGGACGAGCGCGTCGTCGTCGAGCGCGATGTCGAGCCCCGAGGCATACCCGGGCACGAAGCGGTCCAGTGCGCCGAGGGTGCGCCAGAGCGGCTCACCCGCGGCCTTGGCCTTCAGATCCCACAGCGCCATGTCGATCGCGCCGATGGCCCCGAACGCCGACCCGGCGTGCCCGGTCTTGAACACGCACGCGAGCATGCGGTCGTAGAGTGCGGTGACCGCGCGCGGGTCCTGGCCCTCGACGACGCCGAAGACGCGGTCGATGTCGCCGTGAGCCCCGACGCCGACGCCTTCCATGCCCTCGTCCGTCTCGAGGATCAGCACGTGCACGCCGGTCTGGTGACCCGGCATCACCCCGTTGGCGTCCCCGATCAGCCGGCCCCACTCGTGCCTGGTCAGCAGGCTGCGATAGCCGGTGACTCTCATGTCGGCTCCTTGTCGCGAAAGGCGGTGGTCATTCCTTGGTGCCGCCGGCGGTCATCCCGGCGACCAGGAAGCGCTGCGACACCAGGAAGACGATGAGCACCGGCAGGACCGACACCACGGTGGCGAGGGCCAGGGTCGGCAGCTGGACGGACTGGGCACCGGCCGAGCTGGGGTTGAAGGCCGGGGTGGAGGCCAGCAGCGAGGTCAGCCCGACCTGAACCGGGTACCCGTCGCTGGACGGCAGCATGACGAAGGGCAGGAAGAAGTTGTTCCAGTTCTGCACGAAGCTGAAGAAGGCCACCAGGGCGACGATCGGCGTGGCCAGCGGCAGCGCGATCCTGGTGAAGACCTGGAACTCCCGGCAGCCGTCGATGCGGGCGGCGGCGAGCAGGTCGCGCGGGATGCTCGTGGAGAAGTAGATGTAGGTCAGGTACACGCCGAACGGGAAGAACGACATGGGCAGGATCACCGACATCGGGCTGCCGATCAACCCGACGGCGTTGAGTTCCAGGAAGATGGGCAGGACCAGCGCCGTGTTGGGGATCAGCATAATGATCAGGGTCAGCACCAGCAGTAATCGACGGAACCGGAACTCGGTCAGCGCCAGCGCGTAACCGGCCGGGATGCCGGCGACCAGGGTGACGGCCAGCGCGCCGAGCGCGTACAGCGCGGAGTTGCCGATCCAGGAGGTGACCGCCCCGTCCTGGAAGGCGAACAACTGGTCCACATTGGTGGCCAGGTCGCCGAGGCTGCCGAACGAGAAGGGATTGCCGACAGTCAGGTCCCGCATGGTCTTGGTGGTCGCGAGCAGCAGCCAGACCAGGGGGACGGCGAAGAAGAGGACGAACACGGCCACCATCACCGCGGCGATCGTCCTGCCGCTCCAGCCACTCGGACCGGGCCGGGGTGACCGGGGGGAGGCACTGTGCACGGACGTCATGGGCTCAGTCCCGCTCGAACAGGCCGCCGCGCGTCACGAAGACGGCGGACAGCGCCAGGGCGATGACGAGCAGCAGCAGGGAGATCGCCGCCGCTCCGTTGAAGTCGTTCTGCTGGAACGCGTACTGGTAGGCGAGCTGGTTGAGCGAGTAGTCGTTCGGGACGACGGCATTGCTGGCCTGCGACAGCAGCTGCGGCTCGACGAAGAGCTGGGTGCCGGCGGCCAGCGACATGATGCCCATGTACGAGATCCACTTGCGCAGCATCGGCAGCTGTATGCGCCACGCGATCTGAGCGGCGTTGGCACCATCGACCCGCGCCGCCTCGATCACCTCGGCGCTGATGTTGTTGAGGGCGCCGTACATGATCACGATCCAGCCGCCGGCCCCGGTCCAGAAGGCCACGACGGTGAAGACCACCGGCAGATTTCCGGGCGCGATGACCTGCACGAAACTGTCGAAGCCGAGCGCGGAGAGCAGACCGCTCACCGGACTGGCGGCCGGATCGAGCACGAACAGCCACAGCAGCACGCTGGAGGCGCCGGCGAGGGCGCCGGGCAGGTAGAAGACCAGTCGCAGCGTACGGCTGAGCCACCTGACCCTGATCGCGTGCACGACGATCGCCAGCAGGGTCACGAAAACGACCAGCGCGACCAACCAGATGACGAGATAGAGCGCCACGTGCGTCACGGCCGGCCAGAAGCGGAAGTCGCCGACGACCGTGGCGAAGTTGGCCAGCCCGGCGAAACGGCCCTCGCCGTCGGTGAACGCCAGAACCAGGGCGTAGACCGCGGGCAGGACGCCGAAGGCCAGCGTCAACAGCACGTAGAGGGAGATGAAGCCGTAGCTCATCGCGCTGCCGCGGGAGGCGGGCG
This sequence comes from Actinoplanes sp. NPDC020271, assembly GCF_044388125.1. Lineage (NCBI taxonomy): Bacteria > Bacillati > Actinomycetota > Actinomycetes > Micromonosporales > Micromonosporaceae > Actinoplanes > Actinoplanes sp. NPDC020271. The sequence continues at coordinate 101,448 of NZ_JBIRWQ010000015.1, forward strand.
GCTTGCGGGCCGCCCGCCTCGCCGGGGCCGCCACCGGGGCGGTCTCGCCGACGATCGTCATTTGACCGTGTAACCGGCGACCTGTGCCTGGTTCTTGATCGCGGTCTGCCACTCGGGCAGCAGCGACACCAGGCTCTTGCCGTTCGCGATGGCGGGGGTCATCGTCTTGGCCCAGATGGCCTCCTGACTGAAGATGCCGGATCCCCAGCCGTCCCAGATCGACGTGCCGGCCTCGGCGACGGCCTGCAGGTCCGAGGCGTAGTAGCCGCTCGTCTGCTGTTTCTGCACCCACTTCTCCGCGGCGGGCGCGTAGGCCGGGTAGCCGGGAGCGACCTCGACCTGGTACTGGTCGGCCGTGGTGACGAATCGGACGAAGCTCTCGGCGGCCTTGAGGTTCTTCGAGTGGCTGCTGACGAACCAGGTGCCGCCGCCGACGTTGCCCGTGACGGCCTGCTCGCCCTGCCAGGCCGGTGGGGCGGCCACGCCGAGTTGACCCTTGGGGACGTTGAGGGACTGCGGGTTGTTGAAGATGGCGCCCGCGTACCAGGCCGGTCCGGGCATGGTGAGAACCTTGCCGGAGTACTTCTGGACGAACTCCGGGGTGAACACGCTGACGTTCGGCGTGGTCCCGTTCTTGATCAGGGTGTCGAGCATGGTGGCGGCCCGCCGGCACTGCGGGGTGCCGGTGTCGACGGTGACGTCCTTGGGCCCGGTGATGCCGTTGGCCTGGCACTTGCTGGCCCAGAAGTAGACCTCGGGTGTCCAGGCGTCGCCCACCGTGCCGACGATGTAGCCGGGGTGCTCGCGGGCGACCTTCTCCCCGAGGGCCTGGTACTCCTCCCAGGTGGTGGGGACCCGGTAGCCGAACTGGTCGAGCAGCGCCTTGTTGTACCAGAGCACGGCCTGGGCCAGGTCGTTGCGCAGGCAGTACACCTTGCCGTCGACGGTGCACGGGTTCAGGGCACCCGCCGTGAACTTGTCGAGGGTGTCCTTCGCGACCAGCCCGTCGCTGAGCACGGCGGCGTAGGCCTGCTTGCCGTTGCTCTTCTGGCTGGCCCAGGCGGCGTCGTTGTTCTGGCTGGAGAACACCACGTCGGGCCAGCCGCTTCCGGCGCGGTCGAACAGCTGGATCTTCGTCCGGAAGGAATTGGAGCCGTTGGCCGACCCGTCGTAGGTGACGACCTGGATCGGTACGCCGGGGTTGGCCTTCTGGAAGGCATCCGCGGCCTTCGTACGGTCGGCGTCCACCCACACCGTGATGGAGGCCTTGTCGTCCTGGGCAACCTGGGGAAATCCGTACTCGCCGGTGCCGGGATCGGTCCCACCCCCACCCCCGCCCCCGCAGCCGGTGAGGGCGACGGTGAACAGGACGGCGCCGCCAAGGATGGCCAGCCGGGAGCGGAGTTTACGGGCGCTGGTGAATCGAACCATGTCGTAGTCCTTTTTTGATCATCCATATTGACGCCACGTTCATGGAGCCGAAATATAAGGGCATACGTATGATGTCTGCAAGGGTCCGGCAGGATCCCATGAGGGCGAGGTGGCGAGCCATGAAAGGCGCGGCGTACCAAGGAGCGGGCAGCCTGCGGACGGTATCGGTGGAGGTGCCGGCCCCGGCCCCCGGCGAGGTACAGATAGCCGTGGCCTACTGCGGTCTGTGCGGCACCGACCTGCACATCACGCACGGGAACATGGACGCCCGGGTGCGCACTCCCTTGATCTTCGGTCACGAGGCCTCGGGCACGGTCGCCGCCGTCGGACCGGGCGTGACCGGCTGGGCGACCGGTGACCGGGTCACCGTGATGCCGTTGCTCTGGGACGGCACGTGTGCCGCCTGCCTGGCCGGCCATCAGCACATCTGCCAGAACCTGACGTTCGTCGGCATCGACTCCCCCGGGGCCCTGCAGCAACGCTGGAACGTGCCGGCCTCGATCGTGCTGCCGCTGCCCGCCCGGCTGGACCTGCGCACCGCCGCCCTCGTCGAGCCCGTCGCCGTCGCGGTGCACGACGTGCGCCGAGCCGAGCTGCAGATCGACGATCAGGTCGTCGTCCTCGGCGGCGGCCCGATCGGCGTGCTCATCGCCGTCGTGGCCCGCCACGCGGGGGCCCGGGTCCTGGTGGCCGAGATCGACGCCGAACGCCGCGATCTGGTCGCCTCCCTCGGGTTCGACGTCCGGGACCCGTCCGGCACCGGCTTCGCCGCCGAGGTCGAACGCCGGACCGGCGGAGCCGGCGCCGACGTGGTCTTCGAAGTCTCCGGCGCCGCCGCCGCGGTGCGCGCGGCCACGGCTCTGGCCAAGGTGCGGGGCACGATCGTCGTCGTCGCCATCCACGCGGTCCCCCGGGAGATCGACCTGCAAAGGGTCTTCTGGCGCGAGCTGCGCCTGCTCGGCGCGCGGGTGTACCAGCGATCCGACTTCGAGCGCGCGATCGACCTGCTGGACCGGGGCGTCATCCCCGCACAGGAGCTGATCACCGGTGTCGTGCCGCTCGAGGACACCGCCGGCGCCATGGCCGACCTGGCGGCCGGCCGGGCGATGAAGATCCTGGTGGACGTGGCGGGGCAGGAGCCGGCATGAGCGGATCGTTCGATCTGAACGGGCGGCTCGCTGTTGTCACCGGCGCCCGCCGTGGGATCGGCCGCGCCATGGCCGAGGCGCTCGCCACCGCCGGCGCGGACATCATCGGCGTGAGCGCGCACCTGTGCCCCGACGACGAGTCGCGGCGGCCGTACGCGCCCGGGGCCGCTCCTTCGAGGCCCACGCCGTCGACTTCGCCGATCGTGCCGCGGGCTCACCCGGGCGCTGGCCAACGAGTGGCCCGGCCAGGGCGTGAACGTCAATGCCATCGCCCCCGTTGCATCGCCACCGACAACACTGCGGCATTGCGGGAGGATCCCGGCCGGTCGCGGTCCATCTGGAGCGCATCCCGGCCGGTCGCTGGGGGCGGAGTGACGACATCGCCGGGGCCACCGTCTTCCTCAGCTCGGCGGCGTCCGACTACGTCTCAGGAGTCGTCCTCCCGGTGGACGGCGGGTGGCTGGGACGGTGACAGCCGTCCCCCGGCGGCTGCGCCTCAGATCTCCGTCCGGCACCTGAGGCGCAGCCGGGCTCAGGTCATGGCCCATCTCTGGTTCGCGCCGCCGTTGCAGGACCAGAGGATCAGCTTGGTCCCGTTCGCGGTGCCGGCGTTGTTCGCGTCGACGCACAGGCCGGACTGGACACCGGTGATGGATCCGTCGGCGTTGACGTTCCACTGCTGGTTGACGGCGCCGTGGCAGTCCCAGATGATCACCGCGGTGCCGTTGGTCGTGCCGTTCCCCGAGGCGTCCAGGCACTTGTTCCCGTACACCATCAGCTGTTTGCTCCCGGTGTAGGACCACCGCTGCTTCGCGCTGCCGTCGCAGTCCCACAGCTGCACCTGGGTGCCGTTGGCGGTCGTGGCGTTGGGCACGTCGACGCACCGCCCGGACTGGCCGCCCACGATCTGCCCGCTCTGCTGGCTGCCGCCGCCCTGCCGGCGGACGATCGACGTGGACTCGGCCGATCGGTTGCCTCCGGCGTCCAGGACGAAGAGCCGGTAGTCGCCCGGTGACGACGGAACCGCGATCGAGGTGGCGGTGCCGCCGGCGCTCGTCATCGTCGGTCCGGCGACGAAGTTCGTCGTGCCGGAGGGGGCCAGCCAGATGCTCCGGCCCGGGTCGCCGGCGCTGCGGACCGGGATCGTCGAGGTCCCGCTACCGGTGTACGTGCTGGCCGGCAGGACGTGATCGGGCAGCGAGAGACGGGCCGGCGGGACGATGTCCCGGAACGCGTCCTCCAGCCCGGAATTCACGGCGATGCCGTAGGCGGCCGCCGGCCAGACGTAGTCGGAGGACACCAGGATGTCCTGGACCGTGCTGTTGGGCAGGTTCTTGTTGGAGACCTTGTTGACCGGCCCGTACGTGTTCGTGATGTTCAGGTCGTGCTTGCGGCCGAAGTCGTCCGAGTTGATCAGCCAGGTGACGTTCTTGTCCACACTCAGCACGTTGTCGCGGAAGGTGAGGTACGCCGAGCCCTCGTCCGGATGGAGGCCGTACTTGTGGCCGGCCGGCACACCCTGCAGATAGTTGTCGGTGATGGTGGTTCCCGGCTGGCTGCCGAGGGTGTAGATGGGGGCCGTGTCACCCAGCCGCTGCACCGTGTCGACGATCTGGTTGTAGCTGATGGTGTTGTTGCGGGCCGAGGTGGTCGGCCGGTTGGGGGCGACGGACCCCGACGACCCGTCGAAGTTCCACCAGCCCCAGCCGAGCGTGATGCCGGCCCAGGGTGCCTTCTCGATCCGGTTGTGCTGGATCGTCAGCGTGTCGGCGAAGTAGGCCGAGATGGGGCTGTGCCCGTTGAAGAGCACAGCACTGTCGTACAGGAAATTGTTCTTGATCTCGATGTTCTTCGGGAGTCCCTCCACCTGGGCCGGGAACTTCTCGCGGCTGCTCGACCCGGCGTCGCCGATGAAGACGTGCTGGGGGTGGCCGACGGAGATCGCCGATCCGGCGATGTCGTTGGTGTAGTTGCCGGTCAGCTGGCTGTTCTGCACGTCGTTGACCATGCTGATGCCGTCGGCCCCGGTGTGCTGGATCCGGTTGCGCTGCAGCAGGATCCCGTCGGCGTTCTGGATCTGGACGACGGCGGGCGTGGTGTCGACGTTGCGGTAGTAGTAGGCATGGAAGTTCTGCTTCGCGTACGCGATGGCGCTGAGATTGCCCTGTTGCGCCTGCTTGTAGACGGAACCGGCCACGTTCGTCAGGTTCCAGTCGGAGTGCTGCACCGTGAGACCGGAGAAGGTGAGACCGCGCGCGTGGTTGCTCGTCGTGGTGCCGGCGACCCGCAGCAGCGTGGTCACGTTGTCGGGTGCGAAGACCGTCGCGGCCGCCATGTTCTCGGCATCGCTCTTGTAGTAGTAGAGCGTCCGGCTGGACTTGTCGAAGTAGAACTCCCCCGGTGTGTCCAGGAACTCGTACGCGTTCATCACCTTGTGGACGCCGCCGACCTGCGCGTTGCCGTTGTACGCCCCTTGTGCGATCGCCGCGCCGGGCTGCTGGAACACCGCGACCCGGTTGCCACCGTCGGTGGTCACCTGGCGCACTCCCACGATGGCCGAGGTCCAGGTGGTCGACGTCTCGATCTCGATGTCGTCCTGGTTGGTGGCGATGGCCGGGAAGTCCGACGCGCTGTACTTGGCGCCGGCGCACTGCGACCCCGACTCCCACGCCCAGTCCGCCTGCCCGGCAGTGATGGTGTAGGTGCCTTGACAGCCCGCCGAGTTGATCGTTTTCGCGGCCATGAACGCCCGCTTGTCGTTGACGTACAGAGCCCGGAGTTTGCCGGAGCGGTTGAGCGGGGCCTTCCAGATGTTGCCGCTCTGCTGGGTCCACCCGGTCACCTGGACGCCACCCTCGAGCACCGGCGTCTCGTTCGGGTAGGCGGCGTAGACCACCCGGTGGCCGCCGGTGCCGGAGTCACCCGGCCCGAACTCGATCGTGCTGCTCACCGGGTAGCTGCCGCCGCGGAGATAGACGTTGATGTCACCGGTCATGGCCGTGTTCACCGTGCGGACGACGTCCCGCGCGTGTTGCACGGTCCGGAACGGTGCGGTGATCGTTCCGGCATTGCTGTCGTTGCCGTCCGGAGCGACGTAGTAGGTGGCCTGCACCGCGGCCTCGGCGGCCTGCCCGGTGACGGCGGCGACCGTCGTGCTGGCGGCGACGACCACGGTGGCCGCCAGCAGGGTCTTCGCGAGAGACATCATGGTCACGACCTGGTCCATCTCTGGTTGCTTCCGCCGTTGCAGGTCCACAAGGCGACGGCCGTGCCGTTGGCCGTCCCGGCGCCGGTCACGTCCAGGCACAGACCGGACTGGACGCCGGTGATGGTGCCGTCGGCGTTGAGCCGCCACTGCTGATTGGTGGCGCCGGTGCAGGACCAGATCCGGACCCGGGCGCCGGTGGAGGTGCTGGGTGCGTCGAGGCACTTGTTGCCGTAGACGGTCAGCTGATTGCTCGACGTCGCCGTCCAGGTCTGGTTGGCGCCGCCGTTGCAGTCCCAGATCTGCACGACCGTCCCGTCGGCCTGGCTCTGCCCGTTGACGTCCAGGCACCGGTTCGACCCGGCGCCGCGGATCGTGCCGGTCGGGCTCGTGCCGCCGTCGAGCGGGGTGATGGTCAGGTTGTCGAACTGGGCGGTCACACCTTGACCGGTGGCGTATCCGACCTGGCCGGCGACCCAGGTGGAATCCGAGACGCTGCCCAACGTGGCGCCGTCGAGGGCAGCGGTCAGGGTGCCGCCGTTGAGCGTGAGGGCCAGCTTGTGCCAGCGGCCGGTGCCCAGGGCGGTCGTGGTGCCACTGGCCAGGGTCCGCTGGTTGCCGCTGGTGTTGTTGCTGCGGATCGACCACGAGCCGTTGTCGGCGACCCGCAGATAGTAGGCGTTGAGGCTCTGCGGATTGTCATGGTTGTAGTTGCCGGCGCGGCCGACGAGTTGCGCATAGCCGCTCTTCTCCAGCAGGACGTCGGAGGAGACGGTGTAGTTGCGCCAGTTGACGTCACCGAGCAGCGTGAACGGCTCCGCGTGGCCCCCGGTCCAGAAGATCGGCGTCTGTTCCGACATCTGGCGTACGCACTGACCGGTCCGGCCGCCACCGCACGGGGCCACCTCGAAGGAGCCCTGATGATCCGACAGGTACTTGGCCTCGCGCCCGGTCGCGTAACCGTCGAAGTCATCGCTGTAGGGCAGCGCCAAGGCGCCTTGGGCGGGACTGGTCGCGGTGCCCTTGCCCTGTCCGGTGGTCGTGGTGATGCTGTAGACGTAGCCCGGCTGAACGGTCAGCGAGAACGAGCCGTTGGACGGGGTGATGTCGTTGCGGCGGACGAACTGGTCGGCCGGGTTTCCCGACCGGACGTTGGTGGACCACACGTGCACGGTCCCGGTCGACAGCCCTCCGGTGACGCTGAACTGGAGATCCTGCGCCGAGCCGGCATCCATCGTCTCGATGACGGTGCTGTAGTCGGCGCTCGTCGGCGACTTCAGCGAGACGTAGCTGCCGTTGTTGCGGTTGCCGCCGAGGTAGCCCGTGGAGCTGTCCAGGTAGCGCCATCCGGGTGCGGTGAACTGGGTGGTGTGGGCCATGACCCAGGTGCTCGCACCGACCGAGTAGTAGCCGGACCACGGTTGGGGAGCCACGGCCACGCCGGTTGTGCTCCAGGGGATGTTGGGTGTGATCGCGGCGATGACCGGCCAGTTGAGGTAGGCGGTCATCTTCCCGTCGATGTAGTCACGGTTGATGCCGCGGGCCAGGGCCGGCGCGCCCGCGTTGTAGTCGTCGGAGCCGTTCTCGCTGGCCCACAGGGTCTTGCCCGAGTTCACCGCGTTCGCCGAGCTGGGGCAGCTGGTCTGGGCGCTGCGGTAGCCGCAGACGTAGTGGCTGCCGACCACCGAGATGGCCGAGCCGAACGCCGGGTCACGCAGCGCGTCGTCCGCCGAGCCCCAGCCGAATTCGTCCGAGGCCACGATCTTGACGTTCGGGTATCCGCGCGAGTTCAGCGCCGAGCGCAGGTTCTTGTACCACGTCAGATCCCGGCCGCGTTCGTTCCAACCACCGAGGTAGTCGATGGTCAGCCCGTGGGAGGTGGCACACCCGAGCCAGGCGATCAGGTAGTCGATGGAGTCGCTGGACCAGAAGTTGCCGTTGCCGATCCAGCCAGGGGCGCCCCAGGACAACCCGACCAGCTTGATGCCGGGGTTACGTGCCTTCGCCTGGGCCATCATCCACCACTCGTACCCGCGGTCACAGTTCACCTGGCCCCGGGTGTGCTCGTGGCTGGGTTCCGCGCCGGAGGTCGAGTTGGTGTCGCCGCCGATCTCGACTTTCATGATCTGCATCGCCGCGCCGTAGCCCGGCTTGAACAGGTAGTCGAGGATGTCGCTGCGCTGCGGTTCCGGATAGTCGATGAGCAGGCGGCTGTTGCCGCCACCGCCGCTGATGGCCCCGACGCCGTCGAAGGTGCGTCCGCCGGACGCGCCGTTGACCGTGATCGCCGTGGCGGCCTGCGCCGGCGCGGGGGTCACGGTCAGCGCCCCCGCCACAGCCAGCAGCAGACCGGCGGCGGCAGCCCAGCCGCGGTTCGGCTTGCGCTTGTCGCGTGTTGTCATCTGAGTTCCATCCCTTCTGGGCGGTCGCGGGTCAGAGGCCGGTGCACGAGACGGCGACGGGCGGCGTGCTGCTGCTGCCGTTGGCCAGGAAGCCGAAACTCGTCGAGGCGTTCGCGCCGAGGGTGCCGTTGTAGTCGGCATTGCGGACGCTGACCGTGCCGCTGGTGCCGGTGTTGACGCCGTTCCAGACGTTCGCGAGGGTCTGCCCGCCGGCCAGCGCCAGTTGCACGGTCCAGCCGCCGAGGGTGGCCGAGCCGTTGTTGACCACGGTGACCTCGCCCTGGAAGCCGCCGTTCCAGCTGTTGGTCAGGTGATACGTCGCGCTGCAGGCGTTCGGCGACGGGTTGCTGGGCGACGGGTTGCTGGGCGACGGGCTGCCCGGAGTGCTCGGCGACGGACTGCTCGGCGACGGGCTGCCCGGAGTGCTCGGCGACGGGCCGCTCGTACCGGGCACGGAGGTGGAGGCGGCGTTGAGCGCGTTGAGGACCGACGTGTACGCGGCCTTGGGGTTGCTGTTGCGATCGAACAGCAGCGGATTCTCGCTGCCACGCCAGGAGTCGCTGTCCCGGATGCCCCACGTCGTGATGCCGACGCAGCGGGGAACGTTCACGCAGGCCTGGGTCAGTCCCGCGTACTGTGTGGCGGAGGCGTTGGTGACGTCGGCCTCGGTCAGGGCCACGTCCACGCCGAGCGCGGCGAAGCTCTGCAGCGTGGTCTGGAAGTTGCCCGGCAGCGAGCTGCCCCCGGTGAAGTGGGTCTGCAGGCCGACGCAGTCGATCGGGACGCCTCGGGACTTGAAGTCCCGGATCATGTTGTAGACGCCCTGCGTCTTGGCGTAGGTCCAGTTCTCGATGTTGTAGTCGTTGTAACAGAGCTTTACCGACGGATCGGCGGCCCGAGCGGTCCGGAACGCCACCTCGATCCAGTCGTTGCCGGTGGACTGCAGGTTGGAGCTGCGGCGACTGCCGTTCTCGGCGAAGGCCTCGTTGACCACGTCCCAGGCGTAGAGCTTGCCCCGGTAGTGGGCCATGACGCCGTTGATGTGGTCGACCATCGCGGTGCGCAGGGCGCTGCCGCTGAGACTCCCCCAGAATCGTGGCTGCTGCGCGTGCCAGGCCAGGGTGTGGCCCCGGACCCGCATGCCGTGCTGGGTGGCCCAGTTGTAGATCGCGTCACCGGCCCGGAAGTCGAACTGGCCGCGGTTGGGTTCGGTCGCGTCGGGCTTCATCTCGTTGACGGCCGTCATCATGTCGAACTCGCGGTTCGCGATGGTGAGGAAACCTTGGTCACTGAGGCGGTCGCCGCCCATCGCGGCACCGAAGTACCGCCCGCTGCGCTCGGCGGCCGCCTTCAGCGTGGTCCCGGGCGGGCCGGTCAGGTCGGCGCGGGCGACGGTGGCCAGGGCCACCGAGGACACGGCGATCAACACGGCACAGGCGCCGCCGACGAGGAGCCGGGCGCGACCACCGGTACGGCGTTCTTTCATTCCTGTACGTCCTCTCGAGGTTCAGGTGGTGGTGATGGTGACGGCGGTGGGCGGTTCGTTCCCGCCGGTCACCGAGGCGATCAGTCCGAAGCTGGTGGCGGCGCCAGGGGCGAGGGCGCCGTTGTACGCGGCGTTGGTCACCGTCACGTTCGGTCCGTTCTGGGTGTAGGTGCCGTTCCAGACCTGACTGATGACCTGACCGCCGGGGAAGCTCCAGGAGACGGTCCATCCCCTGATCGCCGTGGATCCGGCGGTCACCGTCACCTCGGCCTGGAAGCCGCCGGACCACGAACTCGTCACCGCGTACACCGCCCGCGCGCCGGACGGCGACGGCGACGGCGACGAGGACGAGGGGGACGGGTCCACGCCGGCCCGGGCGGCCCGGTAGGTGTGCCCGGCGCGGGCGGTGAGCTGCACCGAGTCCGACTCGATGCGAGTGACGGCGGTGGAGGCGCCGTCAGTGAGGTCGGTGACGGTGAAGGTCCCGGCGAACAGTTGGGCACGCAGCTTGACGGCCCCGTCACGGTCCGCCGTGATCAGCAGTTCGTCCGCTTGACCGGCGCTCCATCCCAGACCCACCGTGTATCCGCCCCGCCCCCGCAGGCCGGTCACCCGACCGGCCGGCCAGGCGGCCGGTAACGCCGGCAGCAGGTGCAGTTCGCCGTTGTGGCTCTGCATCAGCATCTCGGCGATGCCGGAGGTGGCGCCGAAGTTGCCGTCGATCTGGAACGGCGGATGCAGGTCGAACATGTTGGGCGCGAGGCGGTCCGTGCGCACGAGGTCACCCAGGAGCTTGCGCGCCCGGGCGCCGTCCTCCAGTCGCGCCCAGTAATTGATCTTCCAGGCGAGCGACCAGCCGGTCCCGTCGTCGCCGCGCAACTCCAGGGTCCGGCGCGCGGCCTGATGGAGCTGAGGAGTGCCGCGCTTGGTGATCTGGTTGCTGGGGTGCAGGCCGTACAGGTGGGAGACGTGCCGGTGATTCGGCTCGGTCTCCACCCAGTCGGCCAGCCACTCCTGGATGTTCCCGCGGGAGCCGACGCGCATCGGAGGAAGCCGATCCCTTGTCGCTCGGACGCGGGTTCGGAAGTCCTGGTCGACGCCGAGGACTTCAGCGGCCCGGTCGACCCCGTCGAACAGGTCGCGCAGGATCTGGTTGTCCATCGTGGGACCGGCGCACACGCTGGCGTTCGCGTGGTGTGGCAGCTCCGGCGAGTTCGACGGATTGGTGACCAGGTAGCCGCGCACCGGGTCGGTGACCAGCGTGTCCAGGAAGAACTGCGCGGCACCCTTCATGGCCGGGTAGTGGTCGCGCAGGAAGCCGGGGTCACCGGTGAACCGGTAGTGATCCCAGATCAGGGTGGCGAGCCACGCGCCGCCGGTCTGCCACATGCCCCACAGGGCGCCGTCGACCACCGAGGTGCCCCGCCAGGCGTCGGTGTTGTGGTGGGTCACCCAGCCGCCGGCGCCGTACTGCGCCTGCGCGGTCCGGGCGCCGCTCACCGCCAGCTCCTTGATCATGGCGAAGACCGGCTGGTAGCACTCCGCCAGGTTGGTGGAGTCGGCCGGCCAGTAATTCATCGGCAGGTTCGCGTTGAGGGTGTACTTGGAGTCCCACTGGGGACTGATCGAGTCGTTCCAGATGCCCTGCAGGTTGGCCGGCTGGGTGCCCGGCCGCGACGAGGAGATCAGCAGGTACCGGCCGAACTGGAACAGCAGCGCGGAGAACTGCGGGTCGTCGACGCCGGCGTGCTGCGCGATTCGCACGTCGGTCGGCTGGTCGGCGGCGGCGGTGCGCCCCAGGTCGATCGTCACCCGGCCGAACAACGCCTGATAGTCGGCGATGTGCCGGCTACGCAGCTGGTCGTAGGCGAAGGCGCGCGCGGCCGCCAGCCGACTGCGGGCGATGCCCTGGTAGTCACCGTTGACGGTGCGGTAGTCGACGTAGCTCGAGCCGATCGACACCAGCAGCGTCACGCTGGTGGCCCCGGAGACCCGTAGCGTGCCGCCGGAACTGGCGACCGACCCGCCGGTGACGACGGCCTCGGCCAGGGCGAGGAAGCGGACGCTTCCGGTGACGCCCTCCATGCTGCCGGAGATCCCGTCGAGGGCGATCGTCGCGCCACCCGGGCTGGACGTCGTGGTGCGCTGCGGGCTGGCGAAGGTGCCGCTGAACGAGATCGCGCCGGCCCGGTCGGCCGTCAACCGCACGACGATCACCTGGTCCGGCGCGCTGGCGAACACCTCACGCTGATGACGCACCCCGTTCAGCACGTACGTCGTGGTGGCGACCGCGGTCGTCAGGTCGAGCGTCCGGCGGTACTGCGTCGCGCCGGAGGCGGAACCGAGGGCCAGCCGGAGGTCACCGACGGTCTGGTACGCCAACTGCCCACCGGGCGTTCCCATCATGGTCTGGTTGATCAGATCCTGCGCCGACGTCCACTGGTCGGCGAAGACCCGGCGCCGGATCTCGGGCAGGGCCGCCGCTCCGCGGGAGTTGCTGGAGTCGTAGGGTCCACCGGCCCAGACGGTGTCCTCGTTCAGCTGGAGCCGTTCGGTGTCGACGTTGCCGAACACCATCGCGCCGAGGCGTCCGTTGCCGATCGGCAGGGCTCGCAGCCAGTCGGTGCCGGACGGCTCGTCGTACCACAGCGCGAGGTCGCCGGCCACACGCACCTCGGGGGGCGCGACCGAGCCGGCCCGGGCGGCCGCCGTCCAGCCCCATGGCAGGAGCGCCGCCCCGGCCGCGCCCCCGACGAGCAGGCGTCTCCGTGTCACCTCGGGCATGGCTGTCCCTCCAAGCAGAGCTGGATCGAATGGCGGAAGATTTGTGGAAGCGCTCCCAGCGATGCCCTCAGGTTGCCAGATTGTTTCCGGCACATCAAGCGATTCACACCAATGTTTAATGTCGTCCACACGGCGCCCGCATAACAATTCGCGGGCAGCCGGTCATGGAGAACGACGACGAGAGCCACCGCCGGGACAGCCCTCGTCGAGGGGCACGGACCAGCGCCAACCGGCCCGGCGGGGTGTCAGCAAAATCTCCGCGCGGTCGTTGACGCTGTCCATACATATCGCTGCTGAATGCGCAGCGCGGCTTTCAGTACGCGGAATTCCTATCGATAGCCGGCCGCAGCAATGTTGGCCTGCACCGCATTCTCGGTCGCGTCCGACGGATAACCGGCAACCATCGCGCCCTCGTAGAACGTGCCCGCGCTCTGGTTCGCACCGCCGTCCGGTTTGCAGCAGTCACCGCCGCTGCCGAGCACGATCGCCCCCTGCTTGCGCATCGGACCGTAGCCGGAGGGCAACGCGCCGTCCCACAAGGTGGAGAGGCTCCCGCTCTGGGCGTTGCTGCCCTTGATCGCGAACCGGGAGGTCCCGTTGTTCTTCAGCGTCGCGGTCACGAACTTGCTGGTGAACGCGCGCTGATTGGGGTTCCACGAGCTGCTGCCACCGGGGAACAGTCCCCATTCGAGGTCGGCCTGGACCCACGGTCCGGTGCCCGAGCAACCGCCGAACCAGCAGCTCGTGCCGAAGTAGATCGCGTCCATGGCGCCGGCGGCGTCGGCCTTCCTGGTGGTCTCGCTGTTGCCGTAGTCGAAGCAACAGCCGCTGTTGACGTGGGTGCCGCTGGTGACCATGTACATGCCCTCGGGTGCGCTGCCGGCCGGGACACCGGTCAGATGCCCGTCGCGCCAGTAGCTGTTGCCGGGATTGATGTAGAGCGAGTACGCCTTCGCGCCGCCGATGCTCAGCGACTCGGTGGTGGCGACCGCGGGCCGGCTCTGCGGCGAGCCCGGCACCGCCGGCGATCCCTGATACCAGAGTTCGTTGCCGCGCCCGGACTGGTCGTAGACGACGGTGATCACACAGGTGACCCCGGCGCAGAAGGAGTCCTGGGCGGCGGCGTCAGCGGTGCCGCCGGAAAGGGCGGCGATGTCACGGGTGGCGTTGTCGGAGCTGCGCCGGACCTGGTAGAGGTTGCCGCGATAGGAGCCGTAGAGCGCCCGTACGGTGCTGTGGGCGGCCACGCACGGGGTGCCGCCGGCGGCGTAGAGATCACACGGGCCGCCTCCGGTACCGCCCGGCGTGGCCTGGGCCCACTGCTGGTTCGCCTGACCGTTGCAGGCCCACAGGATGATCCTGGTGCCGTTGACCGTGCCTGCGGCGTTGGCGTCCAGGCACAACCCGGACTGCGCACCGGTGATCGTCCCGTCGGCGTTGACGTTCCACTGCTGGTTCGCCTGGCCGTTGCAGTCCCAGATGACGACGGCGGTGCCGTTGGCGGTGCCCTGCCCGGTGGCGTCGAGACACTTGGTGCCGTACACCGTGAGTTGTCTCGTGGTCGTCCAGGTCCAGGCCTGCCCGGCGCCGCCCGAGCAGTCGTACAGCTGGGCCTGCAGGCCGTTCGTGGTCGCGGCGCCGGGGACGTCGAGGCAGCGGCCGGACTGGCTGCCGACGACCCGGGTGGGTGTCCCGACGGTGGCGGCGGCCGCGACGTCCCCGCCGGCGCCGACGACTCCGGCGGTGAACAGCAGCGTCAGGACAGCGGCGAGACCGAACAGGCGTCGGCGGTTCACGTGGCCCCGTCCTGCGGGGATCGTCATCGCACGGACCATTGCTGGTTGGCGCCCCCGTTGCAGGACCACAGGTCGAGCCTGGTCCCGTTCGCGGTGGCCGCACCGGTGGCGTCCAGGCACAGCCCGGACTGGACACCGGTGATCGTCCCGTCGGCGTTGACGTTCCACTGCTGGTTGGCCTGGCCGTTGCAGTCCCAGACGATGACGGCGGTGCCGTTGGCGGCCCCCTGCCCGCTCGCATCCAGGCACTTCGCGCCCCCGGACCCGGTCAGCTGCCGCCCCGCCGTGTAGGTCCAGCTCTGTGTGCCGGCGCCGGTGCAGTCCCACAACTGGGTCGCGGCGCCGTTGGCGGTGGTGCCACCCACCAGGTCGACGCACCGGCCGGACTGCGCGCCGACGATCCGCGAGGTGACCGGGCCGGCCGACCCGAACTGGCTGAAGAAGCTCCACACCAGCGGCCGGGTCCACGACCGCTCCCCGGGGTTGTAGTCACCCGCCGACCCGTCCACCGGGCCGGGGGTGTGGCCGGCGTCGAACGCCGCCCACGCCACCGGGTAGCCGGCCCGGCAGCCCTGGTAGTAGGTGATGGTGTGGGTGAGGCTGCCCTGCGCCGGTTCGGGCGGGTTCTGCGCGGTGCACCCGTTGTTGCGGACGAACCGGTCCCGCAACGAGCGGCCGTTGGAGATGTTCAGCACCGGATCGCGCAGGCCGTGCAGCCCGAGGTACGCGATCGGCTGCGTGCCCCCGCTGCAGCCGCTGAGCTGGCCGCCCGAGTAGACCGCGACCGCTCGGAAGACGGTTGCCCGGGCGCAGGCGATGGCGTAACTCATGCCGCCGCCGTAGCTGAAACCGAGCGAGAACAGCTGGGACGTGTCCACACACAGCCCGCTCTCGAGCAGGTTGACCATGGCGTCGACGAAGGCCAGGTCCTCACCGCCGGAGTTGGCCCACCCGTTGTTGAGGCCCTGCGGCGCCACGAAGATCGCACTGTTGCCGGCCAGCGCCCGGAGCCCGTAGTAGGACCAGGGGTATCCGCTGGTGCCACCGCCGTCCACATCGTTGGCGGTGCCGCCGTTCCAGTGAAAGCCGAAGATCAGACGGTACGGGCGGTTGCTGTCGTAGCCATCCGGGAGGCGCAGGATGAACGTGCGGTTCTTGCCGCCGCTCTGCATCGTGCGCGAGCCGCTGGTCAGGGTGGGACTCCTGCCGCAACCGGCGGTGGCCGCGAGGGTCCTGGTGGACGGGGGCGGCGCGCCGGCTGACGCCTCCGGCGTCACGGTCACCCCCAGAACAGCGATCAGGAGGGTAGCGAGGAACGTCCCTTTCCACCGGGAAAGGAATCCGGCACGAGCCACGGGGATCTCCACTTCGTGCAGTGGTGCAGAGGGGGGTCTGCTCGGGCCGGGGTTGGGGTGCCCACGGCCCGCTACTACGAGATCATCAGACGTCATACGTTATTTCTGTGATTGAGCACAGTCAATACGGAACGTCTTCGAGCATGTGCGAGCCGCTCATATAACAGTTTTCCGGCCGCGAACCGGAGGATCATCGGGCCAGTCATCCACGCCAGTCGATTGACTCGCTGAAATGCGGTGGTAACAATGACTCTCTTGGGAGCGCTCCCAACGAGGGCTTCCGGTACTGCGGCGTTGGAAGGAAACTGCGTGACTTCATACCTGCGTGGGCGGGTCACCGCGCTGACCGCGGCCGCTGCGGCGGCCGTGCTGGCACTGACCTCCTTGACGGCCCAGCCCGCCTCGGCCGAACCGACCCAGCACATCCCCGGCGGCGACTTCACGACGGGAACGACCGGCTGGTGGTCCACCGACAACGCGCCCCTGTCCGCCACCGGTGGGGAACTCTGCGCCGACGTCGCCGGTGGCACCACCAACGCCTGGGACGTCAGCCTCGGCCACAACGGCATCCCGCTGGTGAAGGGCGCCGCCTACGAACTGAGCTTCCGGGCCCACGCCAGCGTGCCGGTGACCGTCCGGGCCAACGTTCAGCTCAACGAGGCGCCGTACACCACGGCGCTGTCCCGGGCGGTGGCGCTGACCACGCAGGCGCAGACCTTCGAGTACACCTTCACCTCCAGCCTGGACTCGGCCGACGGCACGCTGACGTTCCAGCTCGGCGGGAGTGCCGGCGCGTTCCGCTTCTGCCTGGACGACGTCTCTCTGACCAGTGACGCCGCCACCCCGCCGGCCGGCCCGGAGCAGGTGAAGAACGGCGACTTCGCCGACGGCACCGCGGGCTGGTACTCCTACGGCACCACCGCGACCGGCGCCGACGACGGACGGCTGTGCGCCACCGTGCCCGCCGGACTGGCGAACCCCTGGGATGCCGGCATCGGGCAGAACAACGTCGCGTTGACGGCCGGAGCCTCCTACACGCTGTCCTTCGATGCCACGGCGACCCCGGGCGCCACCGTGCGGGCCGCCGTTCAGCTCGGCGCCGATCCGTACACGTCATATCTGAGCCGCGACATCGCGCTGACCGCCACCCGGCAACACCTGGAGTACTCGTTCACCGCACCCGAGGACACCACCGCGGGCCAGGTCGCCTTCCAGGTCGGCGGCGCGGCCGCGGAGTACCGGCTGTGCCTGGACAACGTGTCGTTGATCGGCGGCGAGGCGGAACCCCCGTACGTGCCGGAGACCGGGCCCCGGGTCCGGGTCAACCAGGTGGGTTACCTGCCGGGCGGACCGAAGAACGCTACTTTGGTCACCGAAACCACCGGAGCACTCGACTGGCAGCTCAAGACCGCCGCCGGCGACGTGGCCGCGTCGGGCCGGACCGAACCGCGCGGGGTGGACGCCGCCTCCGGCCAGAACGTCCACACCATCGACTTCTCCGCCTACCGAACAGCGGGAACCGGCTATACGCTCGTCGCCGACGGACAGACCAGCCACCCGTTCGACATCTCCAGCACCCTCTATCAGCAACTACGGTCGGATGCGCTGCAGTTCTTCTACATTCAGCGCAGTGGTATCGCGATCGACGGCAACCTGGTCGGCGACCAGTACGCCCGGCCCGCCGGCCACCTGGGCGTGGCTCCGAACAAGGGCGACACCGACGTGCCGTGCCGGGCCGGCTCCTGCGACTACCGGCTGGACGTGCGCGGCGGCTGGTACGACGCCGGCGACCAAGGCAAGTACGTGGTCAACGGCGGTATCGCGGTGCAGCAGCTGATGAGCAGCTTCGAACGCACCAAGACCGCGGTCACCGCCGCGCACGGCGCCGGCCTGGCCGACAGCACGCTGCGGGTGCCCGAGCGGGGCAACCAGGTTCCCGACATCCTCGACGAGGCCCGCTGGGAGCTCGAGTTCCTGATGCGCATGCAGGTTCCGGCCGGCCGGCCGCTCGCCGGGATGGCCCACCACAAGATCCACGACGCCAACTGGACCGGCCTTCCGATGCAGCCCCAGAACGACCCCGAGCAGCGTGAGCTGCAGCCGCCGTCGACAGCGGCCACGCTGAACCTGGCGGCCACCGCGGCGCAGTGCGCGCGACTGTTCGCGCCGTACGACGCCGCGTTCTCGGCCAAGTGCCTCACCGCCGCCCGCACCGCGTACGCCGCGGCCAAGGCCAACCCGGCCAAGCCCGCGCAGGACCTGGGCGGCGGCGGTGGCGGGTACGGCGACGACGACGTCTCCGACGAGTTCTACTGGGCCGCGGCCGAGCTGTACCTGACCACCGGCGAAGCGGCGTTCCTGACCGACGTCACCGCCTCCGAGCACCACACCGGCGACGTCTTCGCCGCCACCGGCTTCGGCTGGGGCAGCACCGCGGCGCTGGGCCGGCTCGACCTGGCCACGGTACCCAGCGCACTGCCGGCCACCGACCGGAAGCGGATCCGCCAGTCGGTGACGACCGCCGCCGACAACTACCTCGCGACCCTCGAGGCCCAGGCGTACGGGTTGCCGATGCCCGGCAACGCGGGCAGCTACTTCTGGGGCGCCAACAGCAACATCCTGAACAACGTCCAGGTGCTGGCGACCGCGTTCGACCTGACCGGCGCGGCCAAGTACCGCGACGGAGCGGTGCAGGGCGTCGACTACATCTTCGGCCGCAACGCGCTGAACCAGTCATATGTCACCGGCTGGGGCGAGAAGGCGTCACAGAACCAGCACACTCGGATCTACGCGCACGAGAAGGATGCCGCACTGCCCCACCCGCCGGCCGGATCGCTGGCCGGCGGCGCCAACGCCGGGCTGGACGACCCGTACGCGAAAGCTCTGCTCACCGGTTGCAAGCCGATGTTCTGCTACGTCGACGACATCGAGTCGTACGCGACCAACGAGATCGCCATCAACTGGAACTCCGCCCTGGCCTGGGTGGCGTCCTTCCTGGCCGATCAGGAGAAGAGCCAGCCGGCCCCGGCGGCTTCCTGCCGCGCCGGTTACACCGACTACGGCGAATGGGCGGACAAGGCCGGGTTCACCGCGCAACTGGCGGTGACCAACACCGGCACCACGACCATCGACGGCTGGACGGTACGCTTCGCCTTCCTCGGCGGTCAGCACCTCCGCGAGGCCTGGTCGGCCGAAACGACACAGTCCGGCGCGACGGTGACCGCCCGGCCCACCAGCACGAACCAGCGCATTCAGCCCGGGGCGACGGTGTACTTCGGCTTCAACGCCACTACACCAGGTGGACCGAACCCGGCGCCGGAGCTGATCACCCTCAACGGGACAGCCTGCGAGCGGTCCTGACGGTAGCCCATTCCGGCACGGTGCCGACCCGGTTGCTCGCAACCGGGTCGGTCAGTTCTTCCCGGACTGTCACACCGGCATCGTCCCGTTCGGCAAGTCGGTGCTGCCCACCCTCTGCCGGGGCTTCGCCGGGCCGGGACCTTCCGGCTCGGCGTCCTCCGGAGACGGCGGAAGCAGCCGAGTTCCGGGCGGGAATTCGCCGGATGCCGCCGCGGAGCTTTCCCCGGAACCGGTGCGGCGGCCCGACGACCCGGCGCGGCCTGCCGTGCGCGAGCGTTCGGTGAAGAGCGCACCGAGCACAGCGCCGGCGACGAACCCCTCGACGATCATGAGGCCGTGCGCGTTGTCCTGCGCGAACCACGTCGCCAGCCCGAGGACCGGCCCGGACACCGCGAGCAGGCCGTCCCTGACCCGCCGGGTGTGCAGCGCCCGGATCACCAGCGCCCCGGCGAGCGTGGCCGCGACCAGGTAGGTCACGCCCGAGCTGCCCGCCCAGTTGCGGGGCTCGTTACTTACCTGCGCGGCCCCCACGAGCGCATCCAGCCAGCGGGGCACCAGGGCCGCCGCCAGGAAGAGCCCGGCGGCCGCGGGCCGCCCCCAGTACCACTCGGCGTAGGCCGCGACGAGGGCGATCGTCACGACGTTCCACGCATCGCCCAGGACGCCGCCGTTCTGCATGATCACCGAGGTCAGCGGTCGCCACCAGCCGCTGCGGGACGGATCGCTGTCGAGTGCCGGCATCGCCCCCGGCCAGCTCGCCTGCAGGATCAGGCCGCCGATGACCAGCGTGGTGAGGACGACGGCGAGCATCGGGAAGCGCCGCCGGGGTGCGAGCCGCTCCGCGGCCTTGACCGCCAGCACCAACAAAGCCGCCGTGACCAGGTTGTAGACCAGCACGTTCATCGTCTCCCCCATCGATTTGAACGCTGTTTGAATCAACCTAGCACTTTTTGAACACCGTTTGAAAGCAGGTATGCTCCATGCGTGAAGTTGACCAAGGAGCGGATCGTCGAGGCGGGCATGATCACGTTCGCCGAGCACGGATACGCCGGACTGTCGATGCGCCAGGTCGCGGAACGGCTCGACGTTCACGCCGGGTCGCTCTACTACCACGTACGCAATAAAGAGGCTCTTCTTGCCCTGCTCGCCGACCGGCTGGCCAGCCAGGCCTTCGAAGCCGGCGAGAAGGCGCTGACCGAGCTCCCGTCGGCGGCGGGCTGGATCGACCGCGTCGAGGCGCAGGCGAGCGCGCTGCGCCACACCCTGCGCAAGCACGCCGGTGGTCCACTGCTGCTGGCGGGCAGCCCGGCCATGCTGAGTCCGCAGGCCCTCGCGCTGATGGAACGGCTGCTGGCCACCCTGCGCGACGGCGGTGTGCCCGAGGAGGACCGCGTGGTTCTGGCCGACGTGGTCCTGAGTTACGTCACCGGTTTCGTGCTGCAGGAGCAGGCCGAACCGGAGACCGCCCCGCCCACGGACGTCGACCCCGCCGCTCTGGCGGCCCGGTTCCCGATGCTGTTCGCCAGGCCGCCGCAGGGCCCCGACGAGATGTTCCGTCGTGGCGTGCGCCGGATCTGCGAAGGGCCTGTTCAGGTTCTGTCCCGCGGATCACGCCGCAGCCCCGCGTGATTCGCGGGACAGAACCCAGCCGCCCGCCGTGGCGGTCGCGGTCCTGGTCACCGCCGGGCGCGGGCGACCCGGCTGCGCAGTTCCCGCCGGAACTCGGCGATCGCCGGAGAACCGTCGGCGGCCCGGGTGGCCAGCTCGACGACCCGGTGCAGCCCGGCCGGCGCGGTGATCTCCAGCAGGGTGATCCCGGCCCGCGGCGTGGCCGCCGAGCGGGGCACCAGCCCGACGCCGAGACCGGCCGCCACCAGGTCGAGCAGCACCGGGTAACCGGCCGCGCGGCCGACGATCCGCGGCTCGAACCCGGCGAGCCGGGCGGTCATCTCGGTGACCGCCTGAAAACCGCGGTCCGGGTACGTCGCCACCCAGTCCACCCCGCGGAACCCGCCCAGGTCGGCCGGCCCGTCGGCGGTCCCGGCCGGCACGGCCAGCAGCATCGGATCGGTGTAGAGCGACACCCGCCGCAGCCCGCCGGTCTCCGGCGCGGCCAGCGGGTGGTATCGGTGGGTCACCGCCACGTCCAGCTCGCCGGCCCGGACCGCGGGCAGCGCGTCCTCCGGCTCCAGCTCGGCGAAGGACAGCCGCAGGGCCGGGTGGCGGCGGCGCAGCGTGCCGAGCACCGGCACGACGAACCGGTGCGCGGCGGTGGCGAACGAGCCGACCCGCAACCGGCCACCGCCTGCCGACCCGGCCGCGGCCACGTCCTGCTCGGCCGCCTCCAGGTCGGCCAGGATCCGCCGGGCACGACCGACGAGAAGCTCTCCGGCCGCGGTCAGCCGGACACTGCGGGCCGAGCGTTCCAGCAGTTGGGCCCGGCTCTCCCGCTCCAGCCGGGCCAGCTGCTGGGAGGCGGCGGCCGCGCTGCCGCCGGTGGCCTGGGCCGCGCCGGCGATCGAGCCGGTGTCGGCCAGGGCGACGAGCAGGCGCAGACGGTGAGTGCCGAGCATCGGGAAATCCTATGCTCAGCGCTCCGAGACACCGGTTTCGGCGGGCTCGCCGCGACGGCCAGACTGGGCGGTGTGAGCTCTTTCGCCAGTGACAACTACTCCGGGGCGGCACCGGAGATCCTCGCCGCCATCGCCGCGGCCAACGTCGGCCACCAGGTCAGCTACGGCCGCGACGAGTACACCGAGCGGCTGCAGGGCGTCTTCCGGGCGCACTTCGGTGACACCGCGCGCGCCTACCCGGTGATCAACGGGACCGGGGCGAACGTCATCGCCCTGCAGGCCGCCACCGACCGGTGGGGCGCGGTGATCTGCGCCGGCACCGCGCACATCACCGTGGACGAGGGCGGAGCCCCGGAGAAGGTGGCCGGGCTCAAACTGCTGCCGGTCCCGACCACTCACGGCAAGTTGACCGTGGACGACATCGCCCGGGAGGCGTGGGGGTTCGACGACGAGCACCGGGCCCGGCCGCAGGTGGTGTCGCTGTCCCAGTCCACCGAGCTGGGCACGGTCTACACCGCGGCCGAGATCCGGGCGATCGCCGACGTCGCCCACGGCCACGGGATGCGCGTGCACCTCGACGGGGCCCGGCTGGCCAACGCGGCCGCGCACCTGGGTGAGCCGCTGCGCGCGTTCACCACCGACGCCGGAGTGGACATCCTGTCGTTCGGCGGGACCAAGAACGGGATGCTCCTCGGCGAGGCGGTGGTCGTGCTCGACCCGGAACTCGACCGGGGCCTGGACCGCCTGCGTAAGTCGTCGATGCAGCTGGTGTCGAAGATGCGGTTCGTGTCGGCGCAGTTCCTCGCGCTGCTCGACGGCGACCTGTGGCTGCGCAACGCCGGGCACGCCAACGCGATGGCCACCCGGCTGGCCGACCGGATGCGGGACCTGCCGGGCGTCGAGATCAGCCATCCGGTGCAGGCCAACGCGGTGTTCGTCCGGCTGCCCGAGGCCGCCCTGGCCGAGCTGCACGGGCGGTTCGCCTTCTACGACTGGCCGACCGGGCCGGCCCGCTGGATGACCTCGTTCGACACCACACCCGACGACGTCGACCAGCTCGCCGGGGCCGCCCGGGCCGCCGTCACGTCGATCCGGCACTCCAACCGCGAACAGGGGCTGGCGATGGCCCGCCGGAAGGTCACCCGCGCCGGCGGTTGAGGATGCGGCCCCGGGCGCGCCAGGCCAGCACCGAGCCGACCGAGACCGCGGACAGGATCGAGCCCGCGCTCAGGGACGAACCCAGCGAGCCGGCCGACCCGAAGGACCCGGCCGATCCGATCGAGAGGACGGAACCGGACGAGCCGATCGACAGGATCGACCCGTTCGCCCACAGACTCAGGATCGAGCCTTCCGAGCGGTAGGACAGCAGCGGGGTCTCGTCACCGGTCCGGTGCAGGCGACCATCATCGTCGATCTCAGCCCGCGCCCGCAGTAGGCGCTCGCGGCCGGCGTCCGCACAACCGGGCACGCACCGGCGGCATGGCCGGGAGGCGCAGGTCGGCCCGGACACCGGTCCGGTGAAGAGCCGCCGGGCCACTACCGTGTACCCGTGGATCGGGCTGGATCGATGGTACTGCGAGCGGATGAGAGTCCGGGGGCGCAGCTGCTGGCGGCCTCGCGTGACCGGCGGGTCCTGGACTGCCGGGGCGCGCGGGTGGACGCTGCCGAGTTGCGGGCGGCCTGCCTGGACGCCGATGGAGCTGACCCGTTCGGGCTGCGGCTCAGTGACGCGCGGGTGACCGGGGTGCTCGATCTACGGGCCTGCCGGGTGAACATGCCGCTGCGGCTGCACAACTGCGAGTTCACCGATCGGGTCCGGGTGTCGGACGCGGAGCTGTACCAGCTGGAGATCACCGCCGACCGGGAGCGCCGGCTGCCCGGGCTGGTCGCCGACGGGGTGCGCATCGCGCGGGACCTGGTGCTGTCCGGGATGACGATCACCGGTGACGTGTTCTCGCGCGACGACAGCCATCTTCCGGCAAGTGTCTGGCTCACCGAGGCCGACATCTCCGGCAGCATCATCGCCCATGGCACTCGGATCCTGCCGGAGGTGGGGCGCGCGGTGAACGCCGACCGGATCCGGCTCGGCGGGAACATCCGGTTCACCAACGGGTTCCGGGCCACCGGGGAGATCCGGTCCATGGGCATGCGCCTGACCGGTTCGATCGACCTGACCGGGGCGGAACTCGTCCCGGCCGACGGACGAGCTCTCGACCTGTGGGCCGGCACCGTCGGCGGCAGCGTCTATCTGCTCGACTCGCGGGACGACGGCGCGCGGTGCCGGGTGCGCGGCCGGGTCGAGCTGGGCCACACCACCGTGCAGGGCGAACTGTTCCTCCGGAACGCCGACCTGATCGCCCCGCCCGCCGGGGACGGCACGCACAGCTACGACATCACGCCGAGCGCCGACCGCATCGCCCTGCTGGCGCCCCGGCTGACCGTACGCGGTCTGCTGCGCGTCGAAGGCGACACCGTGGTGCACGGCGGCATCCTGCTGCCCGGCGCTCAGCTCGACGGGGGCGCCGTCCTGCAGGGCGCCGTCTGGAATCCGGACGACACCGCCGTCGATCTGACCCAGGCCACGCTCGGTGGCGGTCTCGACGCGCCGAGCGTCTCGATCGAGGGAACGGTCCGCATCGACAGCGCCCGCATCGACGGCCCGGTCCGCCTGGCGTACGCCACGTTCACCAGGCCCCGCGACCGGATCTGCCTGTCCGCCGTCGACGTCACCGTCGCCGGCGACGTGCGGATGTGGGAGCTGGCCGCGGTCGGCGGCAAACTCGACTTCCGCCTGGCGTCCGTCGCCGGGATCCTCAACGCCGAGGACGCCTACCTCGCCAACCCGGGCGACACCACGATCAGCCTCTACATGGCGCGGGTGACCGGCAACGTCCGCCTGTGCGGACGGTTCCGGTCCGTCGGCATCGTCCTGCTGAACCGGGCCGTCATCGATGGCCGGCTGCGCGCCGACGGCGCCACGCTGAGCTGGGCCGCGCCCGTCGAACCCCTCGACCCGCCGGGCCAGACGAACCGGCGCGGCGCCGCCGTGGAGGCGGTCTTCGCGACCATCCGCGGCGGGATCGACCTGGGCTGGCGGGTGGAGTCCGGAGCGATCGACCTCACCGGGACGACGACCTCGTATCTCGCTGACCGTCCCGACCGGGACTGGCCGGTCGACTCGTACCTCGGCGGTTTCACCTACGACCGGTTCGAGGGGCCGGTCTGGGACGCCCGCGCCCGGATCGCCTGGCTGGCCCGGATGCGTGACCAGGAGCCGGGGGTCTGGGAGCAACTGGCGGCGGTGCTGCGCGCCTCCGGCGACCAGGACGGCGCCGAGGAGGTGCTGATCGCGCAGCGGCGACGGGCTCGGCGGCTCAGGACCGTACCGCGAAAGGTCTTTGATCTCCTGCAGGACGTCACGGTCCGGTACGGGTTCCGGCCACAACGCGCCCTGTATCTGCTGCTGGCCCTGATCGCCGCGGTGACCGCCGGGCTGAGCCTGCCCGCCGTGCAGGGGCAGATGCGGGCCACCGACCAGAACGCCCTGGTCTTCAGCCCGGCCGGGGCTCGGCCGCTGCCGGGTGAGCAGAACCCGCCGGGTGCGTGCGGGGACGGCCGGGTGCGGTGCTTGAGCCCGTTCTTCTACGCCGTCGACACCGTCGTGCCGCTGATCGACCTGCATCAGCGGTCCACCTGGTACCCGGTGGCCGAAGGCGACGGCGTGCTGCTGGCGTGGGTGCTCAACTTCTGCACGATCCTCGGCTGGGTCGCCTCGACCGTCTTCGCGGTGTCCTTCACCCGCCTCGGGCGAGGCGGGTGACCGGTCGCACAGCCGTCCTGGGGTCACGTTGCGCGCGACGCGTGCCGGCAGGCCGGCCGGGGCCGCGGCCCGGGGCTGCGCACGCCGGATCGGGTGTCCTGCGGGCGAGCCCCGGGTGATCCGCGGCCGGGGTCAGGCGGTGCCGCAGACCGTGCCGTTGAGGGTGAACGCCTCCGGCGGGACGTTGGGACCGCTGTAGGCGCCGACGAAGCCGACGTTCGTCGACGCGCCGGCGGCCAGGCCGGTGTCGCTGGTGACGCGCACCGTGCGGCCGCTCTGCTCCCAGGTCGCGTTCCAGCCGCTGCTCACGCTCTGCCACCCGGTCGGCCAGGTGAACGTGAGGGTCCAGCCGTTCACCGGGGCGGAACCGTTGTTGGTGACGTCGACGGAGCCGACGTATCCGCTGCCCCAGTCGTTGGTGTCGCGGAACTTGACGGTGCAGCCGGCGCCGGCCGGTGTCCCGGTGGTGAAGGTCAGCGGGGGCGACGGCGGTGACACCCGTCCGGCGCCGTCGCGGGCCAGCACGTTGATCGTGTACCGCTGTCCCGGCGTCAGGTTGTTCACCGTCAGCGACGACCCGGTGGTCTCGCCGAGTTGCTCGCCGATCCCGCCGTTCTGCCGGTACACCTCGTACTTCAGCCCGCTTCCGGCCGAGGGGAAGGAGATTTTCGCCGTACGGTCGGTGACCGTCGCCGTGGGTTGCCCCGGTGCCGCCGGAGCGCCCGTGACGACCTGATCGGGGTGCAGGGTGACCAGTGCGATCGAGTACGGCGCGAGCGTCTGCGCCGCCGCCGACCCGGCCGGTGCGGTGGTCACTCCCCCGGCGCCGTTGGTGAAGGTTTCCACCACCGGTGCGGCGGTGCCCGGCGTGAACCCGTTGTAGTGCAGCCCCACGGTGTGCGCCGCGTCCGGGTCCTTGTTGATCAGCAGCACCGCGAGGTCGCCGTTGTCCCGGTGTACGGCGTGGGCACTGACCAGCGCATTGTCACTGCCCGTGCCGACGAACCGGTCGCCGGTGCGCGCGAAGTCACCCATCAGCGACAGCGCGTGGTACGGCGCGAACGGCGTGTTCAGCGGCGGTTCGCACGCCGCGTTGCCGGCGGTGCAGGTGCCGCTGGAGAGCAGCCCGTAGTCGTTGTAGTCGGTCTGGCCGGCGACGGTGGTGGCCTTGTCCGGGCCGTTGTGCACGTTCCACCATTGGACGGTGAAGACGCCCTGGGCGAGCAGTTGACTGTAGGCGTCGGCGAGGAACAGCGCGCCGGGCTGGGTGTTGCGGCCGATGTCGACGTTGGTCTCGGTGAGGCTGATGCCGATCCGGGCGGCGTTGTCCCCGCCGTACTGCGTGATCTGCCGTCGCAGCAGGTAGACCGCGTCCTGGATCTGGCCGGTCCGGGCGAGGGTCTCGGCCGCGCTGCCGCCGCCGGGGTACCAGTGCACGTCGACGAAGTCGATCGCCGCCCCGGCGCGGGTGAGCACCTCCTGGTTCCAGGTGCCGGCGTCGCCGGCCGCGACGATGCCGTCCGGCCAGTTCCCCGGCATGGTCAGCACCGCGCCGACCTTGACGCCCGGGTCGACGGCCTTCATCGCTTTCGCGTACGCCACGACGGTGTCGGCATATTCCTTCGGGCTCTTGTCGGCGTGGTCGTCGGCCTCCCACGCGGCGCCGTAGTGCCCGTTGCCGTAGTTCTCGTTACCGACGGTCCAGTAGGTGGCGTGATAGTTCTTCGTCACGTTGGCATAGCGCACCCAGTCGGCCGCCTCCTGCGCGGTTCCGGTGCCGTAGTTCGCGATGATCATCGGTGACGCCCCGGTCCGCTGGGCGCCGGCCATGAACGTGTCGAAGTCGGTGTCCGGGGCGACGTAGCCGCCCGGTGCGGTGTGGTCCTTCCAGTGGTAGATGTCGGCGTAGGACCCGCCGGGGTAGCGGACCATCTGCACGCCGGCGTCCTTGAGCAGGTCGGTGACGGCGGGCGTGCCGAGCTGCGAGTCCCAGATGGCGTGGTTGACACCGAGGGCGGTGGACCCCGCGGTGGCCAGCCCGGCGCGCGCGTCGACGTCGACTCGGACGTCGGCCGCGACGGCGGCTCGGACGTCGGCCGCGACGGCGGCTCGGGCGAGAACGTCGGAGCGGGTGCCGGTGGTGGTGGCGCCGGCCGCCGGTGGGGCGCCGGCGACGGCGGTGACCAGCGCGAGCAGGACGATGCTCGGGTAGGTCCGCCGATGGAGCGGGACATGCATGGGGATCTCCACGGGGTGAGGGGTGGGAGCGCTCCCACTATCCGGCCAGGCAGAGAATCATGTCAATGCGGCAGTGATCCGGTCCAGGATCTCGGTGAGCACCTCCGGGCTGGTGGCGAAGTTGATCCGGACGTGCGAGGCGGCGGTCCCGGCACCACCTTCCGGCTCGGCGGCGAACTCGGCACCGCGGCCGAGCCGGACTCCGGCGACTTCCTCCAGGTAGGTGGCGGGATCGGAGCCGAACGGCCCGCCGGCGCAGTTCAGCCAAGCCAGGTACGTGCCCTCCGGCGCGCGGTACCCGGTGTCCCACGGCAGCGTGGCGGCCCAGCGGGAGATCTGCGCACGGTTGGCGGAAAGGACGGTCAGCAACCCGTCCAGCCAGTCGTCCGCCTCACGCCAAGCGGCAACTGTGGCGATCCGGCCCAGGGTGCTGGGCTGACCGAAGTAGTCCAGCGGCATCCGGTCCAGGGCGGTGCGGATCCGGTCCGGACCGACGTGGGCGACCGCGCAACGCAGCCCGGCGATGTTGAAGCTTTTCGTCGCCGACGTGGTGGTGACGGTGCGGGCCGCGGCGTCGGAACTGATCGCCGCGAACGGAAGGTGCCGGTGCCCGGGGTAGACGAGATCGGCGTGGATCTCGTCGGAGAGCACCGTCACGTCATGGTCTCGCGCCGCCTCGGCCATGGCGGAAAGCTCCTCCCGGCGGAAAACTCGGCCGGTCGGGTTGTGCGGGTTGACCAGCACCAACAGGGCGCAGCCGCGGAGGGCGTCCGGGTCGAAGGCGTCGGGATCCAGCGGGACCGTTCGCCGGCCGGCCCGGCGAATGCTCGCCAGGAACGGCGGATAGTTCGGCACGTGCACCGCGATCGCGTCGCCGGGCGCCGTGGCCGCCTCGATCATCACCTGAAGCACCTGGATGAGGTCGGTGAAGACCCTCGTCCGCCCGGCGGCCGGGAGCCAGCCGAAACGCCGCGCCATGCGCTCCTCGAAGGCGGCGGCCACCGGGTCGCCGCCGGGCCAGTGCGGATAGCCGAAATCGGTCACCTCGCGCAGGCGTTCCAGGATCACCGGGGCGACCGGGAAATCCATGTCGGCGACCCAGGCGCCGAGCGTTCCCGGCGGCAGAGCACCCCATTTCACGCCGTGACCGGACCGCAGCCGCCCGAGGTCGACCCGCGCGTCGAAGGCGGCGGTCACGACGCCGCCCCGGCACGGATGAGGTCGCCGAGGATCTGCATCTGACCATGGTGCTGGGCCAGTTCCTCGTAGACGTGCAGCAGCGCACCGCCCTGGTCCAGATTCCGGACCGGGCCCTGGAACGACCGATCCGGCTCGGCCTGCAGCGGCGCGTCGCACTGCGCCGCGCCCACGTCCGATGCGAGCCGTTGCCGCGCGGCCGCCACCTCGGCGAGCAGCGGCGCCACCGGGCCGGCCGCGGTGAACTCCGCCTCCCGGTCGCGCTGCACCGGGCGACCCGCGACGAGCGTCCCCGACCAGTAATCGATCACGCCCACGCAGTGGGTGAGCAGCGCATACGGCGAATTCGCGCCGGGCAGCGCGGGCCGCTCGTTGGCCAGCTCGTCACCGAGCCCGGCCACGATCCCGGCCATGCCGTCGAGCGCTCGCCCGGCGAAGTACAGGTAGTCGTCCTTGCCGATCACGGGTGCGTCCTCCATTCCGTCACCCCCTCAGCAGGTGACGCAGCGACCTTGCCGAATCGCACCGTCACCTGTCAAGGTGGTGACGTGGACTTCGTCTTCGTCAGCGGCAACCTCGCGCTGGACCTGCTCGGAACCCTCAAGTGGCGTCGCACCCACCCCGAGGAGGGCCTGACGACTCCCGGCGACGCGGCACGCTGGGCGCTCGCGGCCGGCGTGCTCACCCAGCCACCGTCACCGGACGGGTCCGAGTTCGAGCAGCTCATCGCCGTACGCGAATCGATCTATCGTCTGGTCGAAGCGGCCCGGAACCGAACCGCATGGCCCGGTCCTGACCTGCGCGAACTCAACGCCGCGGCGAATCGGCCGCTACCCATGCTGGCCCTGGCCGCGGGCGGCGCCCACCGCACCGGCCCGCTCGGCGCCGTCACCGCCGAGGTTGCCCGCGCCGCCATCGCGCTCCTCGACGAGTGGCAACAATCAACCCCTCCGCGGGTACGGGAATGTGAACGCCCCGAGTGCACCCGCGTCTTCATCGACCGGTCGCGCGCCGGCACGCGCAACTGGTGCGGCATGGCCGAGTGCGGCAACCGCGTCAAGGCCAGGGAGTACCGCGCCCGCAAGGCCGCCCGGCAGCCGCAGGGTTGACCACGGCACCGAGGGTGGCGCCGCCCTCGACGCGAGCAGCAGCGGCCGGGCGCGGGCCTTCTCGGACGCGGCGGCGGCGCCGCACTCCACGGCCGCTGCGTTCGGTGACCGTCCCGGCCACCGGTCGGAAGATGTTTCGTTCAGGAGAAGTGCAGCTCCGGGTCGGTCACGTCGTCGGCGCGCAGCAGCTTCACGTCGGACTGGTAGTCCATCGAGGTCAGCCACGGCATGCGGTCGCCCTGGCGGGGCAGTTGGCCGACGGCCCGCTGGATGTAACCGGCGCCGAAGTCGAGGAACGGGCGGGTCGGCATCGCCGGGTCGGCGACCTGGGGGCGGCACACGGCGTACCCCCGGAGGTCCATGTGTTTCAACAGCCGGCAGAAGTGTTCGCAGAGCAGGCCGATCTTCAACGTCCACGAGGAGTTGGTGTAACCGATGGCATACGCGAAATTGGGCACCCCGGAGAGCATCATCCCCTTGTAGGCGACCGTGCCGGAGAGCCGGACCGGTTCGCCGTCGACGGTGACCGGGACACCGCCGAACGCCTGCACGTTCAGGCCGGTGGCGGTCACGACGATGTCCGCGTCGAGGTGCCGGCCCGACGCCAGCCGGATGCCGGTCGCGGTGAAGGCGGCGATCCGGTCGGTCACCACGGAGGCCTGACCGTGGCGGATGGCCCGGAAGAGGTCGCCGTCGGGGACGGCACACAACCGCTGGTCCCACGGGTCGTACGGCGGATGGAAATGCTCGTCGACCGGGAAGCCGGCGGGTAGCCGGCGGGCATTGACCCATCGGATGATCTTGCGGGCCGCCTTCGGGAAGCGCCGGCAGAAGGACCAGACGGCCTTCTGCTGGGCGATGTTCTTGCGGCGGGTCCAGGCGTAACCGCGGTCCGGCCCGAGGTGTTTCTTCAGGGCGTTCGCGATCGGGTCCTTCTTCGAGACTGGCATGATGTACGTCGGGGTGCGCTGCAGCATCGTCACGTGCGCCGCCTCGCCGGCCATCGCGGGGACGATGGTGACCGCGGTGGCGCCGCTGCCGATCACGACGACGCGTTTGCCGGCGTAGTCCAGGCCCTCCGGCCAGTGCTGCGGATGAACAACTCTTCCGGTGAAGTCCTCGCGCCCGGCGAAGGACGGGGTGAAGCCCTCGTCGTAGCGGTAGTAGCCGCTCGCGGAGAAGATCCAGCCGCAGGTCAGGGTGAGGCGTTCACCGGTGTCGGCGCGTTCGACGTCGACGTTCCAGCGGGCGTCGGCGCTCGACCAGGACGCGGCGACCACCCGGTGGTGGTACCGGATGTGCCGGTCGAGATCGTTCTCGGTCACGGTCTCCCGCAGGTAGTCCAGGATCCGCGGCGCGTCCGCGATCGCATCCTCGTCGCGCCAGGGTTTGAACTCGTACCCGAAGGTGTGCAGGTCGGAGTCGGAGCGGATGCCGGGATAGCGGAACAGGTCCCAGGTTCCCCCGGAGGCCCCGCGCGCCTCGAGGACGGCGAAGGTCTTCGCCGGCAACTCGGTCTTCAGGTAACGCGCGGCACCGATGCCGGAGATCCCGGCGCCGACGATCAGGACGTCCATGTGCTCCACGCAGTCCAGGATCGGTTGCCGTGCCGTCGTTGCGCCAGCGCGAAACGCACCATCATGATGAGATTCATGGTGCATAATGCCGCGGGCCCGCTCTCCTCGGCGGCGTCGGCATCGCTGGAGTGGCCGGCGGTCCCCTCGCGCATCGCCGAGCTGTTCCGCCGGGGCGCCCAGGCCGCGCTCGACCCACCCGACGACTGGCTCGAAGGCCTGCACGAGGGATCGCTCAGCGGCGAGCACCGGAAGCAGCGGCCCGCAAGCCAAGACCCCGGCATCCCCGTCGGCGACGATCAGGACCGGGTGCCCGGGCAACCGGGCTCCGCGACGATCGATCCGGAGGTGTCGATCGCCATCGGCCGTCCGGGCGTGGACGTCGCCGGGTTCCGGCGCAGTCACCTGGACGCGCTCGCCACCCAGCGCATGATGACCGCTCGAAACGAGGTAGGGGCGGGGCAGGCGGCGCCCGGCGGAGACCTTACCGGGTCGTCAGACGCGAAAAGTTCCGACCATGGCGCGCAGGTCACCGGACATCTGTGCCAGCTCGGCGGCGGCGCGCTGGGCGTCGGCGACGTTCTCGTTGGTGAGCCGGGTGGCCGTGGCCAGGGTCTCGATGCCGTCGGCGATCTCGCTGACGCCACCGGCCGCCTCGCTCACACCACGATTCATCTCGCCGGTGGTCGCCGTCTGCTCCTCCACCGCCGCGGCGATCGTCGTCTGGTAGTCGCTGATCCGGGAGATGATCTCGCTGATCTCCGCGATGGCGGTGATCGCCGTCCCGGTGTCGGCCTGGATCGCGGCGACCCGGGAGCCGATGTCCTCGGTCGCCTTGGCGGTCTCCTGGGCGAGATCTTTCACCTCGCTCGCCACCACGGCGAAACCTTTCCCCATGTCACCGGCCCGCGCTGCCTCGATAGTGGCGTTCAGGGCGAGCAGGTTGGTCTGTTCGGCGATCGAGGTGATCAGCCGGATCACGTCGCCGATCTCGGCCGAGGAGACCCCGAGCCGGGTGACCCGCTGGTTGGTGGTCTCGGCCATCATGACGGCCTGGCCGGCGACTTCCGCCGCCTGGTTGGCGTTCTGCGCGATCTCGCGGATCGACGCGCCCATCTCCTCCGAGCCGGCCGAGACGGTGTCGACGTTGCGGCGGACGTCCTCGGCCGCCATGGCGACCGCGCCGGCCTGGGTGCTGGCCTGCGCGGCGTTCTCGGCGATCTGGCCGCTGGTGGTGGAGAGTTGCTCCGCGGCGGAGGCCAGCGACTGGGCGGCGGTGCCGAGGGCCTCGACGGTGCCGCGCATGTTCGCGGTGGCGCGGTTCAGCGCGACGGCCATGGCGCCGACCTCGTCGCGGGAGCGCACGGTGACGATGCCGGTCAGGTCACCGCCGGCGACCTGGGTGAGCGTGTCGTTGACGGCCGCGAGCGGGCGCGTGATCCGGCGGACCGTCGCCCATCCGAGCAGCCCCGCGACCACGAAACCCAGGGCCAGGATCAGGAACATGACGGTACGGCTGTGGTGGTAGGAGTCCGTGTTCGCGCGGGCCGCCGCACCGGCGCTGTCGGCCTCGAACGCGCTCAGCGTGTCGAACCCGGCGTTGATCGCGTCGGCGACCGGGTCGGCGTTCTTGTCGTAGGCGGCCGCGTAGATCGCGTTGTTGCTGGCCTTAGCGGCGGCGACGAGCTGGGTGTCGCGGATGTCGGCGAGTTTCGCCAGCCCGTCGGTGATCGCGGTGACCGCGGTCTGCTGCTCGGCGGTGACGCCGAGATCCGCGTAGGACCGCACGCCCTGGACGGTACGGTCGTGGGCGGTGAGCGCCGCCTGGCGGAAACTTTCCGTCTCCGCGTCCGACACCGCGATGTTCATCCGGGCCAGGTCGAGCAACTCGTCGTCGAACGCGCCCTGGGCCACCGCGAGCGTCTGCGACGGCTGGAGGTTTTCTTCGTAGATCGCGGTGGCGTGCTGGTCCGCCGCTCGCAGGCCGATCAGCCCGGCGACCGCGACGGCGACCCCGGCGAGCAGCGCCACGACGATGGCGAAGCTTATCTTCAGGCCCACCCGGAGGTCGCTGAAGAAGCTGAGGACGCCGGCGCGACGCGGCTCGGCAGCAGGCGGCTGTGCCATCGCTGAGCTCCTTTCGGTTTCGGGACGCCAGTCCTCTTATCGGAGAATTCGTCACCGACCTGAGCCGGAGGCCGTTGGTGTCCGGCCGACCGGCCCCGGCGTCCACTTCCCCGCCCGGCCCGCCCGGAGGACGGGACCGGGCAGGCTGTTGACGCACGGTGGGACGGAGCGGCCGCCGGGGAGGACACGGTTGATGCGGCCCAGCGAGTTGTCGGTCGTCGTCCGGGGATCACCTTTCGGACGTCAGGGGCATCCAGACACGCATGGTGGACGGGCCGCGGCGGGCCCAGCGGTGGTAGGGCCGCAGCGGGATCCGCATCGGCGGACCGGTCTCGGGCGGGCCGGTAAGTGGCTGGTAGGGCCAGTCCGGGGCGGCGGGCCGGGTGGCCCGGAACGCGGCGAGCACGTGCCCGTCGCGGTCGGCCGGCTCGGTGCGCGGATCCAGTCGCAGGTCTTCCAGCGGCACGTCACGGGGGATGTCGACGGACTCCAGGCAGTACACGACCGGGCCACGGACGAGCGCGGCCTGGCCTCGTACCGCGTCAATTCTTTCGTCGGCCGCGACGAACCGTGGGCGGACCGGGAGCTCGAGCATCAGCGTCTCCCCCGCCGTGAAACGGCGGCGGGTCTGGACGAGACCGCGGGTGATCGCGAGGCCGTCGAGGGTGGCTCCGGTGGCCCAGTCGGGTACGCGCAGCGAGAGCGTCCACGGCGTGTCCGGGCTGCGGGTGATCCGGATGCTGATCCGCCCGCTGACCGGGTAGTCGGTGTCGATCTCCAGGCCGATGGTGCGGCCGTCGGGCAGCGTGGTGTCGATGCCGCAGGCGGTGTACTGGTGGATCTGCACCCCGACGTCGTCGGTGGTGGCGACGTAGGCGGCGAGGCTCGCGAAGGTTCTTGCCAGGTTGGTCGGGCAGCAGGAAACCTCGAACCAGGAGGCCCGCAGCGTCGACGTGGCCCGTGGCACCTGGGTGTCGGTGGACGGTTCGGTGCCGAGAACCCGCTGGTGGAGAGTGTTGGCGTAGAAGAAGCGGGTGCCGTCGTCGGCCGGTGAGGTGGCGATGACGTTGAACAGGACCCGTTCGATGAGGTCGGCGTACCGGGGGTCGCCCTGGGCGAGCAGCAACCGCCAGGCCAGCATGATCGAGCCGACGCCGGCGCAGGTCTCCGAGTAGGCCCGGTCCGGTGGAAGGAAGAAGTCCTCGCCGAACGCCTCGTCCTGGTGCCGGGACCCGACGCCGCCGGTGAGGTAGGTGCGCCGGGCGACGGCGTGCCGCCACTGCCGGGCGACCGCGGCCAGCAGGTCGGCGTCCCCGGTCTCGACAGCGACGTCGACCGCCCCGGAGGCGAGGTAGACCGCGCGGACGGCGTGCCCGCGCAGCGATTCCGCCTCGCGCAGCGGCACGTCGTCCTGGAAGTAGGACCGGCCGAACTCGATGTCGGCGAGCGTCCGGTGCCCGCGCCGCTCGATGAAGAGTTTCGCCTGCTCCAGGTAACGGCGGTTGCCGGTGACCCGGTACAGCTCGGCGAGGGCCGGTTCGATCTCGGCGTGCCCGCAGACCGAGGCGATGCCGCCCGGCCCGAAGACGTCGCAGACGTGGTCGGCGGCCCGGATCACGGCGGCCACCAGGTCGTTCTCGCCGAAGGTGCGCGCCGCGGCGACGCCGGCCTGGATGAGGTGGCCGAAGGAGTAGAGCTCGTGGCCCCATTCCAGGTCGCTGTAGCGGGGTTGCTGCCCGGGCCGGCCGAAGTTGGTGTTGAGGTAACCGTCGGGCTGCTGGGCGACGACGACCCGGGCGACGATCGCCTGGTGGCGCTGCTTCACCCCGGGGTCGCCGGTGCGGCCGTACTCCCACGCCATCGCCTCGAGGAACTTGTAGACCTCGGTGTCGGAGAACTCCCGCCCGCGGCGTTCCTCCGGAGGGGCGGAGAAGTTCTTCAGCCAGCCGGCTTTCTCCAGCCAGTGTTCGATGTGCGCGAAGGACCGGTGCCGGTTGGTCTGCTGGCGTTGCCGCCAGAAACCGTCGCGCAGGGTCACCTCGCGCAGGCCGAGCGGCCGGAGCCGCCCGGTGCCGGGTGCGGCCGGGGTGCCGCCACGTTCGATCCAGGTCCGGGAGGCCGCGGAGGTCAGTGCTTCTTCAATGGTCACGTGTGTCAGCCCTTGAGTGCGCCGGACATGAAGCCGCGGACGTAGTGCCGCTGCAGTGCGAGGAACAGGACGATGCAGGGAAGCGCGAGCACGACCACGCCGGCTTCGGTGGCGCCGTAGTCGACGATCCCCATCACCTGCTGGCGCATGTTCGCGACGGCCAGCGGGAGGGGCAGTTTGGTGGAGTCGCTGATCAGCACCAGCGGCGTGATGAAGTCGTTCCAGGCGGCCAGGAACGCGAACAGGCCCACCGTGATCAGGCCGGGTTTCACCGCCGGCACCAGGATGTGCCGCAGGGTGCGGAAACTTCCGCAGCCGTCGACCTGCGCGGACTCGGCGAGGTCCGGCGGCACCGCCTCGAACGAGATGCGCATGAGGAACGTCGCGAACGGCAGCTGGAACATGGTGAGCACCAGCGACAGGCCGACCAGCGAGTTCTGCAGGCCGAGCTGGTTGAGCAGCACGTAGAGCGGGATCAGCAGCGTCGCGTAGGGCACCATCAGGATCGCCAGGGTGACCAGGAAGAGAATGTTCTTGCCGGGGAACGCGAAGGTGGCGAAGGCGTACCCGCCGAGCAGCGACACGACCAGGGTGAAAAGCACCGTCATCAGCGACACCGCCGCCGAGTTCAGCAGGTACTGCCCGACGCCGGCCTGGTAGTGCGCCAGCGTCGTGTAGTTCCCGAAGCCCCAGCCGTGGACCTGGTTGGTGCCGGCCTGAGGGCTGACCGAGGCGACCGACGCCCAGGCCAACGGGAACAGGAAGAGCAGGGCGAGCCCGCCGGTCAGGACGAATTTCGGCGTACGCGCCATCAGCTCTCCTCCTTGCCCCGCAGGCCACGGAACTGGGCGATGTTGAGGACCAGCAGTCCGAGGAGCACCAGGATCGACAGCGCCGCGGCCCGCCCCAGGTTGTTCTGCCCCTGGAAGGCCATGTTGTAGATGAGCTGGACGATGGTGATGGTGCTGTTGTCCGGGCCGCCCTTGGTGAGGATGAAGAACTGGTCGAACGCCAGCAGCGAGCCGGTGACGCAGAGGATCGTGCACAGCGCCAGCGACGAGCGGATCAGCGGCACGGTGACGTGCCAGAACGTCGGGAACCGGCCGGCGCCGTCGAGGCGGGCCGCCTCGTAGACGTCACCGGGGATGCCCTGCAGCCCGACCAGCAGCAGCAGCATGTAGAAGCCGGCGTAGCGCCAGACGATCAACGCCACCGTGGACCAGAGCGCCGAGGTCGGCGTGCCCAGGAACGACACGGCACCGAACGGGCTGCTCTGCGGGGAGTAGAGCGCGTAGAACAGCAACGACGCCGAGGCCAGGCCGAGTGCGGACGGGACCAGGAACGACGTACGGAGAAATCCGGTCCATCGGTGTGATTCCTGGACCAGCAGAGCCAGGCCGAGGGCGAGCGCGAGCAGGATCACGGTCGTCACCACGGTGTACTTGACCGTGAACCCGACCGCGGGCCAGAACAGCCGGTCGCCGAGCACGTCGGAGAAGTTCTCCGGCGCGTTGATGCCCTGGTAACCCGCGAACAGTCCCCAGTCGGAGACCGACATCCGGGCCACGATCCCGATCGGGATGACGAAGAAGATCACCACGAACACCGCGGTCGGAGCGGCGTAGGCCCAGCCCTGGCGGGAGGGGCGCCGGCGTCGTACCCGGGAAAGCGTCGCCGGCTCGGCCCGGCTCGGCAGCGTCGTCACTGTCCGAGCACCTGCGTCAGCGCCTGGTTGTCCTTGCCCAGGGCGCCGGCGTCGCCGTACACCTGATTGCGCAGCAGCGTGACCCAGGGACTGCCGGGAGCGTTGTAGGCCTGCTGGAAGTTGACCGACACGGGCGTGTTGCTGTGCGGGTCGGCGGCGACCTTGTTGATCGTCACCAGGCGCGGGTCCTTGGCCGCGTACTGGTTGTCAGCGAGGTCGGTGCGCGAGACGCTGCTGTTGTTCGCGGCGAGCACGTCCACCTGAGCCTTGTCGGACATCAGCCACGAAAGAAAGTTCCAGGCCTGCTGGGTTTTCTTGGAGTCCTTGGAGATGCCGACGCCGTCACCGCCGACGAAGGTGGCACCGCCGCCGCTGACGCCGGGGATCGCGGTGACACCGACGTCGACGGTCTTCGCCGCGGTGGAGAGCAACGTCGCCGGGTACGGCATCACGCCGACCTTGCCCTCCTGGAACGCGGCGACCCAGGTGGCGCCGGTCTCGTCCTTGGAGCCGGGGGCGACGGCGCCGGCCGCCTGCAGGTCACGCCAGGTGCTGTAGACCTTCTGCGCGGCGGTCCCGTCGAGCAGCGACCGGGTGCCCTCCGGGTTCATCACCTCCTCGCCGGAGGCCCAGATCATCGGGAACCAGGTGAAGACGTTGCAGCCGCCGCAGTTGCCGCCGAAGTAGGTGCCGTAGACGTCCTTCTTGTTCAGTTTCTGCACGGCCAGGGCCTGCGACTTGAACTCGTCGAGGGTGGTGGGGCCCTTCTCGGGGTCGAGGCCGGCCTCCTTGTAGAGCTTCTTGTTCCAGAAGATGACCGACAGGTCGAGCACGAACGGCATCACGTACTTCTTGCCCTGGTACGTGCCGGCCCGCAGATGTCCCTGGTTGATCTTGTCGGCGTAGGGAAGTTTGCCGATGCTGTCGGTCAGGTCGGCGAAAAGCCCCGCCTTCGTCCAGTTCGGCACGTAGACGATGTCCTCCGCGAACAGGTCGGGCAGCTGGCTGCTGCCGGCCGCGGCGCCGACCTTGGCGACGTAGTCGTCGTTCGGGACGATGGTTAGTTTCACCTGGTTCTTGTGCGCCTTGTTGTACGCCTCGACCAGCGCTTTCGCCTGCAGTTCGAGCGGCGCCCTGGTCCACAGCGTCAACGCGGCGCCGTCGTCGACACCGTCGACGCCCGCGGCGGTCGGCGCCTCGGCCTTGGTGTCGGTGCCTCCGCACGCGGCCATCGCCACCGCCAGCCCGATCGCGGCGACACCGGCGACAACGCGCCGGATTCTCCGGGTACGCAAAACAGCCTCCCAGTCAGGAGTTTTCGGGGTTTTCGGTGATGGTATGTTTCGATTAGCCTCCCTCTTGAAGCAGGAGGCGGTGAACAGCGAGAATTGCGCGGGCCGGAGAGTGAACCGACCAGCCGAAAACGTTTTCGTGAACGTAATACGGAGGAAAAACCGTTGTCAAGAGCTTCGATGGAGCCCGAACCGGCGCAGAGCGCCAACCGTGCCGTCACCCTCCGTGACGTGGCGAAGCTGGCCGGCGTCTCGATCGCGACGGCGTCGAAGGCCCTCAACAACCAGCCGCAGGTCCGGGCAGAAACGCGGGCGCGGGTGATCCGGGCGGCCGAGCAGCTGTCGTTCTCGCCGAACACGCTCGCCCAGGGTCTGATCACGCAACGCAGCGGCACGGTGGGGTTGCTGACCTCCGACCTGGAGGGTCGTTTCTCCATCCCGATCCTGATGGGCGCCGAGGACGCGTTCGGCTCGGACCAGACGTCGGTCTTCCTCTGCGACGCGCGCGGCGACACGGTCCGGGAGAAGCACCACCTGCGCGCGCTGCTGTCGCGGAAGGTGGACGGGCTGATCGTGGTGGGAGCGCGCCCGGACGCGCGCGCGTCGCTCGGGCGTGACCTGCCGGTGCCGGTGATCTACGCCTACTCACCCTCGGACGACCCGGGCGACCTGTCGCTGGTCACCGACAACGTCGGCGGCGGACGGCTCGCCGTCGACCACCTGATCCGGCACGGGCGGCGGAAAATTGCTCACATCACCGGCGACGAGACGTACGGCGCCGCCCAGGACCGGGCCCGCGGAGCCCTGGAACGGCTCGGCGAGGAAGGACTGGAACTCGCCGGCGATCAGGTGTGGTTCGGCTCCTGGTCGGAGGCGTGGGGGCGGGGCGCGACGCGGATGGTCCTGCAGCGCACGCCCGGCGTCGACGCGATCTTCGCCGGCTCGGACGAGATCGCCCGGGGCGTGCTCGACGTGCTCCACCAGGAGAATCTGGACGTGCCGGGCCAGGTCGCGGTGATCGGTTTCGACAACTGGAACATTCTCGCGGCGAACGCGCGGCCACCGTTGTCGACCGTCGACATGAACCTGGAGCAGCTGGGCCGGCTGGCCGCGCAACGCCTGTTCGCGGCGATCGACGGCACACTCGCCGGCGGGGTGGAGACGGTCGGCTGCCGCCTGGTCATCCGCGAGTCGTCGTCCTGACGGCTTTCCGCACCGAGACCCGCGGGCCGCGACATCGAGGCCGCCCGGCAACGCACCGATCTCCGGGGCAGCAGGCTCGTCGGGGTGCCGTGACAGGCGGCTTCGCCGTCGACGAGGAATGCGAAGTGAGCCGTTGCGCCCGGGCTCCGGGCGATCGACACTCCCAGCTGCCGCTCCGGCCGCACCGCGGTCACGGGACGCGGGCGACCGCGACCCAGCACATCGCGTCGGCCACGGTCGTGGTCGTCCCCTCGGCCGGGTGCCACTCGACGCTGGAGACGATGCCGGGCTCGATCACCTCGAGGCCGTCGAGGAACGCGGCGACCTCGTCCCGCCCGCGCGCCCGGTAGACGCCGTGCTCGCCGCTGTCGATCAAGCCCTGCACCCTGGCCTGCACCTCGGCCGGCAGCGTGTCGAACGTGCCGTGCACGATCACCACATAGCTGCCCGGGGCGAGGGCCGCGATCAGCGTGCGCACCGCCTCGTGCGCGCGCCCGTCGTCGTCGATCAGATGCAGAACACTTGCCAGCAGTACGGCAACGGGCTGCCCGAAGTCGATCACCTGGCGCAACTGGTCGTCGGCGAGAAGCCGCTCCACGTCCAGCAGATCGCCGTCGACGAACTCGGTGACGCCCCGCGGCCCGCTCAAGGTCACGCCCCGGTGCTGGACGCCGACCAGGGGATCGTTGTCGACATACACGATCCGGCTTTCCGGGTTCGCCTCCTGCGCGACCTCGTGCACATTGGGCGACAGGGGACGACCGGCGCCGATGTCGAGAATCTGACTGATCCCCCGATCGGCGACCAGGTGGCGCACCACGCGGATGACGACGGCCCGGCCCTCGCGGGCGGCGGCCATCATGTTCGGCAGCACGCTGACGATCGTGGCGGTCGACTCGCGCTCGGCGGAGTAGTTGTCCTTCCCACCCAGCCACTGGTTGTAGCGGCGCGACGTGTTGAGGCCGCTGATGTCGGGCTCCGGGGGCATCGCGGCACCTCGCAGTGGTCGGAAAAACGACTCCCGCCACTGTAGTCGCCCCGGCCGCCGAGCGGGGCGCACCGGTGCCAGCCCCCGCACCGCTCGGAGCTGCCGTGCCCGGTCCGCCGCACCCGATCCGCCGTGCACGGTCCGCCGCATTCAGTCCGCCGTCCGCCGTCCGCCGTCCGCCGTGCCCGGTCTGCCTGCCCGGTCCGCCCGACCCAGTCCCCCAGCCCAGTCCCCCAGCCCAGTCCCCGGGCCCGGCCGGACGGGCCCGGTCAGTCGACCCGGGCGGGCACGCCGGCGAGCGGTGGGCCGGGGTGGGAGCGGCGACGTGACCTGCGCTGACGGAACTCGGCGGAGACGGCTGCGGCCGCCCGCTCGCAGAGTTCGGCGGCGTCGGCGCGCAGGCGCGCACTCGTCGCGAACAGACTGTGCACATTCTCCTCGGTCATGACGCCTCTTCACGCCATCGCGGACGGTGCCCCGGTCACCGGATGCCACAACCGACGCATCCAGGGCATTTTCCCCGAGACGGACGGACTCACGACGTACGCGCAAAATGAAGTTGATCTTAAGTTTGAAAACAGCCACGACATCGTTGATCCGCTGTGGGAGCGATCCCGTATCGATGGCCGAAGGCATGTCTATGCCATGGGGAAAGGCACAGGCCAATGTATCGGTCAAAGATCAACAAGTCGCGACGCTGGCAGATCGTCGCGGTGGTCGGGGTCGCCGTGACCCTGGCCGGAATCGGACTCGGGGTGGCGTCGGCGGCGGAACAGAAGGCGATTCCGACCGTCAACTGTCCCGACGTCAAGATCAACGTGTCGGTCCCGGCACAGGCGCAGAACGAGGTCAACCAGAACCTCGCCCTGCTCAAGACGCAGATCGACGAAGCCAACAAGCGGATCGTCTCGACCCAGGGTCAGGGCGGCGCGAACTTCATCCAGAACGCGATCCTCGGGCCGCTGAAGGACAAGCGGTTCTCGACGATCAACCGGATCGAGACCGCGATCGGCCGCAACGCGCCGAAGCCGAACCTGAACGCCGCAGGCCTGTCGGCCTGCACGCTCAACCAGAACGGCAACGGCGGCGGCGCCACCGCGGCGCCGACCACAGCCGCGGGCGGTGCCGTGCCCGGCGCGAACCTCGGGATCCTGACCAACAGCTGCAAAACCAGCAAGCTGGCCGCGCACGACGGTTTCCAGAAAGGCGACCGCTGTGTGAGCACCGAGTTCGGTGAGGTCGCCTCCGCGGCCAACGATGCCTCGCTGCTGATCACGCAGGCACCGCGGCAGGTGAACCGCAACCAGGCGTTCACGCTGACGGTCAGCACCCGGAACCTGATCCGCGACCGCTTCCTGGCGGCCGGGCAGGGCGGGTACTACGTGGAGTCCAGCGTCCTGAAGAACGGCATCGTCCGCGGCCACTTCCACACCGCGTGCCGCATGCTGGCCAACACGAACACGGCGCCCGCGCCGGACCCGGTCCCCGCGTTCTTCGTGGCGACCGAGGACAGCAAGGGTGGCAGGACGCCCGACTCGGTGACCATCCAGGTGCCGGGACTGCCGCAGGCCGGAACCGCGCAGTGCGCTTCGTGGGCGGGCGACGGTTCACACCGCATCCCGATGATGGAGCGGGCCAACCAGACCCCGGCGTTCGACACGGTCCGCATCCAGGTCCGCTGATTCAAAACCAAAAAAGACCGGCCGCCGTACGGCGGTGGCCGGTCTTTTTCGTCTCTACCCGCCACCGCCGAGCCGGTGGCAGCGCCGCCGGCCCACTCCCGCCTGCCCCGCCGAGCCCGCCCTGGTCAGCGCCCCGCCGAGCGTGGACGGCCGGGCCCAGCGGAGCCTCACTGCCTCGGAGACACGCGCGAGCCGCGCCCGCTGCGACCTCGGCCCCGGCGAGCGCGGCTGTTCCGGATCGCGTTGCGAGCACGCGTGCGGGGCCGCCGAACCCGGCAGCCCCGCACGTCGCCACCGAACCCGGCGACCCTGCTTCGTCGCCACCGAACCCGGCAGCCCCGCTCGTCGCCACCGAACCCGGCAGCCCCGCTCGTCGCCACCGAACCCGGCAGCCCCGCACGTCGCCACCGAACCCGGCGACCCTGCTTCGTCGCCGGGTCCGGCAGCTCGGTCCGTCGTGCGCCGGTGTTACGGCGCGATGGTCCAGAGCTGGCACGGGTTGTTCAGCCACATCCAGAGGCGGGCCGGTGTGCCGTTGGCGGTGCCGCAGTCCTGGTCGTCGAGGACCATGCCACTGTTCTCGACGACGAGTTCGTACTTCCCGTTGCCGGCCGGGATGACCGCCCACTGCTGGCACGTGTTGCCCAGCGACTGCCACAGGTTGACCGCCGTGCCCAGCGCCAGCCCGCAGTTCACCGCGTCGAGGACCTTCCCGGCGTTGACGTTGGTCAGCGTCCACTTGTTCGCGCCGACGCTGGTGAACTTCCACTGCTGGCAGGTGTTGCCGAGCGCCTGCCACTGGTCGATCGCGGTGCCGTTGGCGGTTCCGCAGTTGACCGCGTCGAGCACCTTGCCGCTCTGCACGTTGGTCAGCCGGTAGGTGGTGCCGCTGACCGGGAACGTGACGCTCTTGCTGTAGCCGACCGAGACGATGTTCGCCTGGACCGAGTTCTCCGTCGCGTCGGACGGGTAGCCGCTGGTCATGACGCCCTCGAAGAACGAGCCGACCGAGCCGTTGCTGTTGTCGCCGCCGATGCCCAGGATGATCGCGCCCTGCTTGGTCATCGGCATGTAGCCCGACTGCGTCGGCAGCGACCCGTTGTACCGTGTGGCCAGGCCGCCGGACTGCGCATTCCCGTCCTTGATCGCGTACGTCGTCGTGCCGTTGTTCTTCAGCACGGCGGTGACGAAGGCGCTGTTGCGGCCGGTGTTGGCGGTGTTCGAGCCGTTGCCGCCGGCGAACAGGCCGTTCTCCAGGTCGGCGGCGACCCGCGGACCGGTGGCGCAGGGCGAGAACCAGCACAGGTTGCCGAAGTAGATGGCGTCCATGTCACCGTTGCCGGTGTCGTTGTTGTTCGTCTCGGCGTTGCCGTAGTCGAAGCAGCAGCGGTCGTTGACGTGCGTGCCCTCGGTGACCATGTACATGCCCTCGGGCCGGCTGCCGGTGGCGATCCCGCTGGTCGCGTTGTTCCGGTATCCGTTGCCGGCCGAGAT
Organism: Actinoplanes sp. NPDC020271; assembly: GCF_044388125.1. NCBI lineage: Bacteria > Bacillati > Actinomycetota > Actinomycetes > Micromonosporales > Micromonosporaceae > Actinoplanes > Actinoplanes sp. NPDC020271. The sequence goes on from NZ_JBIRWQ010000015.1 coordinate 145,566, forward strand.
GTAGACGCCGTAGACCTTGTGGCCGCCGGCCGTGACCGGCAGCGCCGCCGCGTTGGCGCCCTGGTCGGCGGTGGGGTTGGCGCCGCCGCCGGGAGCGATCGTCAGGTCGTTGTGCTTCGACGTCTGGTCGTAGATCTTCACGATCGTGCAGTAGGTGCCGGAGCAGAACGAGTCCTGCGCGGCGGCGTTCGCATACCCACCGGCGGCGAGCGTGCCGATGTTGCTGGTGGCCCCGTCGGACCAGCGCTTGACCTGGTAGAGCGAGCCACTGTAGGCGCCGAACAGGGCCCGGGTGGTGCTGTGCGCGGCGACGCAGGGCGTGCCGCCGCCGGCATAGATGTCACAGGGCAGGGTGGCCGCGGCGTTCGCGGCGCCGGCGCCGGCGACCAGGGCCGCCGCGACGACGACCGCGGACGCGCCGGCCGCGAGAAGGGCGCGCCATCGGGCACGCAGGGAGAGCGACATGGGGGAACCTTTCGCGTGCGTGTGGGGCGGTGGCCGCGGTGGACGGCGAACGCCTGGGGATCCACAGATGTGAAAGTTAACATCGATTTTCGTGGCTGTTCCGGCATTGTCAATAGGCAGCTTTGTGAACGCTAACGTGAGGTCGGAGCCGCCCACGGCGATCGAAGCTCATCCTTCCGGACCGCCGGTGTCAGCCCGGTGTCGTCGGCTGACACCGGGCTGACACCGGCCTCGGCGTAGCTTCGGGCCCATGAATCGCCGAGTGCTCCTCGACCGAACGCCCGGACCGAGCTCGTCGCGAAGTGGCGACCGGCCGGGACACTGCTCATCGCGAACACAGCGGGCAGCGCCTCCAGGCCACGGGATCCGGTGCCCGGCGGTGTCACTCCGACACCGCCGTGTAGCGACCCCACTCCTCCTCGGCCTGCTCGTCCCCGAGATGGAGGGTCACCCCCGGCAGCTCGTCGGTCAGGCGCTGCACGAGTTCCGGCGACATGAAGTGATGACTGAGGTCGAGAGTTTCCAGGTGCGTCAGCGGCTGACCGGCCAGCAGCGACTCGGCACCACGATCACCGAGCGTGCCCATCGACAGGTCGAGGACCCGGAGCCGGGCGACGACGGGCGACGCGGCCAGCGCCGCGGCGAGGTCGTCGGCGATCTCGGCGTTGCGCAGGCCGAGCCACGTGAGCGCGGGCAGCGACCGGCCGGCAAGGATCAGCGCCAGGTCGGCGACGGTGGTGTCCCCGCCGTAACGCGCGACGCCCAGCCACAGTTCCAGTTCCTCCAGCGCGGGCAGGTCACATGCGCCGATCGCCCGGACCACCGAGGCCGGGAGCCTGCCGGACTGGAACACCAGCTCACGGAGCTTCTCGTGCCGGACCGGGATCAGCCGCAGCCCCTCGGAGCCGCGCACCCAGAGACGCTCCAGGCCGGGGAAGGCGGCCAGGAGCGGGGTGATGTCGCCGTGCCGGATCCAGGAGATCTCGCACTCCTCGCTGGACATCTCACCGATGAACAACGCGCGGAGGTCGACGAGCCGGTAGGCGTTGGCGGCCAGCACGTCCACCGGGAACGGGTCGTGATGAGCGGCGCCCCAGTCCCGGACGATCAGCGCGACCGGGCCGCCCGGGCCGGTCCGATCCATCAGCTCTTCGACGAGGTCCGGAAAGTGCTCGGTCGCGTAGTAGTTGGTGATTCGCCAGGCGACGGTCCGCGGGTCGCTGTCGGTGCCGACGTCGGAATCCACCACCGGCAATCCTGCGAACGTGTCCACCGCGTCGTCGATGCTCATCAGCCTCCTCGGCCGGACTCCGGTCCGCCAGATCTCATAGGCGTCGATGTATCCGCAGGTCACGGTCACTCGATCGAGAAAGGGTTCAACCTTTTCGGCCGAGGGACCGTATCTCCGGGCAGGTATTTGCACAGCAAGTGCAAACAGACCGAGAGGGGTATCGATGTCTCCCAGGAGGTCCAGCAACCGTAGTGGCCCGCGATCGATGCGCAAGCGCGTCGCGCTGGGCGGCGCCGTGGCGGCCGTGACCGTCGGCGCGCTGCTCGTGGTCCAGAACAGCTTCGCCGCGACCATCCCCGGGCTGGGCGCATCCCGCCAGAGCGCCCAGACCGGGACGGGCGCGACCACCGGCTCCGGCGCCAGCACCGGATCCGGGTCCGGGTCCGGTACTGCAGCCAGGTCCGGCACCGCAGCCGGGTCCGGCACCGCGGCACGCAACGGGTTCGGCGCGGCCGGCAGCGGGCTCCGGTTCTCCGGGCTCGGCGGCAGCACCCGCGCCGCCACCACCGGCGACCAGGCCGGGAATTGCCCGGACGCGCACATCGTCGTCACCCGGGCCTCGACCGAGGCCCCCGGCACCGGCATCATCGGCTCGCTGGCGACCGGCGTCACCCGGGCCAGCAAGCAGAAGATCACGGTCGAGGCGACGGACTACCCGGCGCTGCTCAACCCGTACCCGCCGAGCGTCGCGGCCGGCACCAAGGCCCTGACCAAGCAACTCACCGACGAGGTCACGAACTGCCCGGACACCAAGATCGTGGTGATGGGCTACTCGCAGGGCGCGCACGTGATCGGTGACGTCCTCGCGGGCACCGGGCGCGTCGCCGGGTTCACGCAGAGCGCGGCGATCTCTGCCGACGTGTCCGACAAGGTGGTCGCGGTGGTGCTGATGGGCGACCCGCGGTTCGTCCCGGGCAAGTCGTTCAACGCCGGCACCTCCCGCACGCGCGGCCTGTTCCCCCGCGGGAACGACGCCTCGCTGGACGCCTTCGCGGCCCGCACCCAGTCCTTCTGCGACACCGGTGACACGTTCTGCGCCAGCGGGGCGAGCGTCGCGGTGCACCTGAGCTACACGCGGAAGTACAACAGCGTCGCCCAGGACTTCATCCTCTCCAAGATCGGCGGCTGACGTGAACCCGGTGCGGCGCTCAGACAACGGGGCGCCGCACCGGGCGCGGCGCGAGCCCAAAGGCGCCGGCGCGAGCTCAAAAGCGCTGGCCCGAGCCCGACGGCGGCCGGCGCGAGCCCGACGGCGGCCGGCACGAGCCCGAAGGCGGCCGGCACGAGCCCAAAAGCGCCGACCCGAGCCCAAAAGCGCTGGCCCGGGCCGAAAGACTCCGGCCGCAGAGCTCGCCGAAGAAATGCCGGTCGGGGCGCTCGCGGAGACCACGCGGCGCACCCCGCCTCACCGCTCCAGCGGAAGAGCAACCCTACCCGCGTACGCCGGATCCTCCGCCTCGTCGAGCATCGCGGCCGCCACCGTCGCACGGCTGACCATGGCCGGGAACAGGCGTTTCGGCGCATCGGCCAGTCCAGCGGTCCGGCGGGTGGCACTCAGCGGCCCGTTCGACAGCGGCCCGGCGTGGAACACGGTCCCGTCCGCCTCCATCACCATCGCGTCCGCGGCCACCTTGTCGGCGAGCTGATCACCGAGCATCCTCAGCAGCGTGCGGGTCACCGGCCCGGCGACCCGGGCGGAGGGCCCGGTCCCGAACGCGCCGAGCCACACCACTCGCGGCACCCCGGCCAGCGCCCGGGCCCCGGCGACCAGCGCCCCCGGCTTGTCCCCGCGGGCGATGCCGAGCCCCGAGACCACCACGTCACGCCCGGTCAGAGCCGCGGCAATGCCGTCCGGGTCGCGCACGTCAGCGGCCACCCGGGTGAGCAACGGAGAGTCGAATTCGGACAACCTTTCCGGCGTACGAGCAATCGCCACCACCGCGTGCCCCCGCCCGAGGGCCTGCCGGATCAGTTCGCGGCCCGTGGCGCCGGACGCGCCCAGCACGGTGATCTCCACGGTCACCGCACCGCCCGCAGCACGTCGAGCCCAGCCCCGTGCACCCCCGGCGCCGCCGCCAGGTACCCGTCGCTGGTGACATCCCACGGCTTGCCGTCGAGATCGGTCACGATCCCGCCCGCTTCCCGCACGAGCAGCACCGGCGCGATGTGCGACCGCAGGTTCTCGAACTGCCAGTGCAGGTCCATCCGCCCGGCTGCCACCTGCGCGAGCTGCTGCCCGACGGGCACCGACGCCCGTACGTACAAGGCTTTTTGCATCATCGCGGTGACAGCGGCGCCCACCCGTCCGGCATGCTCCTGATCGTGGCGTGGCTGGGCCTGACCAGTTCCGGTCAGCGCCAGCCCCAGTTCGGTCTTCGACGACACCCGGATCGGTGCGCCGCCGAGCGCGGCGCCCTCGCCGCCGACCGCGGTGAACATCTCGTCCGCCACCGGCGCGTACAGCACGGCCAGCACCGGCGAGCCGTCGCGCACCAGGCTGACGCCGATGTTCCAGTCCGGCATGCCCTGCACCGCGTTCAGGTTGCCGCCGACCGGGTCGACGACCCACCACTCCCCGGCCGGCATCGGCCCGGACCCGTGCTCGTCGGACGTCCACCGCGAACCCGGCAGCGCCCCGGTCAGCGCCGGTCGCAGCGAGGCGGAGACGGCGTCGTCGTTCGCGGCGAGCGCCGCGAGGAGCTCGGCCCGCGTCACCGGCGTGCTCGCGGGCCGCCTGACCAGGGTCGCAGCCTCGCGTACCGCTTCTGTCACCACACTCAGCAAGTTCATGGATCAAGCATCGATCCGGGGCACTGTTAAGTCCAGTGCAATGTCGTTACCCTAGGATTTACCGTCATGCAATTGGATTTGAACCTGCTGACGGTGCTCGACGCGCTCCTCGAGGAGGGCAGCGTGGCCGGGGCGGCACAGCGGTTGCGGCTCTCCTCGCCCGCGATCAGTCGCAGCCTCGGCCGCCTGCGCCGGCTTACCGGCGACGACATCCTGGTGCGGACCGGGCGGGGCATGACCCCGACGCCGTACGCCGTAGCAGTCCGCGAGAGGGTGGGTGACCTGCTGCGTCAGGCGCAGGACGTGCTCGCCCCGAGCCGGGAGCTGGACCTCGCCGGGCTCGATCGCGTGTTCACCCTGCAGTGCCACGACATGCTGGCCACCGCGCTCGCCCCGCCGCTGCTGGCCGCCGTGGCCGCGCAGGCACCGGGCGTCCGGCTGCGGTTCCTGCCGGAGGCGGCCGTGGACACCGACGAGCTGCGGCACGGCCGGGTCGACCTGGAGATCGGGGCCGCCGTTCCCGCGCTGCCGGAGATCCGGCACGAGACCGTCGGGCACGATCAGTTCGTCGTGGTGATGCGCCGGGATCACCCGTACGCGCAGGGGCTTGATCTTGCGGAGTTCGCGGCGCAGCCCCAGGTGCGGATCTCGCGGCGCGGGCGGCTGACCGATCCCGTCGATGCGATTCTGGAGGCTCACGGGTTGCGGCGGCGGGTGCTCGCCTCCGTCGGGACCGCGGCCGTCGCGGTGGCCGTCCTCGCCGGCAGCGACTCCGTGCTGGTCGCGCCGGACCTGACCAGCCGGCCGTTGAAGACCGCGTTCGGCCTGGTCAGCGTGGCATTGCCGCTCGCGATGGAGGGCACGCCGATCGTCTGCGGGTGGCATCAGCGCTACGAGACCGACCCGGCGCACGCCTGGTTGCGCGACCAGGTGCGCGCCGCGGTCACCGCGGTTCTGGCGCCGCCGTCATGATTGCCCGGCGCGCGGGTATGTGCCGGGGCCCTGCTCCTCGGTGACGGCGACGGCAGGGTCAGGCGACGGCGACGGCAGGGTCAGCGACGGCGACGGCAGGGTCAGCGACGGCGACGGCAGGGTCAGCGACGGCGACGGCGGGGTCAGCGACGGCGACGGCCTCCTCGGACGGACTCGGCGCTCGGCGGGGGCGGAGCGAAGACGTTTCCCGGATGCGGGGCGACTTTCTCCCGGGACAGACCGGCAAGCCTCATCAACGGGCCGACCAGGAAGTCGTACAGCGGCGGAGTGGCCAGAAAACCGAACAGGATGAGCTTGTTGGCGGCGCCGACCGTCACCGTTCCCCGCGGCCGGCGAGCACACCGGACGATCGCGGCGGCCACCTTCTCCGCGCGGTCGATCGGTGGTGGCGGCCGCCCGATCCGCCCCGCGAAGTTCGCCGCGTTGCGATAGATCGGCGTATCCACGGCCCCCGGCGAGACCAGGCACACGTGAATCGCCGGAGCGTCACGGGTCTCCAGCCGCAACGCCCGGACGAGCGCCCGCAGCCCCCATTTGCTGGTGACATACGAACTCGTGTAGGGCGTCACCACCGTCCCCAGCAGCGACCCACCGAAGATCAGCACCCCACGTCCCCGTTTCGGTCCCTGACGCCGGAAGCGCTTCAACGCCACCCGAGCCACGGTGGCCGCACCGAGCAGGTCAGTGGCCACGACCTGGTCGAACACCTCAGCGGGTACGTCCTCGAACCGCCCGTACGCCATCACCGCCGCGGTATGCACCCACACGTCGATGCGGTCCCCGGCCGCAGCAGCCACCGCCTCCACGGTCTCCGGCGCGGTCACGTCCGCAACCACCACGGTCACCCCGCCCGCATTTTCACCCTGAGCCCGGGCCCCGCCCTCGACCCGCGATCCAGCCGGTCCCCCGGCCTTGACGCCTGCCCCTGCCTCGGCCCGTCCCTGTGCCGCGGCTTGCGCCGCGTTCCCCGTCGCTGCTTCTGCCCTCGCGTGAGCTTCTGCCCTGAGTGCCCGGCACTCGGCGGCAACTTGCTCCAACGCCGGCGCCGAGCGGGAGGAAAGCACCAATCGTGCCCCCGCCCGCGCGAAAGCGAGCGCCGCCGCTCGCCCGACCCCGCTGGATGCCCCGGTGATCACCACGGTTTCCACGGCCTGGGAGGTACCCCGACCACGCCGCCCCAACCGAACCTGCCCCGGCCAGTCGAAGAAAAGCCGAACCTGCCCCGGCCAGTCGAAGAAAAGCACTGCCGCCGTCGACCCGAGAACACCACGGCCGGCCCCCGGCGCTGACCCCGATCCCGGGTCACCCCAGCGCGCTCCATCGACGATCTTTGCTGTTACGGTCGGGGCCGCGAAAGGGAGGGGGACCTTTGACATCTCGCATTCGACTGTGGACGGCCGCAAGCGCCGCCGTCTGCGTCGTTCCAGCCCTGGCCGTGGTGACGACACCCGGCGCCGCGCAGGCCGCCTGCACGGCACCGATCACGATCCCGACCAGCGGGGTCGCGCCGCGCGCCGACCAGACGACGGTGGTGACCGGCAACACCGGCACCGTGTCGGATCCGGCGGACACCGGCATCGCCTGGTCGCCGCGCGCGTTCGGCGCCGACGTCGTGAGCGCCGACGGCAGTCTGTCGAAGCAGATCACGGTCGCTTACACGCGGACCACGGACGTGTCGAACGCGCCTGATCCCACCGACGGCGGGGCCCGCGTGTCGTCGGATTCGGGGGCTACGTTCAGCGCGGCGCCGTCGTCGGTGCCGGCGTGGAAGCTGGGCGAGGTCGGCCAGTTGCTCGACGGCCGGCTGCTCGGCGGGCAGTTCATCATCAACGGCGCGCTGGACCGGACGACGGTGCCGGGCCAGGTCACCATGCCACTGGTGCTGTCGATCTCGGCCGACAAGGGCAGGAACTGGTCGTCGGTGAGCGCTCAGACGGTGTTCACCGACGCGCAGATCCCGTCGAACCAGCCGAATCCGAACGTGAACTCGATCCGTGGCGTGCGCATGGCCGGCCGCCCGATCCAGATGACCAACGGCGCGATCGTGCTGCCGGTCTATTTCGCGATGGCGCTGACCGCGACCACGAACATCACGTTCGCCGCGGTGCTGACGGCCAAGCCCGGTTTCACCGCTGACGGCGCGGTGAACACGGCGACGCCGTGGCAGTTCACGATGCGTCCGGTGACGTCGAACCCGACGACGAGTTTCAACGAGACCGCGGTGATCGAGCGGCAGGACGGTGCTCTGCTCGCGGTGACCCGCCGGGAGACCAGCCCGGCGACCTTGTCGTACCGGGTTTCCACCGACATCGGTGCCACCTGGAGCGCGAGCACCAGCGTCGCCTTCGCCGATCAGGCCGGTTGTGCGGTCACCGGGGTGTATCCGCAGCTGGCGATGCTGCCGACCGGTCAGCTGGTGCTGGGCAGCGGCCGCCCGGACAACTGGCTGGCGATCTCCACCGACGCGTCGGGTACGAGCTGGACGCAGGAGCAGCAGACGTACTGGAACGCCCCGACGAACGGCGGCCAGTGGTGGTACGGCTCGTCCGGTTACACCGCGCTGGTGCCGACCGGTGGGAGCCGGCTGCTGCAGTTCGCCGACAACTGTCAGGCGCCGAACGGCAGCGGTGTCAACGGCTGCGCGTCGAATCTGAACTTCGAGAAAGGCCGGGCCTACAAGATCGTGGACCGGCAGGTGGCGGTCCTGCCCCCGGGGACCGGCAAGATCGACCTGCTCGGGAAGATCAAGCACGGTACGGTCACGGTGAGCACCGACCTGACCGGGGTGCCGCCGGCCGGGGCGGTCACGCCGCCGACGCCGTACGGCAGCGCCCCGTCTGCGGCCGACGCCACCAGCACGCCGTACTGGTCGAGCGCGCAGGGTGCGATCGACGGGAGTACCGCGTTCTGGTCGGGTGCGCTGTCGAGCCGCGGTGACGGCACCGGCACGTACCAGCTGAAGCTCGACCGGTCCTATCACCTGACCAGAATCGGTCTGGCGCTGCTCCCCGGAGCGGCGGCGAAGGCGCAGCTGGAGGTGTCGGCCGACGGCGTCACCTGGACCCCGGCCGGTCCCGGCACGATCTCCACGACCGGTGACCGCGCCCTGCGCTACTACCCGCTCGACGCGACCGCCGGCTACCTGCGCATCCGCACCGAGGCGGCCAGCTGCGCCGCGGTCGGCGGCCCGGCGCAGTGCAGCATGATCAACGAGCTGGAGCTGTACTCGACGGTCAACTCGTTCGAGAACGAGTTCGCGATCCCGCGTGGCCTGTCCAACCTGGCCTGCACCCGGATGACGTCGGTCTGGGCCAACGGGGACCCGGGGCACGACAGCGGCAACGCGGTCCGGCTGATCGACGGCGGCAACGCCACCTACTGCGACGGCGAGACCACGATCGGCCGGTTCACCTATCCCGGCCCGGGGGTCAGCCAGCCGGCCGCGTCGGCGCGCACGCTGCAGGCCGGCGTCTACCCGGTGTCGATCACCAACGGCCTGTTGTTCGACGTCAACGGCGTGCGCAGTGACGGCACCACCGGCCCGGTCTACCACCTGGCCATCGTCAACGGTCAGCGCTGGGCCGCCTACACCACGGCCGGCGGCTGGTCCGGCCTGGGCGGCGCCGTCGTCCCGCTCTCGGCGTGGACGACGTTCCAGGTGGTGGCGTCGACGACCGGGGCCACGCTCTACACCGTGGACGCGTCCGGGCAGCGCACGCTGATCGGCTCGATCCCGGAGACCGACGGCGTCGGCGTCACCTCGATCACCGGCTACACCTTCTCCAGCGGCAGCACCGCCGGCGTCGGTGACCAGGCAGTCTTCGACGACATCAGTTTCGACTGACGGCCAAGGATCAAAAGCCTCATCGGGTACGGCCACAGCGGCGCCCCGCGAGTGTCGAACCACTCCCGGGGCGCCGCTCCACGTCGCATTCTCATTCGCGTACGTCGGCCGGCCCGCCCGTGACCGGCAACCCCGCCGCCACCCAGGCCTCCACGCCGCCGACCAGGTCCGTCGCCCGGTCCAGTCCGAGCGCCCGCAGGCTCGCGGCGGCCAGGCTGGACGAGTAACCCTGCCGGCACACGACGACGACCTGCACGTCGTAGCCGCTCGCCTCGGGGATCCGGCTCGCCGAGGCGGGGTCGAGCCGCCACTCCAGCACGGTCCGGTCGATCACGATCGCGCCCGGGAGGTCGCCCTGCCGAGCCCGCTGCCGGTCCGTGCGGGTGTCGATCAGCAGCGCGCCGCCGGTCACCGCCGCCCACGTCTCGTGCGGGTCGAGTCGCCGCATCCCGGCCCGGGCCTGTTCGAGCAGCGCTTCCACGCCGCCGGTCACCGTCGTCACCAGTCGATCATGCCGCGTTTGGCAGGATGGTGCCGTGCGAGCCGTGGTGATCGATGCCGTCCGTGCCCAGCCCGAGGTCCGGGAGGTGCCGGAGCCGGTCGCGCCGCCCGGCGGCGTGGTGGTGCGGGTGATGGCGACCGGGTTGTGCCGTAGCGACTGGCACGGCTGGGCCGGCCACGACGACGACATCGTGTTCCCGCACGTGCCCGGGCACGAGCTGGCTGGGGTGGTGGCCGAGGTCGGCGCCGGGGTGCAGGACTGGAGGATCGGCGACCGGGTGACCGTGCCGTTCGTGTGCGCGTGCGGCCGGTGCGAGTGGTGCCGGGCCGGCAACGGGCAGGTCTGCCCCGACCAGCAGCAGCCCGGCTTCACCCACTGGGGTTCGTTCGCCGGACTGGTCGCTCTGCACGCCGCCGACACCAACCTGGTCGCGCTGCCCGAGCCGGTGGACTTCGCGACCGCGGCGAGTCTCGGGTGCCGGTTCGCCACCGCGTTCCGAGCCCTGGCCGGCCGGGCCCGCGTCACCGAGGGCGAGTGGGTGACGGTCGTCGGCGCCGGCGGCGTGGGCCTGAGCGCCGTCATGATCGCCCGCGCGCTCGGTGCCCGGGTGATCGCCGTCGACCGGAATCCGCAGGCCCTGGCGGTCGCGTCCGCGGTCGGCGCCGAGCACGTGGTGCCGGCCGGCAACGGTGACGTCCCGGCCGCGGTGACCGAGCTGACCGGCGGCGGCAGCCACGTCGCCGTCGACGCGGTCGGCAGCGAGCAGACCTGCGCCGACGCGATCCTGAGCCTGCGCCGGCGGGGCCGCCACGTCCAGGTCGGGCTGTTGCCGCCAGTCGACGGGCACCCGCGCGTGCCGATGGCCCGGGTGATCGGCTGGGAGCTGGACGTGCTGGGCAGCCACGGGATGGCGGCGGCGGACTACCCGGCCATGATGGCCCTGATCGCGGACGGGTTGCTGGAGCCGCAGCGCCTGATCGAACGTACCGTCGGACTGGCCGAGGCAGCGACGCTGCTCCCCGCGTTCGACCGGGCGACGGTCGCCGGGATGACCATGATCGACCCCGCCCGCTGACGGACCGGAACCGCCCGGCCGAACAGACGATATCGACGCAGCGCTATTGACACCGCAGCGTGACGCGGCAAACGCTGGGCGTCATGCCGAGCCGCGAATTTCGTACCGCGAGGGTGGCCGCGTTCCTCGCGTTGCTGCTGACGCTGATCACGCTTCCGGGGACAGCGCTGGCCGCGCAGACCCCTCTGGACGTACGAGGTGAGACCGTGCTCGCCGGTGGCCTGCGGGTCCAGGTCCTGAGCCCGACGCTGTTGCGCCTGGAGTACGCGGCCGACCGGAAGTTCGAGGACCGGGCGACGTTCAACGCCGTCGACCGCTCCCCCGCCCGCACCTGGTTCCGGGCGACCGCCACGCGCGGTGAGCTGCGGGTGCGCACGAGCGCGGTGACCCTGCACTATCGGCTGGACAGCGGCCCGGTCACCGCCGCCACCACGACGCTCGACCTCACGGTGGCCGGCCGTCGCGTCAGCGTGCATCCGGAGTTCGGCGGCCCGGCCACGGAACCGCTCGGTGGGTGGTACCGCGGCCTGGACTACTACGCCGGGCAGGCCGGGCCGGTCGACCAGCTGGCCCTGCACCCCGGGCTGCTCGACAAGCGCGGCTGGTACCTGCTCGACGACACCGCGACGGCGGTGCGCACCGCGGACGGCTGGATCGCCGCACGGCCCGCGCACACCGGCGCCTACCAGGACGGATACCTCTTCGGGTACGGCCACGACTACCCGCGCGCGCTGGCCGACCTGCGTACGCTGACCGGGCCGTCGGTGCTGCCGCCGGAGTGGACGTTCGGCACGTGGTTCTCCAAGTACCAGGCGTACAGCACCGCCGACTACGAGAACTCGCTGCTGCCGGCGTTCAAGAGCAACCGGGTGCCGCTCGACTCGCTGGTCGTGGACACCGACTGGAAGGCGCCGAACCAGTGGGCCGGGTGGAACTGGAACAGCAGTCTCTTCCCCGACCCGGCCACGTTCCTCGCGCACCTCAGGTCGGAGGGCGTCAACACGACGCTGAACGTGCACGCGGCGATCAGCGGCGACGACCCCCGGTTCGCGCAGGCGCAGGCCACCGCCAAGGGCAAGCTGCAGCCGGCCGCCAGCAGTTTCGCGCCGAACCCCTACCGGTTCGACTGGGGTGACGCCGACCAGGCCGCCGCGTTCACGCAGTTGCACCAGCAGTTCGAGGACCAGGGCGTACGGCAGTGGTGGCTCGACTACTGCTGCGACGACAGCACCGTGACCACGGCCGGGGTCACGCCCGACAGCTGGGTGAACGAGCTGTACCGGCGGGACGGGGAGGCGCGCGGGCTGCGGGGGTTCTCGCTCGCGCGCATCGGGGCGGCTTTCCCGGCGTACGGGCAGATCGGCTCTTCCGGTCCTTGGGGCGAGCACCGGAGCACCGTGCATTTCACCGGTGACACCGAGGCGACGTTCGCGACGCTGGCGTTCGCCGCGGCGATGACGCCGGCCGAGGGCGCGAGCATCGGGCAGTCCTATGTCAGTCACGACATCGGCAGTTTCGCCGGGAAGCACCTCAGCGACGATCTTTACCTTCGCTGGGTGCAGCTCGGTGCTTTCCAACCGGTCCTGCGGCTGCACTCCGACCACGGCGATCGGCTGCCGTGGGAGTACGACGACGTGGTCGGCAAGCCCGCCGCGGATTTTCTTCGCCTCCGTGAGTCGCTGGTGCCCTACCTGTACACGGCGGCCCGGCAGAACTACGACACCGGCCTGCCGATGGCGCGGGCGCTGTACCTGAGCTGGCCGGAGCAGGGCGAGGCCTACCAGCACGACACCGAGTACATGCTGGGCGACTCGTTGCTGGTCGCCCCGGTGACGACGCCGGGGCTGAGCACCACGGCGGCGGTCTGGTTCCCGCCCGGCACCTGGACGGATTTCTTCACCGGCGAGACGTTCCGCGGACCGGCGACCCGGACGGTCGGGGCGACGCCGGATCACATGCCGGTCTACGTGCGGGCCGGTGGGGTCCTCGCGCAGCGGGCCGGTGACGTGAACGTTTCCGGTCAGGCCAAGGATCAGCTGACGCTGACCGCCTACCCGCACGCTTCGGGCGCGACCACCGTCTACGAGGACTCGGGGGACGGGCTCGGGTATCGCAGCGGGCAGTCCGCGCGCATTCCGGTCCAGTTCACCGGCAACCGGCTGACCGTCGGACCGGTCGAGGGCTCCTATCCGGGAGCGCCGGCGACGCGCCGATACACCGTGGCGTTCGCCGGGGTGTCCCGTCCGCACCACGTCACGGTCGGCGGGCAGGCGGCACCGTTCACCTACGACGCCGCGAAACACCTGCTCACCGTGGTGGTGCCGGCCACGCCGTCGGGACGTCCGGTCACGGTCGGGCACGACGGGACGGCGCTGACCATCGGGCAGCGGCCCGCCGTGGACGCGAGCTTCGTCGCGCCCGACGGGCTGCAGTCCGGGGCGACCAGCACGCTCGTGTCCACCGTGACCAACCGCGGGCCGGGAACGATCACCCAGGTCACGGCCGCGGTCGACGCCCCCGCCGGGTGGGTGGTCACGGCGCGCACGCCGACGACGAGAGCCGCTCTTGCTCCCGGGAAGACCTTCACGATCACGTACGACGCGACGCCCGCCGGCGCCTCGCCCCGGACGCAGCCGGTGACGGTGCGGTTCGGGTACCGCAATCCGGACGGCACCACGGCGTCGGCCCCGGCCGGACTGACCGTGCCACTGAAACCGGTCGACGTGACGTTCCGGGTCCTCGCCCCGCCGGGCACGCCACCGGACGCGACACTCTACGTGCCCGGGAGCATCGCGCAGCTCGGGCCGTGGGACCCGGGCAAGCAGCCCATGACGTACCGCGGAAATGGTCTCTGGGAAGCGACGGTGTCGATCCTGGACGGGACGGATCTGCAGTACAAATACACCCGGGGCACGTGGGACACGGTCGAGGAGTGGGGCTCGATCACCGGCACCAACAACCGCGGCGTCACCGTCGACGGCGGCATCACGCACACGATGCTGGTCGACGACACGGCCACCACCGGGCCGGACATCCATCGGGCGATCGAGTTCTGGCGCGATCCGCTGGTGGTGACCACGGCGGCGACGGCGAACGCGGTCACGGTGACGTTCGAGCGCGACATCCAGCCGACCGGCGCCGACTACAGCGGATCGGTCGTGGTGAACGGCGTCTCCGGCACGGTCGCCGAGACGACGCCGGGCACGCTCGTCTGGACACCGGCCAGTCCGCTGGCCGCCGGCACCTACACGGCGACGGTGTCGCAGGTGACCAGCGCGGTCTCCGACGGGGTGCCGATCCAGAAGCCCTACACGTTCACGTTCACCGTCGGTCAGGCGTAGACGAGACGCTCGATGGCCTGGGCGAGGTCGGCGACGGCCTCCTCCAGGTCCGCGTCGGTCGCAGCGGCCAGCTGCTCGTAACGGGCATCCCGGATGGCGGAGATCATCTCGGCCAGCCGGTGGGCCGGCAGCGTGGTGGTCGCCGAACCCTGCTCCTGGTCGCGGTGGATCTTGTCGGCGGCCCGCTGGTCGTAGCGCGCCTTCACCCGGCCGGTGAACTCGCGCAGCTCCCCCGTGGTCGGCGCGCAGGCCAGGATGCCGGCGTGCTCGCGCCACAGCCGCGCCGACGCCCGGAGTTGCTCGCGCAGCAGCTCCGGGGACGGGCCGGTGCTGTCGAACCAGACGTGCGAGTCGCCGAGCTCGTCCCAGAACCGGCTCATCAGCGCGGTCAGCACGGCATCCTTCGTGCGGAAGTAGAAGTAGAAGCCGGTCCGGGACAGCCCGGCCACCCGGGCCAGGTCGTCGATGGTGACCGCGTCGTACGGCTTCTCGGCGAACAACCCCCGCGCCGCCTCCAAGATCGCGGCCTCGCGCAGATCACCCTTCGAAGGCCCGTTGCGCCTGGTCTGCCCCATGATCCCCAACCTTACCGGTGTGATACTCGACGCTTGACGGAAAAAATCGACGGTACGTCAACTTTCGTGTCTAGCATGTCGCAGGTGACACGCCCCGTACGTCCGGCTCTGCTGCTCCTCGCAGCCGCCGCCGGCAGCTTCCTGCTCTCCCTGATCCAGTCCGTGCCGGTGCCGGTCCTGCCGCAGATCGCGCAGCAGCTCGGCGTCGACGCCACCACCGTCGGGTGGGTGACCACCGCGACCCTGCTCGCCGCCTCGGCCTGCACCCCGCTGCTCGGCCGGCTCGGGCACGTGCTCGGCATCAAGCCCGTCTTCGTCGCCACCCTCGCCGTCACCCTGCTCGGCAGCATCCTGGCCGCGACCGTGCACGACATCGGCTGGCTCATCGCCGCCCGGATCCTGCAGGGCACCAGCTTCGGCCTGTTCCCGCTCGGCATCAGCCTGCTGCGCCATGAGCTGCCGGCCGCCAAGCTCACCAACAGCATGGCGGTGGTCGCCTCCACGCTCGGCGTCGGCGGCGGTGTCGCGCTGGTCGCGGCCGGACTGCTCACCCAGCACGACGCCGACTACCGCCGGGTGTTCTGGCTGTGCGTGGCCGTCAGCGCGATCGCTCTGGCGCTGTCGCTGACCCTGCCCCGGCGCGCCGGCGCCGGCGGCAAGGTCGACCTGATCGGCGCGGTGGTGCTCTCCGTCGGCCTGGTCAGCCTGCTGCTGCCCATCTCGCAGGGACACACCTGGGGCTGGACCTCGACCCGCGTGATCGCGCTCTTCGCCGCCGCCGTGCTCATCCTGGTCGGCTTCCTGCTGCTGGAACGCCGGATGGCCGCGCCGCTCGTCTCGGTCCAGCTGCTCAGCCACCGGCCGATCCTGGTCACCAACCTGGCGGCGATGGCGGTCGGCTTCGCGATGTTCGCGCTGCAGCTCGCCACCAGCTACTTCGTGCAGAGCCCGCGGGCGTTCACCGGCTTCGGCTTCACCGCCACGGTCCTGCAGACCAGCGTGATCTACCTGCTGCCGGGCGCGGCGGCCAGCATCGTCGTCGGCCCGATCGCCGGCCGGCTCGTCGGCCGCATCGGCCCGCGCCCGGTGCTCGCCCTGGCCTGCGGCATCGCCGCGCTCGCCACCGCGTCGCTGGCGTTCCTGCACGACAGCAAGGGCGCGGTGATCGCCGGGTTCGTGGTCGCGAGCTGCGCGATCGCCATGGCCTACGCGTCGATGCCGGCCCTGCTGGTCCAGCACGTCGACCCGCACGACACCGGCATCGCCAACTCGATCAACTCAATCATGCGCACGATCGGCGGGACCATCGGCAGCGCCCTGGTCATCACGATTCTCGCCGGTCAGACCCACCGGGTGGGAACGATCGAGCTGCCGACCGAGAACGCCTACAAGATCAGCTACGTCCTGGGCGCGGTCATCTTCGCGGTCGGCGGCGCGCTGGTCCTCCTCTTCATCGACCGCACCCGGTCCACCACGCCGTCACCGGCCTCGGAGTCCCCCGCCGAAGCCCTGCGCCAGCCCGCCCGAGCCTGACCCCGACAGCACCCGACCATCAGCAGCGCCGCCCCGGCAGCGCCCCCGGACCGGACCGCCCCGACCCGGCGGCGCTCCGGTCCGGCGGCCCTACGGTCCAGCGGCGCTCCGGCCCTCCGGCTCGGCGGCGCCTCGACCCGGCGCGCTTCTACTCGGAGCGCTTTTCCTCGAAGGGCACTTCTCGAAGCGCGTCGAAACTCGACGCGAGGCCCGCTCCGGCCCGGGCCGCCGGGCGGCGCCGGATCAGCGTCGGGCTCGGCGCCGGATCAGCGTCGGGCTCGGCGCCGGGTCAGCGACGGGCCCGGGCGCCGGATCAGCGTCGGGCTCGGCGCCGGATCAGCGACGGGCTCGGGCGCCGGCGGCGAGGGCCACGCCGAGGGCGGCGAGGCCGATCTGGAGGATCAGCTCGATCCAGTCGATGCCGTCGGTGTCGTCGACGCCGATGGCCGCGGCGATGAACGTGCCGATCAGGGCCGCGACCACGCCGATGAGGATGGTCAGCCAGATCGGGATGCGCTGTTTGCCGGGGACGACCAGCCGGCCGAGCGCGCCGATGATCAGGCCGATGACGATCGCGGTGAAGATGCCGGTGATTTCCACGTTGCGACTCCCCGGTGAAAGACCGATGTCGAGCCGATTCTCTCCGGCCGCGCTCCGATCTACGCCACCGTTTCGAACGGATAGTCGACATAGGCGAAACGGCGCGAATCGGGAGCCCAGCTGTTGACGTTGATCGTCCCCT
Source organism: Actinoplanes sp. NPDC020271 (assembly GCF_044388125.1). Taxonomy (NCBI): domain Bacteria; kingdom Bacillati; phylum Actinomycetota; class Actinomycetes; order Micromonosporales; family Micromonosporaceae; genus Actinoplanes; species Actinoplanes sp. NPDC020271. The sequence continues at coordinate 162,717 of NZ_JBIRWQ010000015.1, forward strand.
GGCCGCCGGCCGGCGCCACCACGGTCCGCGCCGCCTGCCAGTCACCACCGGTGACGAGCCGCAGCTCGACGGGCAGATCGGCCGGATGTCCCTGGGTGCCGGGCGGATAGCTGAGGTAGACGGCGAGCTGCCCGTCCGGCGAGAAGTGCGGGAACCAGTTGACCCGCTCGTCGAAGGTCAGCTGCTCCAGGCTCGAGCCGTCCGGACGGATCCGGGCAATCTGCGCCGAGGAGGTGAAGCGCTCCGTGTTGAAGTAGATCCACGAGCCGTCCGGCGTGTACTCCGGCCCGTCGTCGGGGCCGCCGGGGAACGTCAGCCGGGTCGACGTCCCGCCCCCGGCCCCGATCGTCCACAGGTTCCCGGTGTCCCACCGCTGTTCTTCGATCCCGACGTAGGCGAGCGTCGCTCCGTCCGGGCTCACCCCGTGCAGGAAGTGCATCCGGTCCTCGTGCGTCACCCGCCGTGCCACTCCACCGTGCAGCGACGCCTCGTAGAGGTGCCCGTCGTCCGCGGACACGAAGATCGTGTCACCGGGGCCGAGCACGTGGTCGTTGTTGAGCCCGGGCACCCCGTCGATCGGGATCCGGACCGGCACCGCGCCCGGCTGGACGGGCAGCCGCCACAGCAGCCCGTCCCCGTTGACGATCAGGTCACCGTCCGCGGACCAGTTCGGCGCCTCGAACAGCACGGACGAGCTGGTGTGCACCGGCGTCGAGACATCGGTGCTCACGTCGTACGTCCAAATCCTGCATTTCTGACGCTCGGCGAGCGTGCGCGCGGATGCCATCGGCCGAGCCTACGTCCGGGTCAGCGGTCGCCGATCATGGCCAGTGGACGCAGCGCCGGGACCGCGGCGAGGGAGGCGACGATCTCACCGGAGCGGACCGCCACCGCCGACAGCAGCGTCGACGTGATCCCGTGGGCGTGTTCGGTCCCGCCCTGCAGATAGATGCCCGCCCGCAGATCAGGGTCGGTCACCACGCGGTAGTCCCGCTCGACCCGCAGCAGGTTCTGGTCGTCGCGTTCGCAGTGCGCGCCGGCGGTGCCGAGCAGCCGCGTGACGTCGACCGGCCGGTACCCGGTGGCGTAGACGATCGCGTCGGCCTCGAGCGGCGTCCGCTCGCCGGTCGGCAGGTGCTCGACGATCGCGGTGACCCCGTCGGGTCGCGCCTGCACGCCGGTGACCTGTGAGGCGTTGAGCATGCGGAGCCGTTCGCGGCCGAGCACCTTCTCCCGGTACGCCCGGCGGTACAGATCTTCGATGAGGTCCCGGTCGACGACGGAGTAGTTGGTGCTGCGGTGGTAGTCGAACAGCATCCGCTTCACGTCGTCGGGCGCGTCGAAGTACAGGTCCACGGCGCCCGGGTCGAAGATCCCGTTGACGAAGTTGCTGTCGTCGGCGGGGCTGTAGCCATAACGGAAGAAGACCGAGCACACCTCGGCGCTCGGGTACCGCTCGTGCAGGAACGACACCGACTCGGCGGCGCTCTGCCCGGCCCCGACGACGATGAAACGCCGTGGCTCGGCGACGTCGAACGAGGCCGCCCGGTGCAGGATGTCCAGGTTGTGCCAGACCCGTTCGGCGGGCTCGACGCCGGGTGGAAGGCTCGACTCGAGGCCGACGGCAACCGAGACATTGCGCGTACGGAACGTCCGCGCGCCCGCCGTCACGTCGAGAAGAGTCCCGTCCTCGACCGGCACCACGTCGGTCACCGCATGGCCGTAGTGCACGTGGTCCTTCATCCGCCCGGCAGCCCACCGCAGGTAGTCGTGGAACTCCACACGCAGCGGATACATGCTCTTGTAGTTGATGAAGTCGGCGAGCCGCCCGTGCGCGTGCAGGTACGACACGAAGCTGAAGTCGCTTGCCGGGTTCCGCATGGTGACGAGGTCCTTGAGGAACGACACCTGCATGGTGGCGTCCTCGAACAGCATGCCCCGGTGCCAGCCGAACTCGTCCTGCTTCTCGAGGAAGACCGCGCGCAGCCGCTCGCCGGGCGCGCAGCGGCTGTTGTGCTCGCCGACCGCGATGGCCAGGGCCAGGTTGGAGGGCCCGAAACCGATGCCGACCAGGTCGTACACGTCGTTGTCCTGCATGTTGGTGGCCTCCATGGGTTCAGCTCGCGGTGGCACGCAACGCCGCGCGCAGTGCACGCCGGCTGACCTTGCCGACGCCGGTGACGGGGAACGCGTCGAGCACCCGGATCCGGTCCGGGATCTTGTAGGCGGCCAGGCCGCGCTCGCGCAGGTAGGTGCGTACCTCGGACAGCTTCGGGGCGGGCGTCCCGTCGCGGGCGACGACGAACGCGCAGGTGCGTTCGCCGAGGTAGGGGTCGGGCACCGCGACGACCGCGACGTCGTGCACGGCCGGGTGGGTGAGCAGGTGGTTCTCGACCTCCTCGGCGGCGATCTTCTCGCCACCGCGGTTGATCTGGTCCTTGGCCCGGCCCTCGACGACCAGGTAGCCGTCGGGCCGGCGTCGCACCAGGTCACCGGTGCGGTAAAAACCTTCACCGGTGAACGCGGCCCGGTTGTGTTCCTCCGCGTTCCAATAACCGCGGATGGTGTACGGCCCCCGGGTCAGCAGATGCCCGACCGTCCCGTCCGGCACGGGCTGGTCGTCGTCGTCGACGATCAGCACCTCGTCGTCGGGAGAGATCGGCCGGCCCTGCGTGTGCAGCACCACGTCGTCCGGGTCGTCCAGTCGCGTGTAGTTGACCAGGCCCTCCGCCATCCCGAAGACCTGCTGCAACTGACAGCCCAGCACCGGCCGCACCCGTCCGGCGACGGCGTCGGCGAGTTTGGCCCCGCCGACCTGCAGCACCTCCAGGCTGGACAGGTCACCGGCCAGGCTTGCACCGTCGAGCCACAGGTGGGCCAGCGGCGGGACGACCGCGGTGATCGTGACCCGTTCTCGCTCGATCAGCGGGAACACGGTCGCCGGGTCGGGCCGCGGGGCGAGCACCACCCGGCCACCGGCGTGGAAGACGCCGAGGACCCCGGGCGACGACATGGTGAAGTTGTGCGCGACCGGCAGCACGGCCAGGTAGACGCTGTCCGGGGTGAGACCGCAGATGCCGGCGCTCTCCCGGACGCTGTAGAGGTAGTCGTCGTGGGTGCGCGGGATCAGTTTCGGCAGTCCGGTGCTGCCCCCGGACAGTTGCAGAAAAGCAACGTCGGACGACTCCGGGCCGGGCGGCAGGCCGGACGGGTCGCCGTCCACCGCGGCCAGCTCACCGATCAGGATCACGCGGGCGTCGCCCGCCGCCGAGGCAAGATCAGCGTGCTCGGTGACGAAGGCCACCGCCGACGTGTGCGCGCAGAAGTAACCGATCTCCGAGCTGCGGTGCGCCGGGAGGGCGAACACCGGCAGCGCCCCGAGCCGGAACAGCGCGAAGATCACCTCGAAGTACTCGGTGACGTTCGGCAGTTGGACGACGACACGGTCCCCGCGCCGTACCCCGCGACGGTGCAGACCGGCGGCGAGCCGCAGCGACCGGTCCCGGAGCTGCCGATAGCTGAGCCCGCCCACGGCGATCCGATCCGAGTCGGACAGCAGCTCGAAGAGGGTCTGGCCGGTCCAGTAGCCCAGCTTCCGGTACCGCTCGGCGAAGTCGTCAGGCCACATCGGCGTTCTCCACTCCCAGCGCACCGAGCAGCGTGCCCAGCTTGGCCGTCGTCTCGGCAAGTTCCGCCCCCGGATCGGAGTCGGCCACGACCCCCGCCCCCGCATAGATGTCGATCCCGGTCGGCCCCGCGGTGGCGCAGCGAATGGTGACCGCCCACTCCCCGTCCCCGGCCGCGTCCACCCACCCGACCATCCCGGTGTAGAACCCCCGGTCGAACGCCTCCAGCCGCCCGATCGCCTCCCGCGCGGCCGGAGTCGGTGTCCCGCACACGGCCGGCGTCGGATGCAGTGCGGTCGCCAGTTCCAGCGCCGACACCGCCGGGTCGGCGATCTCCCCGCTGATGACCGTCGACAGATGCCACATGGTGGCGGTCGCGACCAGCGACGGCTCCGCCGGCACGCCCAGCGAGCTGCAGTAACGCCGCAGCACCCCCGCCACCTGCTCGCTGACGAACGCGTGCTCGTGCCGGTCCTTGGCCGACGCCAGCAGCGTCGCGGCCCGGCGGCGGTCCTCCACCGGATCGGCGCTGCGCGCCGCGGACCCGGCCAGGGGGTTGGCGGTGACGGTGCGCCCGTGCCGCGCGACGAGCAGTTCCGGGCTCGCCCCGAACAGCGTCCGCCCGGCCCCGAGGTCGACGGCGAACGTGTAACCACCCGGGTCCCGCCCGGCCAGCGCCCGCACCACGGGCGCCGGATCAAAACCGGACACCTCGGCGTGCAGCGAACGTGCGAGCACCACCTTCGTGTACCGCCCGTCGCGGATCTCGGTGACCGCCCGCGCCACCGCGTCGCGGTACCCGTCCGGCGACGGCACCGGGTGCAGCGCGCCCAGGCCGAACGGCGACGGCCGGCCCGGAGTCGCTACCGGCGCGCTGCCCCGGCGCAGGCGTTGCGGAACGATGAGGCGGGCGTCGGCTCCCGGCGCGAACGGGACGGCCCCGACCACGGCCTGGACCTCGTGCCCGGCCGCTTCGGCCACCCCGAGGACGGCGTCGACCCGGCGGGGCAGGTCGGCGTGCCCGTCGGCCCGCCCGGACGGCGGCACCGCGAAGTAGACGCCCTCGGCGAGCAGCGTGCCCCGGGGCGAGGCGAACAGCGAGGATACCCCTGGCCGGTATCCGGCGAGGAGTGCGGCGCCGGTGGTGGCGGTGGAGACGACGGTCATCGGGCACCTCCGGCGAGTACGAGTTCCCGCTGCGCCTCGTCCGGCGTCTGTTCCAGCCGGGACATGGCCAGTCGCAGGATCGGCGGCCCCGTCACCGCGGTCACCACCGCGATCAGCACGACCACCGGGTACGTCGCGATGGTCAGCACGGCGGGTACCAGGAATCCGGCGCCGATGCCGAGCGCGAGCGGCAGCAGCGGGCCGGACAGGCTGACCCGGAGTCCGGTTGCGCCGCGTCGGCGCAGCAGCCGCCCGTCGAGCTGGATGCCGGTCACGCCGACCAGCAGCAGCACGCCGAACTGCCCGACCGCGTCGATCAGGTGGATCGGTTCCGCGTCGGCCGGCAGTACGAAGGAGAGCAGTCCGGGGGTGAGCGTGCCCAGCAGCGACGGGCCCAGGATCACACCGGTCAGCAACTCACCGACGAGCGCGGGCAGGCCGAGTCGTTCGGCGAGCCGCCCGAGCGCGAACGCGACGCCCAGGAGCAGGGACGCCTGCAGGAGAAAGACCAGCACCACGTGCGGGTCGAGGCCGGGCAGGGCCGTGCTCATGGCGCCATCTCCGCTTCGCTGCGGCGTCGCCATGAGTTGTCGGCTGAAGGCGATGATTCGTTCGCAAGTTCACTCATGGTCGTCCTCGTGGTGGTCCAGGTTCACGACGCCGCGCCTCCAGTAGCCGTCGATCTCCGTCCAGTCCCGGTTCAGGCCTCGGGCCCGCAGGTGGCGGCGGATCGGCTTGAGCCCGGTGGCCTCGCCCGCGATCCACACGTAGCCGTCACCTTCCGGCAGCTCGGCGGAGAGCACCGCCGCCGGCAGGGACAGCCCGCGGTCGCGGTGCAGCCAGGTCACCGGCCGGGCCAGGGGTTGTTCCTCGGCGGCGTCGGCCACCTCGGCGAAGGCGAGCACCGTCGCGTCGGCCGGGAGCTGTTCCAGCCACGCGCCGAGCGCCGGCAGCGCGGTCTCGTCGGCCCCGAGCAGGTACCAGTCGAAGGTCAGCGGCACCACGGTGGAGCCGCGCGGCCCGAGGATGCCGACCTTGTCGCCGGGCTGCGCCTTCGCCGCCCAGGACGCACCCGGGCCGTGCCCGTGCAGCGCGAAGTCGATGTCGAGTTCCCGCTGCTCCGGCCGCAGATAGCGGATGGTGTAGTCGCGGAAGGTCGGCAGCGGCGAGCCGGGCGGCGGCGGTTCCAGACCCTCCTCACCGAGCGTCGGCATCACCGGAAGGCCGGCGCCCGGCTCGGGGAAGAAGACCTTCACGTGGTCGTCCGGCGCGCCGTAGCGGAATCCGTCGAGCTGCTCACCACCGAACGTCACGCGGAGCATGCGCGGGCTGACCGCCTCGGTGCGGATCACCTCGAGCAGCCTGGGGGTCAGGTCGTGCCAGACCAGCTCGACCTCACGGGTGGTGATCATGATTGTCCCTCCGACAGAAATGCGATGAGCTCGGCGTTGACCAGCGACGGTTGTTCCAGGTAGCCGTAGTGACCGGCGTCCGGGATCTCCGCGTAGCGCGCGCCCGGGATGACCGCCGCGACGTCGCGATTGCCGCGAGCCGGCGCGATCAGGTCATCCGCAAAACCAAGAACAAGACAGGGCACAGCGATTTGCGCGTACGCCGTGAAGCGGTCGACGTCCGCGTCGGCGTCGAGCCGGCTGGCCGCGCCGTCCGCCTCCTCCGGCATCGGAAGCCGGAAGATGTCCAGCCAGTCCTGCGCCGCCCGGTCGTCGGCGAGCGTCCGCGGCGACAGGTTCAGCGCCGCTCGCACCGCGCCCAGGTACTCGGCCGGCAGCTTCGTCCCGGCGTCCCGCAACGCGTCCTCGCCCGTGGTCATCGCGCTCAGGAACGCACTGGGCCGCCCGAACGTCGCCATCAGCACCGCCCGGTCGACCAGTTCGGGGCGCCGCAGGCACAGTTCGGCGGCGACCCGCGCGCCCATCGACGAGCCGGCCACCCGGCACGGCCCGAGCCCCAGCCGCTCGATCAGCCCGGCCGCGTCGGCGACCAGGTCGGGCATGGTGACCACCGGCGGTGTGTCCGACGGCGCGATGCCCCGGGTGTCGAACGTGACCACCCGGTATCCGGCCTCGACCAGCACCGGGACCTGGTGCAGGTGCCAGGTGCGGCCGCGGGCGCCGGTGCCGGACAGGAACAGCACGGCCGGTCCGGACCCGCGTTCCGCGTAGTTGAGCCGAACCCCGCCGACGTCGATCAGGGGCATGATTCCTCCGTTGTCACAAGTCCGGCATGCAGGCGGATCACGCGCGGCAGCCGGGCGATGGTGGCCGGGCGGTGGGCGATGACCAGGACCGTGCGCCGCTCGCGGAGCCGGGCCAGGGCCTGCTCGATGCGTTCGGCGGTGGCCGGGTCGAGGTCGGCGGTGGCCTCGTCCAGGATCAGCACCTCGGGGTCGGTCATCGCGGCCCGGATCAGGCCGACGAGCTGGCGTTCCCCGGCCGAGAACCGTTCGCCGCGGCGGCCCAGCTCGGTGTCGAAGCCGTCGGGCAGCGCGCCGATCCAGGTGCTCAGGCCGAGTGCCGCCGCGGCCGCGGCGAAGTCGTCCCGGGTCTTGCCGCCGGGGGTCAGCGCCAGGTTGTCGGCGAGGGTTCCGGCGATCAGATGGACCTGCTGCGGGATGAGCACGAGCCGTTTCCGCAGGTCGGCCACGTCCAGGGACGCCAGGTCGACCCCGCCGAGCCGGACCGTGCCCGAGTCCGGGAGGTAGAGGCCGCACAGCAGCTTGGCGAGGGTGGTCTTGCCCGATCCGGTCTCGCCGGCCAGGCCGACGTGCTCGCCCGGCTCGAAGTGGACGGTGACGCCGTGAAGGACCCGCTCACCCGCGTTGTAGCTGTAGGTGACGGCTTCCGCGACCAGGCCTGCACTATCCGTTTTTTCGGCTTTCTCCGTTATCTCCAGCGGGGTGGTGGCGGTCAGCAGATCCAGCAGTCTCGCAAGACCGACCCTGGTCTCCAGCAGGTCACCGACGACCAGGGTGAGATCGTCGACCGAGCTGAACAGGTCGCGGCCGGCCAGCACGAACGTGACCACCACACCGACCGTCACGTGCCCGTTCGCGGCAAGGATCCCACCGGCGACGAGCAGCGCCGCGCTGGTGATCCCCTGCACGATCCAGGTGCCGTCGATCCAGGTCGCGGCCCCTTGAGCGGCCCGCGCCCGGCGGTAGTAGCCGTCCGCGTCAGCGCGCAGCCGCGACAGCCACGTCCCGGTCGCGCCGTCGATCTGCAGTTGCTCCCGGGCGAGCAGGCTCTCCGAGAACGTCGAGGTCAGCGTGGACCGCGCGGCCGCCTCGGCCGGATACGCGCGTTCGGCGGCCCGTCGCACGATCCGCGCGAGCAGCCACATCGGCGGCGCGAAGACCAGCACGAGCAGCAGGAACAGCTGCCAGGACGAGGTGAGCAGGACGATCGTGGCGAACACGACGTACCCGGCGAGCGAGATCAGGTCCGGCAGCTGGCCGCGGACGAACGTGGCCAGCTCGGCGATCTCCACGGTCGCCCGTTGCAGGAGGTCACCGCCGCGATGCGCCTCCAGGAAGCGCAGTGGCGTCCCGCCGAGCCGCTCGACGACGAGGTCGCGCAGGTCGTGCACGACCCGCTCGCCGGTCCGGGTCAGCAGCAGCTCCGAGCGTCGCAGCAGGACCGTGCGCGCAATGACCAGGACGAACACCATTGCGGCGGACGTCATGAGCCCTTGCCGGTCGTGATCGAGAACCGCGTCGACGGCTCGGCCGACCGCCACCGGGACCAGCGTCAGCGCGAGGGTCGCGAGCAGGTTCACGGCGACTGCCCCGGCCATCGCCGTTCGGTGTCGTCGCAGGTGGGGCCAGGCCCGGCGCAGCACGTGCCGCTGGTCGGGCTCCTCGGTCAGCATCCGTACGTCAGCCATGGACCAGCTCCCCGTCGTGGACGCCCAGGTGGATGACCCGGTCGGCGCGCGCCGCCACCGCCGGGCGCGAGGTGGCGAAGACGACCGTGCATCCGAGTTCGCGGAGGCCGTCGAGGATGCGCTGTTCGGTGCCGGCGTCGACGGCCGAGGTCACGTCGTCGAGCAGGAGCACCCGGCTGCCGCGCAGCAGCCCGCGGGCCAGCGCGAGTCGTTGCGCCTGCCCGCCGGAGACACCCGACCCGCGTTCGCCGAGCTCGGTGGCGAAGCCGTCGGGCAGCGACTCGACGTGGCCGAGGATCGCGGCCCGCCGGCACGCTTCCTCGATCTGCTCGTCGGTGACGTCCGCCCGTCCCAGCCGCAGGTTCCCGGCGATCGTCCCGGACAGCAACAGCGGCCGCTGCCCGACGACCGTGACGGTGTCCCGCAGCTCGTCGAGGTCGAGATCTCGCAGGTCGGTCCCGCCGAGCGTGACCACCCCGGTGTCCGGGTCGGCAAGTCGCCCCAGCAACCGCAGCAGCGTCGACTTCCCGCTGCCCACCGCCCCGGTGACGGCCACGAACTCCCCGTCCGCGATCGTGATCTCCGGCAGCACGAGCGGATCCCGCCCCGCCGGCGCCACGGTCACCCCCTCGGCCGGCTCCGAGGGATGCGTCAACCCGCTCGAAGCGCCCCCGACGACCAGCACCGACCCGCCGGCCGGCGCCGAGGGGTGCGTCCCGCTCGCCGCACCCCGCAGCGCCAGCCGGCAGTCGGCGGGCAACGGCTGGGGTGTGGCGGGCGACGTGAGGGACGAGGTGGCGTCGAGTACCTCGGCGATGCGGCCGGCGGCGGTCCACGCGTCGCCGAACTGGCTGAACCGTAGCGTCAGCATCATCACCTGACGGCCGAGCAGCGCCATCCACCCGGCGAACGCGGTCAGCCCGCCCACCGACAGCCGCCCGTCGAGCACGGCCAGGCCGCCGACCGTGACACCGGCCGCGGTCGCCAGCCACGGGATGAACGGGGCGTGCGCCGACCAGCCGGCGGCGACCCGGGCCAGGGCCAGGGTGCGGTCGCGGACCGTCCGGCTGGCCTCGTGGTGCCGCTCGATCAGCACGGCTTCACCGCCGAGGCCCCGAACCGCCGTACTGGCGGAAAGAAGGTCTTCGACCGCGTCGGCGCGGGCGCCATGAGCGGCGGAGAGCTGCTCGTTGGCGCGCTCGTAGCGGCGCGGGTACCAGAGGTTGACCAGGATCAGCAGCGGCACCGCGCCGAGCCCGATCACGGCGAGGGCCGGGTCCAGCGTCGCGATCAGCACCAGCACCGTGAACAGGCCGATCACACCACTGGCCAGCGACGGCACGGTGGAGAGCCACACCGTGACCTGCTCGGTGTCGCGGGTGCCGCGGACGACCAGGTCACCGGCGCTGAACCGGTGCGCGGTCACCGCGTCCCAGCCGAGCACCCGTTCGGCCAGGCGCTGCAGCAGCGCGTTGCCGGTGCGGACCCCGGCGAGCGTCGACCACCAGCGCATCGCCCACTCGGCGACGGTCAGCCCGGCCGACACGGCGAGCGTCGCCCCGGCCCAGAGCAGCAGCGCCGGCCGGTCGCCGGTGCGGACCGCGTCGACCGCGTGGCCCATCGCCCACGGCAGCGCGAGCAGGCCCGCCTGGTAGCCGAGCCCGCCGATCCACGACGCGATCAGCCCGCCCCGGGAGTGCCGGGCGGACCAGGTCAGCAGCTCACCCCGGGTCACGGCGCCACCTCGGCCAGCGCCGCGACGGTCGGGGTCGACACCAGGTCACGCAGGCGCAGGTCGACGCCGGCCGTGCGGGCCCGGCTGACCAGGCGCATCGCGGCGATGCTGTCCCCGCCCAGGTCGAAGAAGCTGTCCTCGGCGCCGACCACGTCCAGGTCGAGCTCCTCGGCGAACAGGGCGGCGATCCGCTCCTCGGCCGGGCCCCGCGGAGGCCGGCCGGTGACCGCGAACGACGGTTTCGGCAGCGCGGCCCGGTCCAGTTTGCCGTTCACGGTCAGCGGCAGCGCGTCCAGAGTCACCACCGCCGACGGCACCAGGTGGGCGGGCAGCCGCTCGACGGCCCACGCCCTCACCTGCGCCGGATCAAGAGCGGTCACGACGTACGCGACGAGGCGCCCACCGTCCGCGCTCACCACCGCCTGGCCGACCTCGTCGTGCTCACCGAGGACGGTCGCGACCTCGCCCAGTTCGACCCGGTGGCCCCGGATCTTCACCTGGTCGTCGGTGCGCCCGAGGTAGTCGATGCGCCCGTCCGTGGTCCACCGGACCACGTCGCCGGTGCGGTACATGCGTTGCCCCGGCGACCACGGGTCGGCAACGAACCGGGTCGCGGTCAGCGCGGGTTGCCGCAGGTAGCCGTAGGCGACGCCGGCGCCACCGATGTACAGCTCACCGGCGACGCCCGGCGGGACCGGGCGCAGCCGCGCGTCGAGGACGTACAACCCGGTGTTGGCGACCGGGCGCCCGATCAGCGCCCGCGGTACCTCCTTGACCCGCTGCACCACCGCGTCGACGGTGCACTCGGTCGGGCCGTAGAAGTTGTACGACTCGGTGTCCGGCAACGCCGCCATCGCCGCCCACAGCTGGTCAGGAACGGCCTCGCCGCCGACGCCGAGCACCGCGAGCCCGGCCGCGTCGAAGCCCGACGCGACCAGCTGGTCCAGGTGCGAGGGCGCGAGCTCGATCATGTCGATGCCGTTGTCGCGCAGCAGGGCCGCGAGCAGGTCCGGGTCCTTGCGCGATTCGTCGGTGACCAGGTGCAGTTCGCCGCCGCCGAGCAGGGCGAGCAGCGGCTGCCACGACGCGTCGAACGCGAACGACCAGTTGTGGGCGATCCGCAGCGGACGGCCGAGCTTCTCCGCGGCCGGGCCGAGGATGCGCTGGTGGTGGCTGGCGAACAGGTTGACGACGGTCCGATGCGGAACGAGGACGCCCTTGGGCCGCCCGGTCGACCCGGACGTGTAGATCACGTAGGCAGGTTGGTCCGGGATGAGCGCAGGCAAGTCCCCTTTTCGGACATCACCGACGAAGTCCGCTATATTGGCTCCCGGCGTCAGCCCATCGGTCAAGGTCAGCACCGGCTGTGCATCCTCGATCATCGCCGCGATGCGAGCCGGCGGATAATCGGGATCAATCGGCAAATAGGCCGATCCGGTCATCATCGCCGCGAGGATCGCCGGCACGATGTGCTCACCCCGGGGCAGCACGAGAGCCACGATCTGCCCCGCTCCCGCGCCCCTGTCCCGCAGGTGCAGAGCGAGGCTCTCGGCCTCCTCGACCAATTGGGCATACGACCACCGCCGCGCCCCCACCACCAGAGCCGTCGCGTCCGGCGTCCGTTCCGCCCAGCCCCGGACCAGCCCCGGAAGCGTCGCCGGCGCCACCGGCACCGAGCCCGCGTTCCAGTCCACCAGCATCCGCCGCCGCTCGACCGCGGTCAGCGCATCGGCCCGGTCCACCGGCCGCGACGGGTCCGCGGCCACCTCGGCGGCGAGCGCCACGAGACGGTCCAGCAGCAGTCGCGCGGTCGCCTCACCGAAACGCGACGGCTGGTACTCCAAGGCCAGGTGCAGCCCGTCGTCCTCGGCCGCGACCAGCGTCAACGGATAGTGCGTGGCGTCCCGGCTCTCCACCCCGGCGAGCTTCACGCCGGCGGCGCGCTGACTGTCGCCGAGGCGGTCGGCGTCGACCGGGTAGCTCTCGAACACCACCAGGGTGTCGAAGAGCTCACCCAGCCCGGCCAACTGCTGGATCGCGGCCAGGCCCAGGTGCTCGTGCGGCAGCAGCGCGGCCTGCTCCCGCTGCAGACGCGCGAGGAAGTTCCGCCACGTCTCGCCGGGCAGAAGGCGTACGCGAATCGGAAGAGTGTTGATGAAAAGCCCGATCGTCTCCTCGACCCCCGCGAGCTCCGCCGGACGCCCGGCGACAGTCGCGCCGAACACCACGTCGTCGCGCCCGGTCAGCCGCCCCAGAAGGACCGCCCACAGAGCCCTGACCAGCGTGTTCGGGGTGACCCCGAGGTTGCGCGCCAGCTCGGCCGCGGCGGACGGCAGCTCGCCGGTCACCTCGGCCGGTAGCCCGGCACGGCCACCCGGGGCGACCAGCGTCGGCTCGGCCAGCCCGGCGAGCGCGTCACGCCACGCCTCGCGTGCCGCCTCGGCGTCGGCCCGGCCCAGGTAGGCGAGGAAGTCACGGTAGGCGCGGCTCGGCGTCGGCTGACTTCCCGCGTACGCCGTGAAGAGCTCCCGTGCGATCAGCGGACCGGACCACCCGTCGACCAGCAGATGATGCTGGGTGAGCACCAGCCGGAAGGCGGTCTCGCCCAGCCGGAGCAGCAGGAACCGCAGCAGCGGGGGCCGCTCCAGGTCGAACGGCGTCGCCCGCTCCGAGTCGGCCAGCCGCTCGGCCTCGTCCCCGGACACCTCCCGGTAGTCCCAGACCGGCTCGGCCACCGCCGGGATGACCTGCACCGGTGTGCCGGCCGCGGTCGTGGTGAACCCGGCCCGCAGGTTCGGGTGCCGATCCAGCAGCGTGCGAGCGGCGGCGCGGAGCCGGTCCGGGTCGACGTCGCCGTCCAGGTCCAGGCGCTGCTGCACGGTGTAGACGTCGGTGCCGTCGAGCGCGTGCAGATAGAACAGTCCCTCCTGCAGCGGGGTCAGCGGCAGCACGTCCGTCAGGCCCGGACAACGGGCGGCCAGCTCGTCGAGATCGGACTGGTCGACGGTCGCCAGCACGTCCGACGGGGTGAGGCCGCCGTCACCCGGGTTCTCGGCGAGCGCCGTCAGAGCCTGCAGCCAGCGGTCGAGAAGGCCGCGCACGGTCGACTCGGACAGCACCCGTCGCGGGAAGGCGGCGGAGAGGACCAGCTCGCCGGCCTGCACCGAGGCCTCGACGGTCAGGACGTGACGGGCCGGGACGTCATCGCCGGCGTCGCCGCGCAGACCGTCGACGCCGGACTCGCCGATGCGGCCCAAGTAGTTGAAGAGCACCGGGGGCTGGGGCAAGGAGGCCAGGCGCTCGGCGGTGTCCGGGTTGAGGTGGCGGAGCAGGCCGTAGCCGACACCGCCGTCCGGCGCCGCTCGCAGAATCTCCTTGATCCGCTTGAGGTGCCCGCTCGAACTACACAGCCCGCCCGAACTGCACAGCCCACCCGAACTGCACAGCCCACCCACCCTGGGGGAGCTTCCTTCGTCCATTGTCTCAGATTCGGCCTGGTCGTGAGGGGTGCCCTGTGGACAACCATCCGGTGTGGACAACCCGGAACCGGCCGTTTCGGCGGCGTAGAGTCGCACCGGATGGGAGGTGGTGAACCACCCGACGGTGCGGGACAGGTCGGCACCCGGGAGCAGTTGCTCCTCGCGGCCGTGGCCTTCGAGTTCGATCAGCAGATCGGTGCCGGCGGCCGTGGTGAGCGTGGACAGGAGGACATCCTGGACGTTGGCCCGGTAGGCGGCCGGGATCGAGGTGATCAGCGGCGTGGTCCGTGCGGTGTCGAGCCGGACGATCACCTGGTCGAGCGTGCCGAGCGTGTCCACGGACGGGTCGAGAGCTACCTCGCCGAGGTAGCCGGCCGGACCGTCGAGAACTTTCAGCCAGTGATCGAGTTCGACGGTCCGCTCGGTGGCGAGTCGTTGGAGGGCGAGCGCCCAGGTGCGGAACGGTGTGCCGGGCAGCGGTGGTCTCGCTTCGCCCGCGCGCTCCGGGGACTCTCCCTTCGCGGCCGGGCCTGCTTCACCCGCAGCCGCCGGCTCCGCTTCACCCGCGGCCACCAGGTCCGCTTCACCCGCGGCCGCGCGGTCTTCTTCTTCCGCGGCCGCGCGGTTCTCTTCTTCCGCGGCCGCGCGGTTCTCTTCTTCCGCGGCCGCCAGGTCACTGATCAGGATCGGCCAGGACACGGCATCGACAGCGAGGTGATGGATTTCCAGCAGTACGCGGTCGCCGCGAAGCTCGGCGCGCAGCATCCGGCCCGACCACGGGTCCAGATCGGTGGCGCCGATCAGGTCGGCGGCGCTGACCGTGCCCGGCGCGGGAACGTGCAGCCCGTCGCCGGTCCAGCGGGACCGCAACACGTCGTGACGGTCCACCAGGGTCTGCAGCCGGCCCGCGAGGTCGGCGGGCGCCGGCAGCAGCATGGACTGGCTCAGCCTGGGGTCAGCGACGGCCAGGTCCCGCATGATCGGGGTGGCCGGGACGAAACCCCAGCCCTCCGAGGCGTCACGGACCGGCACCACGGTCAGCGGCGTCGCGGCGTCAGCCAGCGCCTCGACCGTCGGATAAGCGAAGACGTCGCGGGCGGTCAGCTGCCAGCCCGCCGCCCGGGCGCGAGCGGTGAGCTGCAAGGCCAGGATGCTGTCGCCGCCGAGAGTGAAGAAGCTGTCCCGGATGCCGGCCCGGGGCAGGCCGAGGACACCGGCGACCAGGTCGGCGAAGAAGTGCTCCGCCGGGGTGCGCGGATCGTCGTCGCCGGCGCGGGCGGCGAAGTCGGGGGCCGGGAGGCGGCGGCGGTCGAGCTTGCCGTTCGGGCTGAGCGGCAGTTCGTCGAGCACGACGAACGCTGCTGGAATGAGATGTTCCGGCAGCGTGGCGGCCAGTGCGGCAGCCAGATCGGGGGCGGGGGCGGGGGCGGGGCCCACCACGTAGCCGACGAGCCGAGTCGCCGGCCCGTCGGAGCGAGCCACCACCGCCGCGGCCGTGATCCCGGGCAAGGCCAGCAGCGCCGCTTCGATCTCCCCCGGCTCCACCCGCAAGCCGCGGATCTTCACCTGGTCATCGGTCCGGCCCGCGTATTCCAGAACACCGTCGGCCCGCAGGCGAGCCAGGTCCCCGGTGCGGTAGAGCCGCCCGCCGTCCGCTCCGAACGGGTCGGCCACGAAACGGGAGGCGGTCAACCCGGGACGGTTCAGGTAGCCGCGAGCCAACTGAACCCCGCCGAGATACAACTCGCCCGTGATCCCGGGTGGCACCGGCCGCATCCAGGGGTCGAGCACGTACACCTGGGTGTTCCAGACCGGCCGCCCGATCGGAACCGTGTTCTCGGCAGCAACCACCGGGTGGTAGGTCACGTCCACGGCCGCTTCCGTCGGGCCGTAGAGGTTGTGCAGTTCCACCCCGGGCAGCACGTCGGGGAACCGCGCCGCCAGGTCCGCCGGCAGCGCCTCCCCGGAGCAGATGACCCGCCGAAGCCCGCCGCGGCCCGTCGACAGAGCACCGGCCACCGCCGGGTCGGCGAGGAAGGCCCGCAGCATCGACGGCACGAAGTGGACCGTCCCGACGTTCTCGGCCATGATCAGCGAAGCCAGGTACGCCGGGTCCCGATGCCCGTCGGGCCGAGCCACGACAAGCGTCGCCCCGGCGATCAACGGCCAGAAGAACTCCCACACCGACACGTCGAACCCGGCCGGCGTCTTCTGCAGCACCCGCTCCCCGGGCTGTAGCTCGTAGGAGTCCTGCATCCACAGCAGCCGGTTGACGATCGCCCGATGCGAGACGACCGCCCCCTTGGGCTTCCCCGTCGACCCGGACGTGTAGATCACGTAGGCCGCGCTGTCCGCCGGCACGTCCACGGCCGCGATCGGCGCGTACCCGTCCGCTTCAGCCGAGGTCAGCAGCACCGCCGCACCGGAGTCCGCCAGCAGGTGGTCGTTGCGCTCCTTCGGGTGCGACGGGTCGATCGGCAGGTATGCCGCCCCCGCCCGCTGCACCGCGTGCAGCGCCACCACCAGCTCGAACGACCGCGGAACGGCGACCGCCACCACGTCCCCGGGCCGCACTCCCCGGTCCACGAGCGCAGCCGCGAGCCGTCCGGCCCGCTCGTCCAGTTCCCCGTAGCTCAACTCGGAGCCTTCGAAGATCACCGCCACCGCGGCCGGATCTCTCTCAACGGCCGCGGTGAACAGCCGCGGCAACGTCGTCTCCGGAACGGGATGACCGGTTTCGGCCACATCCGCGGGAGCCGGCAGCGCCCGCCCCACCGCCCGATCGGGTGCCGCCGCGAGTTCCGCGAGCAGCGCCCCGAACCGGTCAAGGATCTCTTCGGCCGTCGCAGGGTCGAAGACATCTTTCCGGTACGCGAGTCCGAGCCGAAGCCGCTCGTCCGGCGCCACCGCGAGCGTCAGCGGATAGTGCGGCGCGTCGTCCCCGGTCACCCCGGTCATCCGCAGTCCGGCCGCCCCGGTCGACGAGTGCAGCGCGTCCGTGTCGAGCGGGTAGCTCTCGAAGATCGTCAGCGTGTCGAACAGTTCCCCCGTCCCGCTCAGCCGCTGAAGGTCACTGAGCGGCAGATGCTGGTGTTCGAGCAGCGCAGCCTGGTCGGACCGGAGTCGTTCGAGGAGCTGGCCCCAGGTCTGCGCCGGGTCGAGGGTCACCCGCACCGGCAGCGTGTTGATGAAGAACCCGATCATGTCCTCGACCCCGGCCACCTGTGCCGGTCGGCCGCTGACGGTCGTGCCGAAGACGACGTCGGTACGCCCGGTCAGGTGCGTCAGGAGCACCGCCCATCCGGCCTGCACGACGGTGTTGAGCGTGACCTGCCGTTCCCGCGCCAGCGCGGTGAGCCGTTCGGTCACCTCTCGCGGCAGTTCCCGGTCCAGCTTCCCTGGCCGTGCGTCGAGCACCGCCCCGGCGCCCGGCGCCACCAGCGTCGGCTGGTCCAACCCGGTCAGGTGGTCACGCCAGGCGGCGAGCGCGGCGTCCCGGTCGGCGCGCATCAGCCAGCGCAGGTACTCCGGGTACTGCGGCGGCGCGCCCAGCTCCCGCCCGTTGTAGAGGTCGAACAGTTCCCGCACCGCGAGCGGCGTCGACCACCCGTCGAGCAGCGCGTGATGGTTGGTGAAGATCAGCCGGTGCCGCCGCTCCCCGGTCCGGACCAGGGTGAGCCGCAGCAGCGGCGCCCGGGTGAGGTCGAACGGCGTGTGCCGGTCGGCCGCGGCCAGTTCCTCGAAATCACCGTCGCTGACCGACCATGGCAGCTCCGCGTGCGCGGCGACGACCTGCCGGAGCACCCCGCCGGGCCCGGCCGGGAAACTGACGCGCAGCGCCGGGTGCCGGTCGAGCAGTGCCTGCCCGGCGGCTCGGAGGCGCTCCGGATCGAGCGGACCTTCAAGATCGAGAACCTGTTGCACGACGTACGGGTCCACGTCCTCCGCCACCGCGGCGAGGAACACCAGACCTTCCTGCAGCGGCGTCACCGGCCACACGTCGCCGAGACCACCGTCCCGGGCTTCCAGCGCGTCGATCTCGTCCTGCCCGATGCCGGGGAGCAACAGGTCGGACGGCGTGTGCCCACCCGGCGCGGCGACGAGCCGGTCCAGCGCGGCGAACCAGTCACCGGCGAGTTCCCGCACCCCGGCCTCGGTGAACACGCCCTCCGGGTAGGTCAGCGCGACGGTCAGCCGTCCGTCCAGCACGGACGCGTTGATCTCCAGCGCGCGGCTGAGTGGCATGCCGGCGTCGGCCCCACCGCCGAGCCCGTCGACCGCCGTCCAGTCGCCTCGCGCGTCGCCGCCGTCGAAGCGGCCCAGGTAGTTGACGACGATCTGCGGTTCGGGGCGGGCGGCGAGGATCGCGCGGGTCTCCGCGTTGAGGTGTCGTAGCAGTCCGAAGCGGGCGCCGTTCTCCGGCACCGCCCGCAGTTGCTCCTTGACGCGCTTGAGCGCGTCGGCCGGGCGGCCCGGTCCGGGACTCAGTCGCACCGGGTATTCGCTGGTGAACCAGCCGACCGTGCGGGACAGGTCCACGCCCGGGGCGAGGCTCTCCTCGCGGCCGTGGCCCTCCAGCTCGACCAGCAGCGACTCGCGGCCGACGGCCAGGGCGAGGCCGGTGAGCAGCACGTCCGGCACCGACGCGTGGAACGCCGCCGGGACGGCACCGAGCAGCGGCGCGGTCCGTTCCGCGTCCAGGGTGACGGTGACGGTCCGGGCGGTGGCCACGGTGTCGCGCGCCGGGTCGATCGCCCGCGCGCCCAGGAGCGGTTCCGTGCCGTCCAGCACCTCGGTCCAGTAGGCGAGCTGCGCGGTGTCCGCGGCCGCGGCCCGCAGTGCCAGCGACCACTCGCGGAAGGAGGTGCCCACGGCCGGCAGGTCCGGCGTCCGGCCGGCGACCACGTCGGCCCAGGCCGCGGCCAGGTCCGGCAGCAGGATCCGCCACGAGACACCGTCGACCACGCTGTGGTGCACGACGAACTCCACCTCGTCGCCGCGCCACACCACCTGGATCGGCACGCCGTCGCCCGGCCGCAGCCGGGCCGCACCGGTCGTCACCACGTCCGGCGCTCTCACTGCTCCCGGTGGCGGAACCGTCAGCGTGTCGCCGGTCCAGCGGGCGCGCAGCAGGTCGTGCCGGTCGAGCAACGCCTGCACCACCGCGTGCAGCCGTTCCGGGGTCAGCCCGGCCGGCGCGCGCAGCACCATGCTCTGGTGGAGGTTTTCCGCCGGTCCCGCGTCGCGCAGCCAGCTCAGCGCCGGGGTCAGGGGCACGTCACCGAGGTTGGCGCCGGTCACCACGGGCCGGGACTCGGCGGCGGGCACGGTCACGGCGGCCAGGGCGGCGACGGTCCGCAGTTCGAAGATCTGCCGCGGCGTGATCCGCAGCCCAGCGGCCCGGGCCCGCGCGACCAGCTGCAACGACACGATGCTGTCGCCGCCTAGGGTGAAGAAACTGTCGTCGACGCCGACCGCCGGCAGCCCCAGCAGTTCGGCGAAGAGCCCGGCCAGGGTTTCCTCGGCCGGTGTCCGGGGTGCGGCGTCACCGGTCAGCGCCCCGAAGTCCGGGGCCGGCAGGGCGCGCCGGTCGAGCTTGCCGGCCACCGTGACCGGCAGCCGCTCCATCGTGACCACGGCCGCGGGGACGAGGTGATCGGGGAGGCGCTCGGCGGCCCACTCGCGAAGATCAAGAACATTGCCGACGACGTACGCCACCAGCCGCCCGTCCGTCGCCACCACCGCGGCCTGCCGCACGTCCGGGTGCTCCGAGAGTGCCGCCGCCACCTCGCCCGGCTCGACCCGGAACCCGCGGATCTTCGCCTGGTCGTCGGCGCGTCCCACGAACTCGAGCGCCCCCGCGGCCGTCCAGCGCGCGACGTCGCCGGTGCGGTACATCCGCTCGCCGGGCTGGAACGGGTCGGCCACGAACCGGCCGGCGGTGAGTCCGGGCCGGTTCCGGTAACCGCGGCCGAGCTGCGCGCCGGACAGGTACAACTCCCCCGCCACACCGTCCGCGACCGGCCGCAGCCAGCTGTCCAGGACGTACGCCCGGGTGTTGCCGATCGGCCGCCCGATCAGGGGTTCCGTGCTGTCGGCGACCCACGCCATCAGGGTGTCGACGGTGCACTCGGTCGGGCCGTAGAGGTTGACGCCGATGGTCGCCGGAGCCGCACGCAGCGCCGTCCACAGCGCCGGCCCGGCCGCCTCCCCACCGAGCATGACCAGGGCGGGACCGTCTTCGCCGAGGAGTCCGGCGTGGACGAGTTCCTGGCCGAGCGACGGCGTGACGTCGACGGCGCCGATGCGGTGCTCGCGCACGTAGGCGACGAACAGGTCCGCGTCCCGGCGGGTCTCGTCGTCGAGCAGGTGCAGTTCGTGGCCGGCGATCAGCCAGAGAATCCCTTCCCAGGACGTGTCGAAGACAAGCGCCGCCGACAGCGCGACCCGGGTCCGTCCGCCGGCGATGATCAGGTGCTCGCGGTGGTGCCGGTAGAAGTTGAGCAGGCTGGCGTGTTCGACCACGACACCCTTGGGCCGGCCGGTCGAACCCGAGGTGTAGATCAGATACGCACCGCTGCGCGGGTCGACCACGGGAAGCTGCGCCTCGGCGGTCTCGCCCAGCAACTCCGGCGTCACGATCACCACCGGGGACGCGTCAGCCAGCAGATACTCGATCCGCTCGGCCGGATGATCCACATCGATCGGCAGGTAGATCGCCCCGGCCCGCAGCACGGCCAGCCACGCCACGATCGCATCCTCGGTCCGCGGCAACAGGACGGCGACCACCTTCTCCGGCCCCGCACCACGAGCCACCAGCACCCGCGCGAGACGATCCACGCGCACGGCCAGATCCCCGTACGTCAAAGAACTCGACCTGAAACGGACAGCAACCGCGCCCGGGGCCCGCCGGACAACAGCCTCGAACTCGTCCAGAACAGTGCCCGGCGAGACCTCCGAGACGGGACCGGGATCCCGCAGGGATCCGGCCGGCGGCAGCGCGGCGAGCCGGCCGCCCGGATCGGCGGTGAACGCGGAGATCAGCAGTTCCAGGCGATCCAGCAGGCGTGTCGCCTCGGCGCGGGAGACCACGTCGGCGCGGAACTCGGCGCCGAGCGTGAGGGTCTCGCCGGGGATCGCGGTGAGCGTGAGCGGGTAGTGCGTCGCGTCGCGCCCGGTCACCTCGGCGAGGCGGAGCCCGGCCGCGTCCTCGAGAACGCGCAGGCCGTCGGCGTCGAGCGGGTAGCTCTCGAAGACCAGCAGGGTGTCGAAGAGCGGTCCGATGCCGCCGAGCCGCTGGATGGTGGCGAGGCCCACGTGCTGGTGGTCGAGGAGCGCGGCCTGTTCGGCCTGGAGCCGGCTCAGGTACCCGGTCCAGGTGTCGCCCGGCCGTGGTCGAACCCGGACAGGCACGGTGTTGATGAAGAGACCGATCATGTCCTCGGCGCCGGGCAGGGTGGCCGGGCGGCCGGAGACGGTGCTGCCGAAGACGATGTCGTCGCGCCCGGTCAGTTCGGCCAGCACAAGGGCCCATGCGCCTTGCACGACGGTGTTCAGCGTCAACCCGCGAGCGCGGGCGATCTCGGTCAGCCGCGCGGCGTCGACGACGTGCTCGATCGCTTCCGGCACGGCCGCGGCGGTCGCGCCGTGGCCGAGCAGGGTCGGTTCCTCGATCCCGGCGAGCGCGTCGCGCCACGCGTTCTCGCCGGCTCCCCGGTCCTGCTCGGCCACCCAGGCCAGATAGTCCTTGTACGGGCGGACCGCCGGAACCGGGCGTCCGGAGTAGGAGAGCAGCAGGTCACGCACGAGCAGCGGCGCCGACCAGCCGTCCAGCAGGATGTGGTGGCTGGTCAGCACGAGCCGGTGGCGGCGCGCGCCGAGCCGGATCAGGTGCCAGCGCAGCAGCGGCGGACGCGCCAGGTCGAACGGCTCGGCCCGCGCCTGTTCCGCGACGGCGTCCGCGTCCCCGGGCCGGCCGGTCAGATCGATGTCGGTCCAGTCGACCGGCACGGCGGCCGGGATCAGCTGGACCGGCTGGCCGGCCTTGCGCGGCCGGAACGCGGCTCGCAGGTTGGCGTGCCGGTCGAGCAGCGCCTGCGCGGCGGCCCGCAGCCGGCGCGCGTCGAGATCGCCGTCGAGGGTCAGTACCTGCTGGACCACGTAGACGTCGGGGTTGTCGTTCCCGGCGTACGCGGACAGGAAGTAGAGACCCTCCTGTAGCGGCGACAGGGGCAGGATGTCCTGCAACCCGCGGGGCGTCGTCACTGGAGTCTCCATTCGTCCTCGAACTCGTCGATCTCGTCCTGACTGAGTTCCACCAGCAGGTCGGAGGGGGTGTGGCCGCCACCGCCGGTGGCGGCGTCACGCAGTCGTCCCAGGGCGCCGGACCAGTGGCGGCCCAGCTCGGCGACGTCGGCCTCGGTGAGGACGCCGGCCACATAGGAGAGCCGGATGTCCAGCTCGGGGCCGGTCGGGAGGTCGGCCGTCGCCGCGTTGATCTCCAGCGCGTGCGCGACCGGGAACGCCGGGTCGAGGCCGTCACCGAGGGTGTCGTTCTCCTCGGCGGCGACCCATTCGCCGTCGTCGGAGGCGGTCAACCGGCCCAGGTAGTTGAAAAGAATCTCCGGCTGCGGCGCGGAAGCGAGGCGGGACGCGGTGCCCGGGTTCAGGTACCGCAGCATTCCGTAGCCGGCGCCGGCGTCCGGGATCGCCCGTACCTGCTCCTTGACCAGCTTCAACGCCGTCGCCGGGTCGTCGCCGCCGGGGTCGATCCGGACCGGGAACTCGGTGGTGAACCAGCCGACGGTCCGGGTCAGGTCGCTGCCCGGCACCAGGTGCTCCTCGCGGCCGTGCCCTTCCAGGCGCAGCAGCAGGCCGTGCGCGGCGACGGACGGGCGCCAGGCGCGGACGGCCAGGGCCAGACCGGTGAGCAGCACGTCCTGGACCCCCGCGTGGAACGCGTCCGGAACCGTGGTCAGCAGTGGCGTGGTCTGCTCGGCGGTCAGCCGCACCGTGTGGTGGCGCTGGTCGGCGACGGTTCCGCCGCCGCCGAGCGAGGCCGTCGGCGCGGCCAGGATCGACTCCCACAGCGGTAGCTCGGCGGCCCGGGCGCGCGCGGCGGCGGTCAGGCCGCGAGCCCAGGTGCGCAGCGACGTGCCGGCCGGGGGCAGCTCACCGCCCTGCCACGCGGCGGCCAGGTCGCCGGCGATGATCCGCCACGAGACGCCGTCGACCGCGAGGTGATGGCCGGTCAGCAGCAGGCGGCCGGGGAGGAGCACCGCCTGGAGCATGCGGCCCTCGGCCGGGGCCAGACGGCGTACCGCGGCCCGGTGTTCCTCGTCGAGAGGCCGGTCACCGGCCCGGACGAGCGTGGCGGCGTCGACCGCCCCGGGCGGCGGAACGATCAGTCCGTCCGCGGTCCAGCGCGCCCGCAGCGCGTCGTGGCGGTCGAGGACCGCCTGCAGGATCGGGACCAGACGGTCCCGGTCGAGAGCCGCCGGGACGCGCAGGACGACCGACTGGGCGAACGTGTCGATCGGGGCGTTCTGGTCGCGCAGCCACGCCTGGATCGGGGTGATCGGCACCGCGCCGAGACCGGCGCCGGCCGGTTCCGCCGGCGGGCCGCCGGCCGGCGTGACGACCACGGCCAGGGCCGCGACGGTCTGGTTCTCGAACACCTGGCGGGCGCTGAGCTCCAGACCGGCGGCGCGCGCCCGGGACACCAGTTGCAGCGCGACGATGCTGTCCCCGCCCAGGGCGAAGAAACCCTCGTCGATCCCGACCTCGTCCAGCCCCAGGACCTCGGCGAACAGGGTCGCCAGCATCTCCTGCGGTACGGTCGCGGGTCGCTCGGTGGCACGCTCGACGACCGGTTCCGGCAGGGCGTCGCGGTCGACCTTGCCGGCCGCGTTGAGCGGGAGCGCGTCCAGCATCACGATCACGGCCGGGACCAGGTGGTCCGGAAGCCGGTGGGCGAGCCAGGCCCGTACCTCGGCGGGGTCGGCCGTGCCCTCGGCGTAACCGACGAGGTGACCGTCGCGCGCCACGACGTACGCGTGGCGGAGGTCCGGGTGCTCGGCGAGCGCGGCGGCGACCTCGCCCGGCTCGATCCGGAAACCACGGATCTTCACCTGGTCATCGGCGCGACCGAGGAAGGCCAACTGCCCGTCGGGGGTACGGCGGACCAGGTCACCCGTGCGGTACATGCGCTCGCCGGTGGCGAACGGGTCGGCGACGAAGCGTTCGGCGGTCAGCGCGGCTCGGCCCAGGTAGCCACGGGCCAGACCGGAACCGGACAGGTACAGCTCGCCGGGGACACCGGGCGGGACCGGGCGCAGGGCGCTGTCCAGCACGTAGGCCCGCTTGTTGCGGTCGGGACGGCCGATCAGGACCGGACCGCCGGCGACGCACTCCCCGTAGGTGGAGTTGACCGTGGCCTCGGTCGGGCCGTACGCGTTGAGCAGCCGGTGCGTGGCGGTCCAGCGGGCGAGAAGTTCCGGCGACAGCCGGTCGGCGCCGGAAATCACCGTCACGCCGGGTGGGAAGGCGCCGGCGGGCACCGCGCCGAGGGCGGCCGGGGGCAGCGCGAAGTGGGTGATCCGTCGCTCGTGGACGAACCGGGCGAAGTCCTCGCCCAGCCGCGACTCCTCCGGGGTGATCACCAGCGTGGCGCCGCGCAGCAGGCTCACGGCCAGCTCGGCGACGGTGACGTCGAAGCTCGGCGACGCGAACTGGGCGATCCGGTGGCCGGGCTCGACCCGCCAGACCTCGCCGAACGTGTCGGACAGGTCGGCGAGGCCGGCGTGCGGAACGACAACACCCTTGGGCCGCCCGGTCGACCCGGACGTGTAGATCACGTAGGCCGCGTGCTCCACCCGCAGTGCCGCGGTCCGGTCCGCGTCGGTGATGGCGGTGTCGTCCTCACCGATGCCGTCAGCCGGGTCGAGCACCGTGGCACCGTCCGGCAGATTCGTGGCTCCGCGCGCGGCGACGATCAGGACCGGGTCGGCGTCGGCGATGAGGCCGGCGATTCTTTCCGCCGGGTAGGACGGGTCGACCGGAAGGTAGGCACCGCCGGCTTTGGCCACCGCCAGCTCGGTGACGAAGAGCTCGGCCGAGCGGGGCAGCAGCACCATGACGATGCGGTCCGGGCCGGCTCCGGCGCGGATCAGCCGGCGGGCGAGCTGGTTGGTCCGCCGGTCCAGCTCCGCGTAGCTGAGAAGAGCCTCTCCGTCCTCGAGGGCCGGTGCCGCCGGATCGGCCTGGACCGCGGCGGCGAAAAGGTCCGCCATCGTCCGCGGCACCGTCGGCACCCGCGTGCCCTGCCAGTCCCTCTCCGACGCGTCCCGTTCGGCGGCGGAAAGCACCTTCAGCGAGGAAAGGCGCTGTTCCGGCCGCTCGACCGCCGACGCCAGCAGCCGAACGAACCGCGCGGCGAACGTCTCCGCCGTCGCCCGGTCGAACAGGTCGGCGCTGTACTCGACGACGCCGCGCATCCCGCTGACGCCGTCCTCCTCGGTGACGACCACCCCGAGGTCGAACTGCGCGACCCCGGTGTCGATCGGCACCGGCGAGGTGGTCAGCCCCGGCAGTCCGGGCGTCTCCGCGGGCACGTGCTGGACCGCGACCATGACCTGGAACAGCGGGTTCCGGGCCAGGGACCGCTCCGGGTTGACCGCCTCCACCACCTTCTCGAACGGCACGTCGGCGTTCCCGAACGCGGCCAGGTCCACGCTCCGCAACCGGGCCACCAGGTCCGCGAAGGACGGATCGCCACCGAGGTCGGCGCGCAGCACCAGCGTGTTCACGAAGAACCCGGCGAGCGCGTCGAGCCGCTGGTCCCCACGCCCGGCGACCGGACTGCCGAGCGGGATGTCAGTGCCCGCGCCGAGGCGTCCGAGCAGCGCCGACAGCGCCGCCTGGACCACCATGAACGCGGTGCTCCCGGTGCGGCGGGCCAGTTCACGGATCCGCTCGTGGGTGCGGCCGTCGATGCTGAACGGCACGATGCCGCCGCGGTGACCGGGCACCGCGGGGCGCGGCCGGTCGGTGGGCAGCACCAGTTCGGCCGGGATCCCGGCGAGCGCGTCGCGCCAGAACGCGAGTTGTCCGTCCTGCACCCGGTCGAGCAGGTCGCGCTGCCAGATCGCGTAGTCGGCGTACTGAACGGGCAGCGGCGACCAGTCCGGCGCGTGACCGTCCACCCGGGCGGCGTAGGCGGCACCGAGGTCGGCGATCAGCCGTCCCTCGGACCACTCGTCGGTGACGATGTGGTGCACCAGGAGCAGCAGCACGTGCCGGTCCGGCCCGTCGCTGAACAGATACGGACGCAGCAGCAGTTCGCCGGCCAGGTCGAAGCCGTAGCGGGCGGCCTCGGCCAGCGCCTCGTCGCTGTACTCCCCGAATCGCCAGGTCACCTCGGGCCGGTCGAGGATCCGCTGCTCGGGCCGGCCGTCGACGGCCGGGAACACGGTGCGCAGGCTCTCGTGCCGGTCGAGCACGTCGTCCAGCGCGAGCCGCAGCGCGTCCCGGTCCAGCGGCCCGTCCAGCCGCAGCGCGAACGCCACGTTGTAGGTGGGACCGGGCCCGTTGAGCTGGTGGTGCAGCCACAACCGGTGCTGGGTGGGTGCGAGCGGCAGCGGGTCGGGCCGCTCGGCGACGGTCAGTTCGGGCAGGTCCGCGCCGGCACCGGGACGGTCGAGATACGCGGCGAGGGCGGCCGGCGTCGGCTGATCGAAAACGGCCCGGATCGGGAGCGTGTTGCCGAAGACGGCGCGGACCCGGGCGGCGAGCGCCGTGGCGGTCAGCGAATGCCCGCCGAGCGCGAAGAAATTGTCCGCCGCGCCGACCGCGGGCAACGACAGCACGTCGGCGAACAGCCCGCAGAGGATCTCCTCCGTGGCGGTGCGCGGCGCCGCCCCGCCGGTGATCCCGGTGAAGTCCGGCTCGGGCAGCGCACGCCGGTCCAGCTTGCCGGCGACGGTCAGTGGCAGGGCGCCGAGCTCGACCACGACCGCGGGGACGAGATGGTCGGGAAGGCGCTCGGCGGCCCACTCCCGAAGACCGGGAACCTCTCCGACGACGTACGCGACCAGGTGCCCGCCGTGGGCGACGACGGCAGCCTGCCGGACCGCGGGGTGTTCGCGCAACGCGGCGGCGACCTCGCCCGGCTCCACCCGGAATCCACGGATCTTCACCTGGTCGTCGGCGCGCCCGACGAACTGCAGCGTGCCGTCCCCGGTCCAGCGGGCGACGTCGCCGGTGCGGTACATCCGCTCGCCGGGCTGGAACGGGTCGGCCACGAACCGGCCGGCGGTGAGTCCGGGCCGGTTCAGGTAGCCGCGGCCGAGCTGCGCGCCGGACAGGTACAACTCCCCCGCCACACCGGGCAGCACCGGGCGCAGCCAGCTGTCCAGGACGTACGCCCGGGTGTTGGCGATCGGCCGCCCGATCAGGGGTTCCGTGCTGTCGGCGACCCACGCCATCAGGGTGTCGACGGTGCACTCGGTCGGGCCGTACAGGTTGACGCCGGTCACGCCGTCCGCGTCGCGCAGCGCCTGCCAGATGCGGGGGTCGGCCGCCTCACCGCCGAGCGCGACCATCGCCGGGCGGTGCTCCCCCTCGAGCAGCCCGGCGTCGGCGAGCGGGCCGGCCAGGGACGGGGTGACGTCGAGGAAGTCGATCCGGTGGCGGCGGACGTAGTCGACGAAGAGCGCCGGGTCGCGGCGGGTCTCGTCGTCGAGCAGGTGCAGTTCGTGGCCGGCGATCAGCCAGAGAATCCCTTCCCAGGACGTGTCGAAGACAAGCGCCGCCGACAGCGCGACCCGGGTCCGTCCGCCGGCGATGATCAGGTGCTCGCGGTGGTGCCGGTAGAAGTTGAGCAGGCTGGCGTGTTCGACCACGACACCCTTGGGCCGGCCGGTCGAACCCGAGGTGTAGATCAGATACGCACCGCTGCGCGGGTCGACCACGCGAAGCTGCGCCTCGGCGGTCTCGCCCAGCAACTCCGGCGTCACGATCACCACCGGGGACGCGTCAGCCAGCAGATACTCGATCCGCTCGGCCGGATGATCCACATCGATCGGCAGGTAGATCGCCCCGGCCCGCAGCACGGCCAGCCACGCCACGATCGCATCCTCGGTCCGCGGCAACAGGACGGCGACCACCTTCTCCGGCCCCGCACCACGAGCCACCAGCACCCGCGCGAGACGATCCACGCGCACGGCCAGATCCCCGTACGTCAAAGAACTCGACCTGAAACGAACAGCAACCGCGCCCGGGGCCCGCCGGACAACAGCCTCGAACTCGTCCAGAACAGTGCCCGGCCAAACCTCCGAGACGGGACCGGGATCCCGCAGGATGCCGGAGGGACGCGCCGTGAGCGGCGGTGTGCCCGCGACGAACGCGTCCAGCAGCGCGCGGAATCGGCCGAGAATTCCCAGCGCAGCGGCGCGGTCGTAGAGGTCGGGGCGGTGTTCGAGGCGCAGTCGCAGGGCGGCGTGCGGGACGACGACCAGGCTCAGCGGGTAGTGCGTGGCGTCGACCGGGATGCCGCCGCCGATCTCCAGACCGTCGACGCGCGGCAGTCCGGCCGTCGCCGGGTAGCTCTCGAAAACGGTCAGCGTGTCGAACAGGTCGCCGGCTCCGGCAAGGCGCTGGACGGCGGCGAGGCCGAGGTACTGGTGGTCGAGGAGCGCGGCCTGCTCGCCCTGCACGCGGCGCAGCAGCTCGGTCCAGGTCTCGGCGGGGTTCAGGCGCACGCGGACCGGGACGGTGTTGATGAACAGCCCCACCATGTCCTCGACACCGGGCAGCTCGGCCGGACGGCCGGAGACGGTGGCGCCGAACACCACGTCGTCACGACCGGTCAGCGCGGCGAGCAGCAGCGCCCACGCGCCCTGCACGACGGTGTTGAGCGTGAGGCCGTTCCGCCGGGCCGTGGCGGTCAGGCGTGCAGTGTCACTTTCGGTCAGGACGATCTCGGCGACCTCGGGCAACGCGACCACCGCGGGGGCATCCGGCGCGACCAGGGTCGGCTCGTCCACGCCGGCCAGCGCGGTGCGCCAGGCGCTCTCCGCGGCCACCACGTCCCGGCCCTTCAGCCAGGCCAGATAGTCGGTGAACGGGCGTGGTCGCGGCCGGCCGATCCGGGCGTACGTGGCGAACAGGTCCCGCATCGCGAGCGGTCCCGACCAGCCGTCCATCAGCAGGTGGTGCTGGGTGAGGACGAGCCGGTGATCGCCGTCGCCGAGCGTGGCCAGGACGAACCGCAGCAGCGGCGGCCGGGCCAGGTCGAACCGTTGCCGGCGCTCACTCGCGACCAGCGCCTCGAACCCGGCGGCGTCCACGGTGACCCGGGTGAACGGCACCGTCACGCGCGCCGGGACGACCTGGACCGCGGTGCCCGCGGCGGTGCGGGTGAAGCCGCCGCGCAGGTTCGGGTAGCGGTTCAGCAGCCCGGCCGCGGAGGCTTCCAGCCGGGCGGCGTCGACCGGGCCGGTCAGCGTGAAGACCTGCTGGACCGTGTAGACGTCGGTGTCCTGATCGAGATCGGACAGGTAGTAGAGGCCCTCCTGCAGCGGGGAGAGCGGCAGGACGTCGGCCGGGTCCGGGAACCGCCCGGTCAGCTCGGCCAGATCATCCGCGGTCAGCCCGGCCAGTGGGACGTCGGACGGGGTCAGCACGCCGGCACCGGGCTCGTTCGCGGCGGCGAGCAGCGCCACCAGCGCGGCCAGCCAGTCGTCGGCGATCCGCCGCACCTCGGTGTCACCGAGCACGGCGGCCGGGTAACTGAACTCGGCTCGCAGCACCGGCCCGTCCGCGCCGTCCACCGCGGTCACGTTGACGGCAAGCCGATGACTGACGGGCATCCGCGGGTCAGCCACGGTGTGCGCGGCGGGAAGCTCCGGCGCGAGCCCCCAGTCCACACCCTCCTGCGGCACCGAGAAACGCCCCAGGTAATTGAAAAGCACCTCCGGCTCGACCAGGGGCAGGCCGGGTCCGAGGTAGCGGAGCACGCCGTAGCCGATGCCGCCGTCCGGAACGGCCCGCAACTGTTCCTTGACGCCGCGCAGGACGGCGGCGGGGCCACCGGCGGCAGCGGGGAGGCGCACCGGGTATTCGCTGGTGAACCAGCCGACCGTGCGGACCAGGTCGGCGCCGGGCACGACCTGCTCCTCGCGGCCGTGGCCCTCCAGGCCGACCAGGGTTCCGGTGTGCGGGCCGGAACGACGGGCCAGAGCGAGAGCGAGACCGGCGAGCAGGACGTCCTGGACCCCGGCGCGGAAGATCTCCGGGACGGTGGACAGCAGCGGGCCGGTCACCGCCGCGTCGACGTGCACGGTGACGTGCCGCAGCGTTCCGGCGGTGTCCCGGGCCGGGTCGAGCTGACGTTCGCCCGGACGACCGGTGATCCGCGCCGGCACGCCCTCGCCGGGTTCGCCGGTGACCTGCTGCCACGGTTCACGGTCGGGTGCCACCTCGCGCACGCCGAGCGCCCAGGCGCGGAACGACGTGCCGGTGACGGCCGGGGTCTCACCACACGCGGCAGTCGCCAGATCCTCGGCCAGGATGCGCCACGAGACACCGTCGACGACCAGGTGGTGGGCGACGAGAAGCAGGCGACCGGGCTGTTCGCCCCGGTCGAACCAGACCGCCTGGACCATCGTGCCGGCGGCGGGGTCGAGCCGGTCGGCGGCGGCCTCCCGCTCGGCGGAGACGACCTCGGTGAGGGTCCGGCCGGCGAGGTCGTCACCGGCGACGACGCGCAGATCGAGGCTCAGGTCGCCGGCCGGCACGTCCAGAGCCCAGCGACCCTCGGGGGTGGTGACGAGCCGGGCCCGCAGGATGTCGTGCGGGGCGAGGGCAGCTTCGACGACCGCGGCGACCTCGGCCGGGTTCGCACCGGCGGGCGTGCGTAGCAGCAACGCCTGCGAGTACCGGTTGATCGGAGCTTCCAGGCCGCGGAGCCAGGCGATGATCGGAGTCTCCGGTGCGACACCGGTGCCGGACTCCACCGGGACCGCCGCACTCCCGGCCGCGGCGCCGGCGGCCCGGGCCAGCGCGGCGACGGTCTGATGTTCGAACACCTGGCGCGGGGCGAAGTGCAGGCCGGCGACCCGGGCACGGGAGACGAGCTGGATCGCGAGGATGCTGTCGCCGCCGAGCGCGAAGAAACCGTCGTGCCGGCCGATCGCCTGTTCGCCGAGACCGAGCAGCCCGGCGAAGACGTTCGCCAGCGTGCGCTCGGCGTCGTCGGCCGGTTCCGCGCCGGCGGCGGTGAGAGTCTCCGCCGCCGGCAACGCTTCCTTGTCGACCTTGCCGCTGCTGGTGAGCGGCAACGCGTCGAGCACCACGACCGCGGCCGGCACCAGCGGAGCGGGCAGCCGGGCCGCAAGGTGATCACGAAGCTCGGGGCCCGTGGTGGTGCTGACCGCGTAGGCGAGGAGGTGGTTGTCGCGGACGACGACGGTTGCCTGCGTGACGGCCGGGTGGGCGGTGAGTTCCGCCTCGACCTCGCCCGGCTCTACCCGGAAGCCGCGGAGCTGGACCTGCTCGTCGGTGCGGCCGAGGAACTCGATCTCGCCGGTGCGCGTGCGCCGGACCAGGTCGCCGGTGCGGTACATGCGGGCGCCCGGCTCGGCGAACGGGTCCGCCACGAAACGGGCGGCGGTCAGGGCGGGACGGTTGAGGTAGCCGCGGGCCAGGCCGTCGCCGCCCAGGTACAGCTCGCCGGGGACGCCGGGCGGGACCGGGCGCAGGCGGGCGTCGAGGACGTAGGCGGTGCGGTTCAGCTCGGGGCGGCCGATCAGGACGGTGGAGAATTCCGCCGTCGCCGTCCAGCTGGTGGCGGTGACGGTGGTTTCCGTCGGGCCGTACGCGTTGATCAGCCGCCGGCCCCGGGACCAGCGCCGCACCTGGTCGGCCGGCATCGCCTCGCCACCGGCGACGACGGTGACGCCCGCCGGGAGGTCCGCGGTGGGCAGCGCCGCGAGCAGTGCCGGTGGCAGGTCGACGTGGGTGAGGCCGCGCCCGGCGATGAACGCGCCGAGGCCGGTGCCGAGGCGGGCATCCTCGGGGACGATCACCAGGGTTCCGCCGGAGAGGATCGTGGCGGCGAACTCGCTGAAGGCTACGTCAACGCCCGGTGACACGAACTGCGACGCCCGCGTGCCCGGGCCGGTGCCGAAACCTTCGCGCACGCTCGTGACCAGGGCGGACAGGCCACGGTGCGGGACCACCACACCCTTGGGGCGGCCGGTGGAGCCGGAGGTGTAGATGACGTACGCGGGGGAATCCGGGTTGATCTTGATCTTGGGGTTGCCCGGGTCGGCGGGCAGGTCGCCGATCTCGGTCAGTACCAGGACCGGGTCGGCGTCGGCGATCTGGAGTTCGTGGCGGCTCGCCGGGTGGTTCGGGTCGAGCGGCAGGATGGCGGCGCCGGACTTCGCGATGGCGAGCATGGCGACGACCAGGTCGGCCGAGCGGGGCAGCAGGGTGGCGACGACGCGTTCCGGCCCGGCACCCGCCGCGATCAGCCGGTGCGCGAGCCGGTTGGCCAGGGCGTTCAGCTCGGCGTAGGTGAGCGTGCGCCCCCCGTCCTCCACAGCGGCCGCGTCAGGCGCGCCGGCGCAAGTGGCCGTGAACAGATCGCCGAGCGTTTGCGGCGCAAGGTCGCGGCGCGGGCCGGCCAGGGGCGCGCGCTCCGCCTCGTCGAGCAGGTCCACCGAGGAGATCGCCACACCCGGGTCGGCCGTGACGGCGTGCAGGAGTCGCACCAGGCGGTGGGCGAAAGCGGTCACCGTCTCCCGGTCGAACAGGTCGGTACGGTACTCGACGCTGCCGATCGGCCCACCCGGGCGCTCGGCCACGTCGACGGTCAGGTCGAACTTGGCGGTGCCGGTCGATACGAGCCGGGGCGTGACCTCGGCCCCGGGGAATCCGGCGATCGCGGGGAGCGCCGCCTGGTAGGACACCATCACCTGGAACAGCGGGTGGTGACCGAGGGACCGCCGCGGGTTGAGCTCCTCGACGAGGCGTTCGAACGGCACGTCCTGATGGGCAAGAGCGGTCAGATCGGCGGCCCGGACCCGCGCCAGCAGCTCGGCGAAGGTGGGGTCACCGGAGACGTCGGTCCGCAGCACGACCGTGTTGACGAAGAAGCCGACGAGCCGTTCGAGGGCGTCGTCGCCGCGGCCGGCCACCGGCGTGCCGAGCGGGATGTCGTCGCCGGCGCCGAGCCGGCTCAGCAGGGCCGCGACCGCCGCCTGCAGGGTCATGAAAACGGTGACCCCGTTGTCGCGGGCGAGTCGCCGCAGCGCTTCTTCAAGGTCTTTCCCGATCGGGAACGTGACGGTGTCACCGGCTGCGGAGGCCTGCGCGGGCCGCGGCCGGTCGGTGGGCAGGCGCAGCACCTCGGGCGCGCCGGCCAGGTTGTCCCGCCAGAAGTCGACGTCCACGGGCAGGTCGTTGTGCCAGGCGGCGTAGTCGGTGTAGCGCACCGGCAGCGGCGCCCACTCCGGCCGGTGCCCGGCGAGGCGGGCGGCGTAGGCGGTGGCCAGGTCGTCGAGCATCGGCGTCAGCGACCACTCGTCCCCGGCGATGTGGTGCACGAGCAGCAGCAACACGCTCTGCGACGGGAACCAGCGAACGCGCAGCGGCGCCTCGGCGGTGATGTCGAACGGCTCGCGGACGGCCGCGTCGAGGTCGCCGTCCTCGATCACCAGGCGTACGTCGGGGCCGAGCACCACCGGCTCCGGCGTGAAGACCGTCCGCAGTGGCTCGTGCCGCGTGACCAGGTCGTTCAGGGCGGCCCGCAGCGCGTCCAGGTCGAGTTCACCGTCGACGTCCAGCGCGAGCGGCAGGTTGTAGGTGGCGTCGGGCCCGTCCAGCTGGGTCAGGAACCACATCCGGCGCTGCGCCGCCGACATGACGGGCGCACCCGCGTGCGGCACCAGCGGCGGACGGTGGAACGGTTTGAGCCGGGTCGCCAGCGCGGCCACCGAGGGCGCCTCGAACACGTCGCGCAGGGTCACCTCGGCGCTGAGCACGGTCCGCACCCGCGCCGCGACTCGCGCGGCCAGCAGCGAGTGCCCGCCGAGGGCGAAGAAATCCTCCCGGAGAGCGACCGACGGCACGCCGAGCACCTCGGCGAAGATGTCCGTCAGCAACTCTTCCTCGGGGGTGCGCGCGGTTTCCGGCGCCGTGACCGCGTAGTCCGGCGCGGGCAACGCGTTGCGGTCGAGCTTGCCGTTGGGCGTCGTCGGCAGCGCGCCGATCGCGACGATCGCCGCCGGCACCATGTAGTCGGGCAGCACCCCGGCCGCGCGCTGCCGAAGACCATCAAGATCAAGAGTGGAGCCGGCCGAAGCCGGCGAGGCGACCACGTAGGCGACCAGCCGACGATCGCCGGGACGATCCTCGCGGATGATCGCCACCGCGCGCGTCACCCCGGGATCGCTCTCCAGAACGGCCTCGATCTCCCCGAGCTCGATCCGGAACCCGCGCAGTTTCACCTGGTGGTCGACCCGGCCGAGCACGTCGAACGTCCCGTCGGCCCGCCGCCGGGCCAGGTCACCGGTGCGGTACATCCGCTCCCCCGGCGCCCACGGGTCGGCCACGAACCGCGCCGCGGTCAGCCCGGCCCGGTTCAGGTAGCCACGCGCCACCCCGGCCCCGGCCAGGTACAGCTCGCCCGCGAACCCGTCCGGCACCGGCCGCAGCGCCGCGTCCAGCACGTACGCCCGGGTGTTCCGGATCGGTCGTCCCACGCTGACGTCGTCGCTGGTCAGCCGATGCGCGGTCGACCAGATCGTGGTCTCGGTCGGCCCGTACAGGTTGGTCACCCCGGCCGCGTGCCTGCGCAGTTCCGCCGCGAGTTCCGGCGGCAGTGCCTCCCCGCCGACGAGCACCCGCAGCCCGCTGAGCGCCGCCGTCCCGCCGGGCACGTCGGCGAGCGCGCGCCACAGTGTCGGCGTCGCCTGCACCACGGTGGCGCCGGTGCTTCTCACCAGCTCGGCCAGGACGAAAGGATCCTGCACGGACTCCTTGGCGGCAAGCACCACCGCGGCACCGCACAACAGCGGCAGGTACAGCTCCAGCCCGGAGATGTCGAAACTCACCGTC
Source organism: Actinoplanes sp. NPDC020271 (assembly GCF_044388125.1). NCBI lineage: Bacteria > Bacillati > Actinomycetota > Actinomycetes > Micromonosporales > Micromonosporaceae > Actinoplanes > Actinoplanes sp. NPDC020271. Next base: position 197,750 of record NZ_JBIRWQ010000015.1, read on the forward strand.
GTCACCGCGAGCAGCCGGTCGTCACCGCCGAGCGGCACCTCCGCCTGCATGGCGAGCAGGAAGTTGACCAGGTTCTCCCTGGTCACGACCACGCCCTTGGGCTTTCCGGTGGATCCGGAGGTGTAAAGGACGTACGCCGAATCGTCTTTGATCGAGAAAGTGGACGGGCGCGTCTCGATGCCGCCGGGCGTGATCACCAGCGCCGGATCGCTGTCCTCGATCATCCAGGCGAGCCGGTCGGCCGGGAAGTCCGGGTCGAGCGGCAGGTAGGTGGCGCCGGTCCACTGCACGGCCAGCAGCGTGACCAGCAGTTCGGCGGTGCGCGGCAGCCGGACGGCGACGATGCGTCCGGGGCCCGCGCCACGCTCGGCCAGCGAGGTCGCGAGGGCGGCGACGCGGTCTTCGAGCTGGGCATGGGTGAGCGACGCGCCGCCGGGTTCGATCAGGGCAACCGATTGGGGGGTACGGGCGACCTGCGCACGCCAGAGCTCGACGAGTCCCGCCGCCGGCAGTTCCCGCGCGGTGTCCTCGACGACCGGCGAGTCGACCAGCCCGATCCGCCCGGTCGCCGTGTCGGCGCCGGTCAGCGCCAGGGTCGCGAGCAGGCCGGCGAGCCGCGCCGCGTGACCGTCCAGCTCGGTCTCGGTGTACCGTCCCGGGTTCGCGTCGACGGCGAGTTCGAGCCGGTCACCGCCACGGTCGTCGAGCGTGATGGACAGGTCGTCGACCGGCCCCGGCGACACGTACCGCGGGGTTCCGGGGTTGCCGCCGAAGTCGAGCGTCGCCCCGAACGGTTTGATGTTGACCCACGGCCCGGTCAGCCGTCGTTCCCCGCCGACCAGGCCCAGGTCGCGCCGGATGTCCTCGCCGCGGTAGCGCTGGTGCCGCCGGATCTCCCTGATCTCCGCGGCGACCCGCGCGATCAGCTCGGCGACGGTGTCCGCCGGGTGCACCGTGAGGCGCAGCGGCAGCACGTTGACGGCGGTGACCGGCACCCGAGCGGCGACCGAGCCGAGCCGGCCCATCATCGGCAGGCCGAGCACGACGTCGGCGGCGCCGGTGAGCCGGTGCACGTAGAGCGCGGTGGCGGCCAGCACCGCCTCCACACGGGTGGCTTTCGCGGCACCGCCGAGTGCGGTCAGCCCACGGCCGACCTCGGCGGGCAGGATGGCGCGGTGGCGAAGGAAAGTCCTACCGGGCCGCGACGGGCCGGACGAGAGGTCGGGAACGTCGAGGCCGGCCAGGCGCGAGAGCCAGAACGCGCGGTCGGTCCCGCGCTTCTCGGAGGCGTGGTAGGCGGCGTCCTCGGCGACCACTTCGGCGAGCGTGCCGAACGGGTTCCCGGGCACGTCGGCACCGGCGATCAGGGCGCTGTAGACGGCGGCGAGCCGGTTCGCGATCAGCGCGTACGTGTAGGCGTCCAGCACGATGTGGTGGCACCGCTGGTACCAGGTCCACCGGCCGGGGCCGCGCCGGATCAGCGCCTGCGCGAAGACCGGCCCGGCGGCCAGGTCGATCGGCGTCGCCAGGTCCGCCCGGATCCACCGGTCGAGGGCATCGTCGTCGAGCTCCAGGACCGACAGGGTCCACGAGGGATCCTCGACGATCTCCTGCCGTGGTACGGCGTCAGCATCGGAGAACCGCACGCGCAGCGCCTCCGCGTCGGCGATGGTGCGGCGCAGCGCCCGTTCGAAGACCACCGGGTCGATCTCGCCGTCGACGTCGACGCAGGCGGCTGTGGTGAACGCCGGCCCGGGGTCCAGGTGCTGGGCGAACCAGACACCGGCCTGGGCCGCGGTGAGCTCGAGACGGTCGGGCACTGGCGTAACTCCGATGTTGTGCAGGGTGGTGCCCGCCGTGCGCGGCAACGCACGGCGGTCCACGGCCGGGGCGGTGGTTCAGGCGTCCATCTGGGCGACGAGGGAGGCGGGCCGCATGTCGGTCCAGTTCTTCTCGACGTAGTCCAGGCACGCGGCCCGGCTCTCCTCGCCGAACGCGACCGTCCAGCCGGCCGGCACGTCGGCGAAGGCGGGCCAGAGCGAGTGCTGGCGCTCGTCGTTGACCAGCACCAGGTACCGGCCGTCCTCGTCCTCGAACGGGTTGGTCGTCACTTCGCCTCCGTCCAGGCCAGGCCGTCGGCCGACGGGACCAGGCCGTTCTCCAGCAGGGGCAGTTCCCGGGCGTCCTGGCCGAGCACGCCGCGCACCTGCACGTTGTTCATCTCGGCCATCACCTCGCGGACCACCGGTGTACCGAAGAGGTGGTGCATCCTGTCGCCGGTCTCGGTGTCCATGGCGCCGGTCTTCTGCACCGCGTCGGCGAGCGCGCCGGACGACTCGCGGAAGTCGCCGGCGAGCCGGCCGGCGTCGGTGAACGCCGCCTCGCCGGAGTGCACGCCGCCGACCAGGCTGACGAACGCCTCCAGGTCGGAGGCGTCGAAGTTCATGACCTTGCGGGCCTTCCAGAAGTACGACTCCTCGTTGCCCTGCATGTCGTAGAACGCGGAGAGGAACTCGTAGAAGACCCGGTACTCCCGGCGGTAGCGCCCCTCGAACTCGGCGAAGACGCGCTCCTCGGTGTTCTCGCCGGCCAGCACGGTGTTGATCGAGCGGGCGGCGAGCAGGCCGGCGTAGGTGGCCAGGTGCACCCCGGTGGAGAAGACCGGGTCGATGAAGCACGCCGCGTCGCCGACGAGCACCATGCCGGGCCGGTGGAACGTCGAGTTGGTGTACGAGTAGTCCTTGCGGGTGCGGATCTCGCCGTAGACGCCCTCGGTGACCCGGGTCGCGCCGGCGAGCATGTCCTTGACGATCGCGCAGCGGTCGATGAACCCGCGCATCGCCTGTTCCTGGTCGCCCTGCAGCTCGGCCGCGTGCTCCCGGGCGATCACCACGCCGACGCTGGTGAGTTCGTCGGAGAGCGGGATGTACCAGATCCAGCCCTCGTCGAAGGCGGCGCAGAGGATGTTGCCGCTGTCCGGGGCGGGCAGCCGCTTGCCGCCGGTGAAGTAGCCGAACAGCGCGATGTTCTGGAAGAAGTCGGAGTACAGCCGCTCGCCGCCGACGTTCTGGTGGACCCGGCTGCGGTTGCCGGAGGCGTCGACCACGAAGGACGCGCGGATCTCGTGCTCGGCGCCGTCCGGGTCGGTGTAGCGCACGCCGCGGACCCGCTCGTCGTCGCTGACGACCTCGGTGACCGGGCTGTTCTCCCGTACGTCGACGCCGTTGTCCGCCGCGTTGCGCAGCAGGATGTCGTCGAACTTCATCCGCTCGACCTGGTACGCGGTCGAGGTCGGGCCGGACAGCTCCGGGGCGACCGCGAACAGGAAGTTCCACGGCACCGGGTTGGTGCCCCAGCGGAAGCTGCCACCGCGCTTGACGGTGAACGCCGCCTTCTCCAGTTCCGCGGTGACGCCGAGCATCCGGCCGATGCCGTGCACCGTGGACGGCAGCAGCGACTCACCGATCTGGTAGCGGGGGAAGGTCTCCTTCTCCAGCAGGACAACCCGGTGCCCGCGCTTGGCGAGCAGGGTGGCGGTGGTCGACCCACCCGGGCCCCCGCCGATGACGACGACGGCGGCACTCTCGATGATCGGGCTCAACGCTTCCCCTCCAGCAGGTTCCACCACGCGGTGACCGTCGGCTCCTTGGCCAGGTCGAGATATCCGGCCTCGTAACCGGCTTCCCGCCAGCGGGTGGCGAGGCTCATCAGCCGGATCGAGTCGAGTCCGAGGTCGATCAGGTTCTCGTCGTCGGCGAAACTGCCCGGCTCCTCGGCCAGCACCTCGGCGACGTCGCTGCGCAGACGGTCGAGGCTCAGGGGTGCGGTCATGTGCGGAGGTCCTTCGGTAGTCATTAGTTAGGTAAGGCTTACCTTATTCGGCGATGCCGGTAAAGGTGCACCGGGGTCATTTCCGGAAATCTCATAGGAATAGAGGGCAGCGCGCTTATGGCCAAGATCACGAACGCCCAGCACGCGGAACCCGGCGCCGGCGAACATCCGGCGAGCCATCGCGTGCCGCTCGTCCGGGTCGGCCAGGACCCGGCGCATCCGCGGGTCCGCCACGGACAGACCCTCGGCGATCGCGCGGACCATCCGCCGGCCCAGACCGCGACCGGTCCGGTCGCGGTCGCCGATCGCGAGGTGGATGCCGAGGTCGTACGGGTCGGCGTCGTACCGCAGTCCGACGACGTCCCGCGGCGTGCGGTAGATCTCCGCGTAGGCCAGTGGATCGCCCCGGTAGGACACCAGGCACGGGCGTGAGCACTCCCCGGCCAGCTGCCGGGCGATCGTGCCGGCCCAGCGCTCGGGCGTCCACGCCTGCTCCCAGAACTGGTCCACGTGCGGCTCGTTCATCCACCGGCTGACCAGCTCCGGGTCGTCACCCCCGGCGTCGAGCACCCGGATCGACCAGGGCGCCCCGAGGACCGGCAGGGGTGGCGGCCCCGCCGCGACGACCGCCGCGGCGAGACCGTCGGTCACCTCGCGGGCGGACACTCAGGCGGCCTTCTCGGACGCGTCCGAGATCACCGGCAGGACGTTGTCGATGAGGTACTGCACGGACAGCGCGGTCGGTGAGCGCAGCGCCGAGAACTGCGGGGCGGTCAGCGCCTTGTACGAGCCGCGCTTGACCGAGCCCAGCCCCTTGAACAGGCTGTTTCCCTCCAGCGCGGGCTGCAGCTCCGATTCGGCGTAGTAGACGAGCGTCACGTTCGCGTCGAGGACGGCGACCTTCTCCAGGCTCAGCTGCACCGCGAACTCGTCGCCCTTGAGCCCGGCCACGGCCGGCGCCAGCTTCATGCCGAAGTCGTTGAGCATCTTCACGCCGGCGTCCTTCTCGGAACGCAGCACGCCGATCGAGCCGGCCTCCCACATCTGACTGAGCGTGAACTCCTTGCCGGCCAGCTCCGGGTGGCCGGTCCTGGCCTTGGCGACCTTGCCCTCGACCTCGGAGACGACCTGCTCGGCCTTCGCGCTCCGGCCGACCGCCTTGCCGACCTGCCGCAGCGTGGTCTGCCACGGGTCCTCGAAGGCGCCGGTGGTCTCGTAGGCCGTGGTCGGCGCGAGCTGGCTGAGCTTGGCGTACTCGTCGGCGATGTAGTAGTCGCCACCGGCCAGGATGAGGTCCGGCGCCAGCGCCGCGATCTTCTCCACGTCGAACCCGCTGTCACCGGCCGTCAGCATGGTCGGCTTGCCGGTCAGCAGCGGCTGGGCCCAGTCGGTGATGCCGTTCTCGCCGGAGGACTCGGCGACGCCGACCGGCTGCACGCCGAGCAGCAGCAGCGCGTCGAGGTCCGCGTCGGAGAGCGCGACGACGCGCTGCGGAGCCGCCTTGACCTCGGCCGTGCCGAGCTTGTGCGGCAGTGTGACCGGGAAGCTCGCAGCCGCGGCGGCCGACGAGGCCGATGCCGCCGTGTCGTCACCGTCGTCGCCGCCGCAGCCGCTGAGCACGGTGAGCCCGGCGGCGAGCGCGAGCCCGGCCGCGAGGGTGCGGCGGGAAACGGAGAGGGGGAGGGACATGTGGGACCTCTCGATCGCAAAGTTAGGTGAGGCTAAGCTAAGCGACGCTCCGTTGCGGAGGCAATACGGGGGTCCGTGTTTTGGTAAGGCTAACCTTCCATAGAATTCGGGCAATGGACAAGAGGGAAGATCGATAGTGGCCACACTCCGGCTCGCCCGCCCGGCACCGGTCACGCACCGTCGTGGCTGGACGCTGATCGTCCTGATGGCGGCGGTGGCCGTGGCCGTCGTCCTGAGCCTGTCGATCGGTGCGCAGACGCTGAGCCCGGCCGAGATCTGGCACGCTCTGGTCGACCCGGACCCGTCCGCACCGGCCACCGCGATCATCCGCGAACTGCGTCTGCCCCGCACGGTCCTCGGCGTCCTGGCCGGGCTCGCCCTCGGCGCAGCCGGCGCGCTGATGCAGGGGCACACCCGCAACCCCCTCGCCGATCCGGGGCTGCTCGGCATCTCGGCCGGCGCGTCCTTCTTCGTGGTCCTGGCGATTCAGTACGGCGTGGGCACGCTCACCGGCTACATCTGGTTCGCGTTCGCCGGGGCGCTGCTGGCCAGCCTGGCCGTGTTCGGCGTCGCGGCCGGTGGGCGGGGCGGGCCCACCCCGGTCACGCTGGCGCTGGCCGGTCTGGCGATGAGCGCGCTGCTCAGCTCGTTCACGCAGTCGCTGCTGCTGACCGACGACGCCAGCCTCAACGTCTTCCGCTTCTGGGTGGTCGGCTCGGTCTCCGGCCGCGGCAGCGAGGTGTCCGCCCAGGTCGCGCCGTTCATCGCCGCCGGGCTCGGGCTGGCCCTGGTCAACGCGCCGGCGCTGAACGCGCTCGGCCTCGGCGAGGACGTCGCCCGGGCACTGGGCCAGCGCATCCTCCCGGCCCGGATCGTCGGCGTGACCGCGATCGTGCTGCTCGCCGGGGCGGCCACCGCGGCCTGCGGGCCGATCATCTTCCTCGGCCTGATCGTTCCCCACGCGGCCCGCGCGCTGACCGGTCCCGACCATCGCTGGCTGATCCCCTGCTCGGCGCTGGCCGGCGCGGTGCTGCTGCTGATCGCGGACACCGCCGGCCGGGTCGTGCTGCGCCCGGCCGAGCTGCAGACCGGGATCATGCTGGCCGCGGCCGGCGCGCCGTTCTTCATCGCCCTCGTCCGCCGCCGCACGGGGACGGTGCGGCTGTGACGCTCTCCACCCCGGTCCGGCCCCGCGGCCGCCTCGTCGTGCGGGCCGGCCGGTTCACCGCGACCGTCTCGCCGCGCGGCGTCGCCGTCGGCCTCGCCGGGCTGGTGGCCGTGACCGCCGTCGCGGTGTTCAGCATCAGTCACGGCAGCTTCACGATCGCGCCCGGCGACGTCGTCGCCACCCTGCTCGGCGGCGGCACCACGGCGCAACGACTGATCGTCCTGGACCTTCGGCTGCCCCGGATCCTGGTCGCGCTGCTGGTCGGCGCGGCGCTCGCGGTCTCCGGGGCGCTCACCCAGACCTTCGCCCGCAACCCTCTGGCCAGCCCGGACATCCTCGGCGTGAACCGCGGCGCCTCACTCGGGGCGGTCGCGCTGATCGTGCTCGGCGGGTCCTCGGCCACCGGCATCCCGCTCGCCGCGCTGACCGGGGCGCTGATCACGGCCACCGCCGTGTACCTGCTGGCCTGGCGGCGCGGCGTCGACGGCTACCGGCTCGTGCTGGTCGGCATCGGCGTCGGCGAGATCGTCAACGCGGGCGTGTCCTGGTTCCTGATCCGCGCCGAGATCGTCGACGCGGCGCGCGCCACCGTCTGGCTCAACGGCTCGGTCGCCGGGGCCGACTGGACCCAGGTGCGGCCACTTACCCTGGCCCTGGTGATGCTGCTGCCACTGGCGGTGGCGACGGCCTTCACGTTGCAGGCGCTGCAGTTCGGCGACGACGTGGCACGGTCCTGGGGCGTACGCCTGAAGGTCGCGCAGTCGGCAGTGGTGCTGACCGCCGTGGCCCTCGCCGCCGCCGCGGTCGCCGCCGCCGGCCCGATCGAGTTCGTCGCGCTGGTCGTCCCGCAGATCGCGCTGCGGCTGTGCGGAGGCTACCGCCCGCCACTGATCGTCTCGGCCGTGCTCGGCGCGCTGCTGGTCGCCGGGGCCGACCTGGTCGCCCGCGTCGCGCTGCCCGGCCGGGAACTGCCGGTCGGGCTGGTCACCGCCGTGCTCGGCGCGCCCTATCTGCTGTGGCTGCTGATCCGCACCAACCGGAGGACGACATGACCACGCCTGAGGATCTTTGCGCCGAGCCCGCGTCCACGCCGGTGACCTCGCGGCTGCGGGCACGGGGCCTGCGGCTCGGATACGGCGACGACATCGTGGTCGACGGGCTCGACCTCGACGTTCCCGACCGGGCGGTGACCGCGGTGGTCGGCCCCAACGGCTGCGGCAAATCCACGGTGCTGCGGGCTCTGGGGCGACTGCTCACGCCGTACGCCGGGGAGGTTCTTCTCGATGGCCACCGCATCGACCGGATGCCCACCCGCGAGGTCGCCCGGATCATCGGCATGCTCCCCCAGTCACCGGTCGCACCGGACGGTCTGACCGTCGCCGACCTGGTGATGCGCGGCCGGCACCCGCACCAGACGTGGTTCCACCAGTGGTCCGGCGCCGATCAGGACGTGGTCACCGAGGTGCTGGAGTGGACCGGCATGCGCGAGTTCGCGGACCGGCCGGTCGAGGCGCTCTCCGGCGGGCAGCGGCAGCGCGCCTGGATCTCGATGGCGCTCGCTCAGGGCACCGACATGCTGCTGCTCGACGAACCGACCACGTTCCTCGACCTGGCCCATCAGATCGACGTGCTCGACCTGGTCGGCCGGCTGCATCGGGAACGCGGCCGGACGGTCGTCATGGTGCTGCACGACCTGAACCTGGCCGCGCGGTACGCCCAGCACGTGATCGCCATGCACGCCGGGCGGATCGTCGCGCAGGGCCCGCCGGCCGAGGTCTTCACCGTGGAACTGCTGGCCCAGGTCTTCGGGCTGACCGCGATGGTCGTGCCCGACCCGGCGAGCGGGACGCCGCTGGTGGTCCCGCTCCCCCGGGCCGCCTGAGCCGGTTCGGCCGGCGCCCGCGGATCACCCGGCGTGCCGGCGCCCGCGCACGCTGACCGGCTCGGATGCGGCCGGTCAGCGTGCCTGCGCAGGCAAGGTCAGCGCAGAGTGTCCACGTCGATGACGAAGCGGTAGCGGACGTCGGACTTGAGCACCCGCTCGTAGGCCTCGTTCACCGCCTCGGCGCTGATCACCTCGACCTCCGGCGCCACGTCGTGCTCGGCGCAGAAGTCCAGCATCTCCTGGGTCTCGCCGATCCCGCCGATGCTGGAACCGGCGAACGAGCGCCGCTGGCCGAAGAGCGCGAACACCGGCACCGCCAGCGGCTCCGGCGGCGCGCCGACGCTGACCAGCGTGCCGTCCAGGCGCAGCAGGCCCAGGTAGGAGTGCATGTCGATGGGCGCGCTGACGGTGTTGACGATCAGGTCGAAGGTGTTCCGCAACGTCTCGAACGTCGCGTCGTCACTGGTGGCGTAGTAGTGCTGGGCGCCGAACGCGAGCCCGTCGTCCTTCTTGCTGAGCGTCTGTGACAGCACGGTCACCTCGGCGCCCATCGCCGCGGCGATCTTGACGGCCATGTGACCGAGACCACCCATGCCGACCACGGCGACCTTCTTGCCCGGGCCGGCGTTCCAGTGCGCCAGCGGCGAGTACGTGGTGATGCCGGCGCACAGCAGCGGCGCGGCCGCCTCGTACGGGATCGACTCGGGAACCCGCAGCACGAAGTCCTGATCGACGACCACGTGCGTGGAGTAACCGCCCTGCGTGACGGTGCCGTCCCGGTCGACGCTCGCGTAGGTGCCGACATTGCCGCCCGTGCAGTACTGCTCCAGGCCGGCCTTGCAGTTGTCACAGACCCGGCACGAGTTGACCATGCAGCCGACGCCGACCCGGTCACCGACCGCGTGGCGGGTGACCTCGGCGCCGACCTCGCTGACCACGCCGACGATCTCGTGGCCGACGGTCAGGGGGTAGGGCACCTCGCCCCACTCCCCGCGCACGGTGTGGATGTCGGAGTGGCAGATGCCGGCGTAACGGATCTCGATGAGCACGTCGCGCGGCCCGACGTCACGCCGCTCGACGGTGGTGCGCACGAGCGGGTCGGTGGCGGAGGTCGCGGCGATCGCGTTGACGGTGAGAATGATGCCCTCCCAGTGAAGATTTCAGCTGACTCATCACACCTACCCAGCTCGGCGCGAGCAAGTCCTCGCTGAGGGGTGTACCAGCAGTACCACCCAGGGCTAACCGCTGCTGACAGCGGCGTCGCGCCGCAGCGGGACGGCCGTCGCGGACACGTCGGCCGGGGGCAGCGGCGGGCGCGGCACGGTCAGCACGAACGTCGACCCGTGCGGCGAGTGCGGGCGGTAGGCGACGGTGATCCCACCCGCCGAGGCCAGCTGCCGGACCAGATAGAGGCCGAGCCCGGTGCCCGGCTTGGTGATCGCCACCCCGGTCTCCGCGCGGGCGAAGCGGTCGAACAGGTGCGGGACGAACGCCTCCGGCACACCCTCGCCGTTGTCGGTCACCTGGATCTCGACGTGGTGCGGGCGGCCGATGACGTGGACGGTGACCGGCGGGGCGCCGTACTTCACCGCGTTGCCGAGCAGGTTCCCCAGGATCAGCTGCAGGTGCGTCGGGTCGGCCACGGCGATCGACCGGTCCGGCGCCAGCACCGTGATCGGCTTGCCCGGCGGCAGGCCCTGCGCGGTGATCGCCTCCGGGACCAGCTGCGACAGGTCGAGCACGACCGGGCGCGCGACGATCGCGCCGGCGTCGAGCTGGGCCAGGGTGAGGATCTCCGCGACCAGTTGGTCGGCGCGATGCCCGCCGGCGGTCATCTGCCGTACGCGATGAATGCGATCCTCATCGGTCAGCTCGGGCCACTCCTCGATCAGCAGCTCGCCACCGGCCACGATCCCGGTCAGCGGCTGCCGGACGTCGTGGGTGAGCATCGTGATGAAGTCCGCCATCTGCGCGTTGGCCAGCTGCAACTCCTCCGCGCGCTCGGCCAGCTCAGCCTGCTGACGGTCGCGGGTGCGTTTCAGGGTGTTCCGCTCGGTCATGTCGATGATCTGCGCGGCGAAGAACTGCGGCTGGCCGCCCGGATCGCGCAGCAGGATGCTGGTGACGATCACCTCCAGGTAGTGGCCGTCCGCGTGGCGGTATCGTTTCTCCAGCTCGAAGCCGTCGAGCCGGCCGGCGCGGCAGTCGTCGACCGCCTGGACGCAGGGGGCGGTGTCGTCGGGGTGGGTGAACTCGGTGAAATCGCGCCCGACCAGGTCCTCGGGCGGGTGGCCGAGCATCCGGGCCAGCTCCGGGTTGACCCGCAGGAAACGGCCGCGCGGGTCGGCGATCAGCATCCCGATCCGGGAACTGTCGAACACCTTGCGGAAACGCTGCTCGCTGGCCTGCAGCTCACGACGATTGCGGCGGGCGCGGGCGGCCGCCACGACGACCAGCAGGCCGACGCCGGCCGCGGTGACCACGGCGACCCGGCCCGCCGTCTCGTTGCCGTGCACCGAGCCGAAGAGCACCTCCTCGGGCACGGTCGCCGACAGCCGCCACGGTGCGCCGGGGACCGGCATCGCCGCATAACGCCACCAGCGCCCGCCGGCCCGGTAGCGCCCCTGATCACTCGCGGTCAGCGCGCGGGCCAGGTCGGGGTCGTTCCCGCTCAGCGACGGGCTGGCGGCGTTCAACTTCCGGTTACTGGCGGCGATCATGCCGGCATCGTCGGTCAGCTGCACGCGGATGTCGTCGAACGTCCAGGCGGTGGAGAGATACGACGACAGCGGACTGTCGGAAATCGCCACCGCGCCGGAGAACACCCGCCGGCCGGAACCCGTGGCGAACGGCACGGCGAAAGCCACCACCGGCTCGCGGCGGACGACGGATTCCACCACCGGCGACACCGCCGGGCGGCCGTCCCGGACCGCGATGCGCAGGTGGGCGTACGTCCCGGTGAGATCCTTCCCCGTCATCGCCGGCTCGTCGGGCACCGCGTGCAGCAACCGGCCCCGCGCGTCCAGCAGCACCGCCGCCGGATAGCCGAAACCGCCGACCGAACGCGCGAATTCCCGCTGCGTCACGGCGGGATCCGCCAGCAGCGCCTCGGCCTGAATCCGCTCGCGGTCCAGCAGGTCGGTGACATAACTGCCGACGAAGTCGCGGATCAGATCCAGACGCGTCTCGAACCGTTGGACCAGGCCGGTCCGGCTCTGCGACTGGGCCCACAGCAGGGCCGCCGTCCCGCTCGCGGTCAGAACCAGCCAGATCGCCAGGGGAACGGCTATGAATTGCCACCACGTCCGTGGTGACCAGCCGGCCCGCACTCCCCCACTTTTGTCCGCCGGGCGGCGGGGCCGCAGGTCATTCCGACAATCATGCCGGGGGCGGCGCGGTCGGGCGCAGGACCGGCCGGCGGCTGAGCGTCCGGCGCACGTCGCCGTCCCGCACCCCCGGGCAGGCCGCGACCCGGTGCCCAGCCGGCGTCGCGGCCCCGCGCCCGGCGACGCCATGCCCCAGTGCCCGACGGGCCTGCGGTCACCGTGGTGACCGGAATGCGGGTTAGCCTGCGCCCCATGGCAAGCGAACTCGACGAACTGATCGTCCCCGACGCTGAATCACTGCGCGCGTGGCTGCTGGAGCAGCACACCACCTCCCCGGGGGTCTGGCTGGCGCTGACCAAGAAGGGCGGCACCGTCACCACCCTGACCTGGCAGCAGGCGGTGGACGAGGGCTTGTGCTTCGGCTGGATCGACGGGCAGGCGCGCAAGCGGGACAAGGCCTCGTCGTGGATCCGCTACACGCCACGCCGGTCGCGCAGCGCCTGGTCGCAGCGCAACGTCGAGCACGTCGCCCGGCTGGAGTCCGAGGGGCGGATGCAGCCGGCGGGCCGGGCCGCGGTGGAGGCGGCGAAGGCGGACGGCCGCTGGGCGGCCGCCTACGCGCCGACGTCGCAGGCCGAGGTGCCCGATGATCTGCTGGCCGCGATCGCCGCCGAACCCGCTGCTCAGGCCATGTTCGAGGTGCTGACGAAGACGAACCGTTTCGCGATGGTCTACCGCCTCAACGCGGTGAAACGGGCCGAGACCCGGGAGCGCAAGATCGGCGAGTTCGTCGCGATGCTGGCCCGCCAGGAGACGTTTCACCCGCAGAAGGCCCGCCCCGCCGGCCGGCCGGATCAGGACGGGCTCGCGCCCGCGCAGAGCCCCCCGAGGTAGACGCTGACCGTGCCGTCCGCGGAACGGTCAGCCGCCGTCGACGCCCACGGTTTGTCGTCGCGCATCGCCACATAGACCTGGTGCGCCGAGCCGGCGTAACCCTCCTGCGCGTGACGCCAGGTGACCGGCTTCGGCAGTTGGGCGGCCGTCGCGGCCAGCGCGGCCTCGGCCGTCGGCCCGGTCCCGGGCCGGTAGACCCAGTCGACGGTCGATTTCTCCGGCGGCCGGCAGCCGAGCGCCGCGAGGTCCCCGGTGCGCCAGGCACCGGCCGGGTCCAGCACCTCGATCGTCACCGGCGGGTCCTGCCTGCTCCCGGTGTCGTGGGCGCAGTTCAGCGAGACCCGGCCCGGGGCGAGGTCGAGCACCAGGTCGGTCCCCGACGCGACCGGCCGGCCGCCGTTCGCCCCGATCCCCTGGTCGTGGACGAAGTTGAGGTAGGTGCCGGACCCGCCGGACGTGTCCTCGACGTGAAGGTGCACGCCGTCGTTCCGGGCCGCGAACCGGGTGCCCGAGATCGTGGTGCCACCCGGGGAGCAGACGACGTCCACCACCCCGGGCAGTTCCGGCGCGGGGCTGGTCGCCGCGACCGATGTACCGCATCCTGCGGCGACTCCCAGCGTCGCCGCGATCACGGCCGTCGTGACAGGTCTGCTCATTCCCGGTGCCCCGTTCGTCAGCGCCGCGCCGCGCCATCCGCGGCATTCGTCTCCGTGTGGACGCGCCTCACCCCCCATCGGTTCCCCGCAGACCCACAAGATTCAGATCTTTCCCGGGTACGAACGGATCCACCGCCCGCAAACGCGTCGACGTCGGGGGTCGGCTGCTCCGAGGTCCGTGTCGTATCGTCTGACGGTGCCCGATTCTGTAGCGCGCCGCGACGGCGCGGCTGTCCAACGTGCCACTGCCGGTGGTCCGCCGCGCCGGAGTGCCGGTGGCCCTCCCCTGAAGACGAAAGCCGAGAAGCGGGCCGAGGCCAAGGCGGCCAAGGCACGCGCCCGGGCGATGCAGAAACGTCGCCAGACGCTGACCGTGGCCGGTGCGGCGATCGTGGTGCTGGCGCTCGTCGTCGGGCTGATCACGTGGATCGCCGGCGCGTCCGACTCGACGCCGTCGACGGCGACCACCGCCACCGCCACTCCCGCCGCCGCCGCGTCGAGTGCGGCGTTCCCGCCGGTGCCGCCGGGCGCCGATCCGGCGTTGAGCACGAAGCCCAAGGCCACCGCGGGCAAGGGGAAGCTCACCCAGCTCACGACGACGACCGTCATCGAGGGCACGGGGCCGGCCGTGCAGTCGGGTCAGACGATCACCGTCAACTACGTCGGGGTCACCTATGCCGACGGCAAGGAGTTCGACTCGTCCTGGAGCCGGTCGGAGGCGTTCCCCTTCCAGATCGGGACCGGCGGTGTCATCAAGGGCTGGGACCAGGGGCTGATCGGCGTGAAGGTCGGCAGCCGGGTGCAGCTCGACATCCCGGCCGCCCTGGCCTACGGCGAGAACCCGACCGGCGGTCAGCCGGCCGGTGCCCTGCGGTTCATCGTCGACGTGCTGGGCGCGTCCTGACCTCTCGCAAGCAGTGACGGGAGGGTGCGCGTCACCGGCACCCTCCCGTCACTGCTCAGCGGCTCGGGTTCAGCGCGCGGTCCGGCTCTCCCGGTCCTGGGCGTCCTTGGCGATGCGGACCAGTTCCACCAGACCTCCGGCGTACTCCTGGGACTCGGCGTGCGCCTCGTCGTACGGCGGCTGGAACCCGACCCCCTCCCATTCCTGGGTCGCCTCGTTCCAGATGTCGTTGCCGACCTCGAAGTCCCAGGCGTCGATGCCCAGCTCGTAGTAGAGCTGGTCGGCCGAGTTCCCGGCGGCCGAGTAGAGCACGTCCGCGACCGGTCCGGTGTAGGCCGGCCACGTCACGGTGCCGCGGGAGGCGGCGATGGCCCCGACGATGCGCCGGGCGCTGTCGAGGTAGAACTTCGACTCGTCGATCGACGGGCGGGGCAGCGTGACCCGGCCGTCGGCCTTGTAGGAGCCGGGCGGCCACATGAAGTAGCCCCCGTAGGAGTGCACGTTCAGCGCGAACCGGATGTTCGGGTGCGCGGAGGCGAGCGCGATGACGTTGCTGCTCTCCGCCTCGGACAGTTCCGCGGTGCCGGCGTAGGTCCCGGAGAGGCAGTTCGGGCTGCCGCCCACGTACCCGTCGAAGTACGAGCCGACCGTGTAGTTGCGGTTCACGTCGACACCCCACGAGTTGCGGTACCGCGGGTCCCGGTCGGCGCCGGTGCAGTGGTTGACGAGATTCTTCCGCTGGAAGTTGAAGTCGTTGAAGGAGTAGTTCGCCCCGTCCGGGTTGACGGTGGGGATGACGAACACGTCGACGTTGTCGACAAGTTCCTTCGTCGCCGGGTCGGTGGAGTAATTCGCCAGCAGCCGCTCGGCGAACTCCAGTGTGACCAGTGGCGTCGCCCATTCCCGGGCGTGCTCCTGGGAGTAGGCGAGCACGCCGATCTTGGACCCGTCCCGCGCCTTGCCGATCCGCAGTGCCTGCACGGTCCACGGTTTCTTCGACACCTCGGTGCCGGCCAGCCCGTCGTCGAGCCGGACCGGCGCGACCACCGGCATCGGCAGCCCGGCGGATCCGGTCTCGACCACCGCGCGGAACCGCTGCGGGTACTTCGCGGTGATGAACGCGGCCACGTCGTCGGTGGTGCTTGTCGTCTTGCCGGCGTCGTCGGTGGCCAGCCGGACGGTCAGGACCCGGTCGACGTACGACGCGGCGAGCGGGCGGTTCCTGGCACCCGGGTCGACGGTGCGCACCTGCACCCCGTTCATGCCCTGGTCACCGAACTTCACCGACTCCACCACGACGGCGGCGGCATTCGGGTCACCGAGGTAGGCGACGGCCGTACGCCGATAGCCCTGGGTCTTGTCGGGCAGATTGATGACGTCGACGAGCTTCGGGTACTGCCGGGCCAGCCGCTTGATCCGGGCGGCGATGTCGGTCGGGGTCATGTAGGCGGCGATGAAGTCCTTCTGGTACCCGGCCGGTGCCGGCGGCGGCGTCGCGGCCGGCCACGTGGACGGCGTCACCGCACGGGACTTCCCACCGAGGCTGGACGTGGCGGAAACCTTCACCGGCTTTCCGGGCAGCGGCTGCGGCAACGCGTAGTGGTACTGATATTCACCCGAGTCCTCGAACCGGACGAGCGGATACGTGCCGGTGGCGCCGTCGGCGGTGGTCCATGTGACGGTGATCTCGACATCCGGGTCGTCGGTCGCGGTCGTCGCCACCTGCGTCTGCAGGAACGTGCGCCCACCGGTCGTCCACCAGTAGGCCTGCAGGAACTGCAGAGTGTCCGCGGTGGCGGAGAGCTTCGACCGGCGCGCGGGCGCGTTCGACTCGGTGCCGATCAGCTGGACCGGCACGGCGCCGGTTCTCACGAGTTCGGCGAGTTGGACGTCGTCGACGACGACATCGGCGAGAATCGCGCCGGCGTCGGTCTTCGGCCGGGCCGCCAGATCGGCGCCCTGCACGACGAGACGGTCCAGCGCGGCCTGATCGGCCAGTCGGAAACGGATCAGCGCATGCTCGCCACTGCTGAGCGAGATGGCCGGGGCTGCTGCCTCGGTGGGTTCGGCGCCGGCCGGGGTCGCGGCGAGCGAGGAACCCAGGATGAGCAGGGCGGCGGTGGCCGCCCAACGGACTCGGAGCGACATCAAGCCTCCTGAGCATAGAAGGTCATGACTGTCACCCCATCGTGGCGATCGATCGATGTCAACATGCGTCGATGCGCCGGGTCCGCTTCGGTCACCCTTCACCCGATTTCCGGTACGCGGTGAGCCCACGCCCGCCGCCCGCTGCCGCAAGCCGGTCCCGGGTCGATCCCGCAGCGCGCCTCCCGCGCCCCGGCCCGGACCCACCGCGGGCCCCGCGCCACGCTTCCCGGCCGCGCCGGCTCTGTCCCGGAGTGCGGCGAGGGGGTACGTGGCGTGATGGCGGAGAATCCGGATCATGTATTTGATCAGGGAACGGTTCTTCGCCATCGGCGATGACTTCGACGTGCTCGACGAGAACGGCAACAAGGTCTACCGCGTCGACGGCAAGGCGTTCAGCCTCCGCGACAAGCTCGTCATCGAGAACCCGGACGGGGACGAGGTGGCGACCGTGCACCGCCACCTGGTCGCGCTCCGGCCGACGTACGAGGTCCGGATCGGTGGCGAGGAGGCCGCCGAGGTCCGCAAGAACCTGTTCACCCCGTTCCGGGACAAGTTCACCATCGACGTGCCGGGTCACGACGACCTGACGATGAAGGGCGACCTGCTGGATCACGAGTACGTGATCGAGCTGGACGGCGACGAGGTGGCGGCCGTCTCCAAGCGCTGGCTGACGGTGCGGGACACCTACGCCGTACAGATCACCTCGGGGGTTGATCCGCTTCTGATCATCTGCAGTGTCCTCGCGCTGGACCTGGCGATGGAGCGGGAGGCCGAGAAGCACGACGAGAAGCAGCGGGAGAAGCAGGGCGACGACACGAACTGAGCGGAATCCGACCGCGCAGAATCGGCAACATCGCCGTCCGCCGGTCGATGGGGTGGCATCGAGTTCCCGGGAGGTCCTCATGCTGGCCGAGCACAGCGTTGCTCACCCCGTCGACTGGTGGCGGCAGTTCCAGACCGCGACCGAGCGGTTCGACGAGGCGATCCTCACCACCGGTCTGACCGAACTGTTGCTGCCGAAGATCACCTCGCAGCTGCTGCAGCGGGAGGCGGACATCGCCGCCGACATCGCGATCCTGTACCGGAACAAACCGGGCAGCGAGGGTCTGCTCGATCGGTACAACGGCGCGCGACACCGGCTGCGGGAGACGATCGCCCGTCTCGCCGACCGCGACGTGGACCCGGCCGCGCTGGCCGAGGCCGAGGTGGTGTCCTGGGTTCTCGACGGCGAGTACGCGCAGGCCGCCGCGGAGATGGAGCCCCGGTTCGGTGCGGTGGTGCTGCTGCGCATCTTCGTGTCGGCGCTGCGCGTCTCCGCGCTGGACGTGAACGTGACCGCGCACCTGCTGAACGCCGGGCGCACCCCGGCCGAGGCCATCTACGCCGGCAAGATCGTCGGGAAGTACGGCTATTGGCCGGACTGGCTGCGTGACCTGGTCGTCGAGCACGCCGTGGCCGGCACACTGACCGACGAGTTCGTCGCGGCGCTGGACCTGTGCGCGTTCGCGACGTTGCGCTCGACGCAGTCGCGGCTGGCCCGGCAGCTGCTGCGCGGCGAGGCGGCCGCGATCAACACCGCGGCACGCACCCTGGAGACGATCGGCGAGTCGGAGATCGCCGCGCGGCTGCGCCAGGGAGATGTCGGGGCGGTCGCGTTCGCCGCCCGTTTCGCCTCGGTCTGACCGTCGCACCGCCGGGTTCGCCCGATCGGCCGACGACAGCGACTGGTCACCGGCGCCGGCTGCTGGATTGTCAACCTGCCGGGACGGTTCACGAACCGCCCCCCCGCCCTCCCCGCGGTCAGCGGCGGGTTCGCCGTGGTGCTCGGCCCGGCCCGGGGGCCGGGCGGTGGCGCCGGGACGGCGTGGCTCCGGTTTCGGCAGGCGCGGCTGCGGCTCTGGCCGCGCGGGCTGATCCCCCGGGACGTCGCCGCTTTCCTCGAGGACGCCCAGCAGCGTGGGGTTCGCCGCCGGGCCGGAGCCGGCTACCGGTTCCGCCATGTGCGACTGCAGGCGTCCCTCGCCCTTGACAGTTCTGGAATGCCGTTCCATTCTTGCACTGGAACGGCATTCCAGAAGTGAAGGGAACGATCATGAGCGCACATGTGACGATCATCGGGGCAGGGCTGGGCGGGCTCATGCTCGCGCGCGTCCTGCACGTCCACGGCATCACCGCCACCGTCTACGAGGCCGACGCCTCCCCCGACGCGCGCACGCAGGGCGGGCAGCTCGACATCCACGAGCACAACGGGCAGGTCGCAATCGAGGCGGCCGGGCTGTCCGCCGAGTTCCGCGCGCTGATCCGGCCGGGCGCCGAGGCGACCCGGGTTCTCGGGTATGACGGGACGGTCCTGCTCGACGAACCCGACGACGGCACCGGCCACCGGCCCGAGGTGCTCCGCGGCGACCTGCGGCGGATGCTGCTCGACGCGCTGCCCGCCGGCGCGGTCCGGTGGGGGCACAAGGTCACCGCGGTCCGCCCGCTCGGCGCGGGGCGGCACGAGGTCACGTTCGCCGGCGAGGCGACGGTGACGACCGACGTGCTGGTCGGGGCCGACGGCGCGTGGTCACGCGTCCGTCCGTTGCTCTCCACGGCAGAACCCGGCTATGTGGGTACGTCGTTCGTCGAGACCTACTTGTTCGAGGCGGACGAGCGCCACCCCGCGGCGGCCCGGGCGGTCGGCGCCGGGGCGCTGATGGCGCCCGTGCCCGGCCAGGGCATCCAGGCGCACCGGGAGGCGAACGGCGTGCTGCACGCGTACGTGTCGCTGACCCGGCCGCTGGACTGGTTCGCCGCGATCGACTTCGGGAACGCGGCGGCGGCCACCGCGGCGGTCGCGGCCGAGTTCACCGGGTGGGCGCCGGAGCTGACCGCGCTGATCACCGACGGGGAGACGGCGCCGGTGCTGCGCAGCCTGCACGCCCTGCCGGTCGGGCACCGGTGGGACCGCGTCCCGGGCGTGACCCTGCTCGGCGACGCGGCGCACCTGTCACCGCCGAACGGGGAGGGCGCGAACCTGGCCATGCTCGACGGGGCGGAACTCGGCCGGGCGCTCGCCGATCACGCCGGGGACGTCGAAGGCGCGCTCACGGCGTACGAGCAAAGGCTTTTTGTCCGCAGCGCGGAAGAAGCGGCCGAAGCGTGGCGGGACTTCGAGCTCTGCCTCGGCGAGAAGGTGCCGGACAGCCTGGTCGCGCTGCTCACAGGGGCCCTCGATCCACGAAGCTGAACGAGGACAGGGGCGGGGCGTCGCCGAGCACCTCGACGAACAGGACCCGGTCGCCCTCGCTCCACTGCACGGCGCCGTATTTCTTGTTGGAGAGGTAGTAGGTGGGGCGCTTCTTGTCATCGGTGCCGTCAGCCGGATCCAGATTGAAGAGCGTCGCCTCGGTCGGCTCGCACGTCGTCGGCACCAGTCGCGCCGACTCGTCCAGGACGATCTCCACGCCGAGGCAGGTCTGACGTTTGGCATCAGGTTCGCGCAGGGTGCGGATCATGTACTGGACGCCGACCGGGACGAGGGCGAACTCGGACTTGGGGCCGGTGCCGTCGCCACCCTGGACCTCCTCGTCGGTGACGTCCAGAGCCAGGTCACGGTCGGCCTCGGCGATGTGGATCAGGGTGCGGCGCTTGCCCAGCTTGATCGACGACAGCTTGTCGGCCGCGGTCAGCGAGGGGGTCGCCGAGGGGCTCGGGACAAGGCTCACGCTGGTCTCGACCGTGGGAGCTGCGCTTGATCGGTCGTCTACAGGAAGATATCTGGCCAGGGCGACGCCGGCCGCGGCCAGGAGCACGACGACGACGGCAGTGATCGGAAGCAGTCGCGAGCGGCGGCGCGGCGCGACAACCGGAACCAGCACGGTATCCGCCTCGACCGGGGCCGGGGCAGCCGGCGACAGCGGCGCCGTCCCCGCCAGCAGCACGTCCAGCAACTCCCGCGCGGTCGGCCGCGCCTCCGGGTCCTTGTCCAGCGCGCGCTCCACTACCGGACGCAGCGGCACCGGAACGCCGGACAGGTCCGGCGGCTGGGTCAGGATCCGCATCGCGGTCGCGGCCGCCGAATCCGCCGCGAACGGCGTCCGCCCGGTCGCCGCGAACGCGACCACCGCGGCCCACGCGAAGATGTCCGCCGCCGGGGTCACCGGTCGGCCGCCGGCCGGGTCGAACCGTTCCGGCGCCATGTACGCCACGGTCCCGACCATCTGATCGGTGCGCGTGTGCTGGCTCGTCGCCTCGAACGCCCGCGCGATCCCGAAGTCGATCACCTTGATCCCGCCGCGCGCGAACAGCACGTTCCCCGGCTTGAGATCGCGGTGGATCACGCCGGCGCCGTGGATCGCGGTCAGCGCTGTCGCAATGCCGACAGCGACACTGTGCAGGGCCGCCCCGGACAGCGGCCCGTTGTCGCGCACCTCGGCGGCCAGGCTCGGGCCGTCGACGAACTCCACCACCAGGTACGGCGGCTCGTGATCCGGGTCGGCGTCGAGCACCTCGGCGGTGGAGAACGGCGGCACCTGCTTCGCCCGGTTCACCTCGCTGCGGAAACGGGCGCGGAACTCGGACTCGTGCACGAACTCGGGCCGGACCATCTTGATCGCCACGAGCCGTCCGGCCGGGTCACGGCCCTGGAACACGGTGCCCATGCCGCCCTCGCCGAGTCGGCCGATCAACTCGTATTGGCCGAGCCGGGTCTCGTCCCCCGGACGTAACGGCATGTTCACGTCGACTTTTGCCCCTCTGTCGGCTTCGGGCGGGAGTTTACCCATGCTGATCTACCGGAGCTCTCAGGACTACGATCAGTCGGACGATGAGCGCAGATGTGGACCTGAGCACCCTGGACGCGGAACTGACCGCGCTCGAGGAACAGCCGCGGTACGGCATGGACCTGGACGAGTGGTTCACCCGTGCCGCCGGCATCGAGGCAGCCGCGGCCGAGCTCGGAGCCACCGACCTGGAACTGCGGGCGCAACTGCTGCGCGCCGACATCGTCGGGCGCCGCGGTGACGTGATCACCAGCGGGCAGATCTGCCGCCGGGTGAACGCGTGGGCCGCCGATCACGAGCATCATCTGCTGCTGGCGTTGAGTCATCTGCGGTTGTCGCCGTACTTCGGGCAGCTCGGGGACTATCCGACCGCCCTGGAGCACGCCCTCGGGGCGCTCGACGCGCTGTCGCGGATGGGGGACGCGGCTTCGTCGTACCTGCGATGGCGGTGTGTGATGGCGCTCGCCGACGCGCTCGCCGACGTCGAGGACATCCAGGGCGCCCGGCAGCGCTACGCGGAAGCCGGGCGACTGTCGGTGACGCTCGGTGACGTCCGGGCGCGGATCCGGGTCTTCAACAACCTGGCCTTCACCGAGCACGACCTCGGCGACAGCGCGGAAGCCGAGCACGCCGTCGAGCGAATCCTGCAGCTCGCCGCCGAGCACGGGCTGACCCTGGACTACAACACCCTCGACACGGTCGCGCACGTGCAGCTCGGCGCCGGGCGGTACCCGGACGCGATCACCACGCTGCTGCCGGCGCTCGACGACGAGTACGCGATCGCCTACGAGGAGGTCGGCTCCCGCGCGCAATGCTTGGTCACGCTCTCCGAGGTGCACCGCCGCGCCGGGAACCTCGACGCCGCGCAGGACGCCGTCGACCGGTGCCGCCTGCTCTGCGAGGACCGACGGCTGTCCGGGGTCGCCGTCGGTGTCCGCCGCGAGCAGGCCGAGATCTGGGCCGCGGCCGGCCGGTTCGCCGAGGCGCTCGACGAGTACAAGGCGTTCCACGCCGCCGCGATGGCGCTGACCTCCAGCGAGCGCGACGCCAGAGCAAAAACCCTTCATGCGATGTACGAGGCGGACGAGGCCCGCCGAGCCGGGGCCCGCGCCCAGGAGCTGTCCCTGCGGGACCCGTTGACCGGCCTGTTCAACCGCCGTTTCGTCGACGTCGAACTGCCCGTCCTCATCGGTCAGGCCCTCGAGGCGCACACGCCGCTGTCCATCGCGGTCGTCGACCTCGACCACTTCAAACGCATCAACGACACGTGCTCGCACGAGGTCGGCGACGAGGTGCTGCGACGGATCGCACAGCTGCTGACCGACTCGGCGGCGACCGGGCGTGACGCGTTCGCGGCCCGGCTCGGCGGCGAGGAGTTCCTGCTGGTGCAGCCGGGCGCCGACCCGGCGACGGCCTACACATGGGCGGAACGGCTCCGGCTCGCGATCCGCGCCCACGACTGGCGGCCGGTCACCGGGAACGTGCCGGTGACCGCGAGCATCGGCGTCGCCACGTCGGCGGAGAGCTGCCGGACGCAGGAGGCGCTGCTGCGGCTCGCCGACACGCACCTCTACGCCGCCAAGGAGGCCGGCCGCGACCGCACCTGCGACGGCCCCTACCACCTGTTGAAACAGGCCTCTTAACCCCCGAAGCCCCGTGCCGGTACGCCGTGACAACGCCGGCCGAGTCCGTCACGAAGCGCCCGCCCCGGCCCGGCCCGGCCCCGACCGCCTGCTGCCCTGACCGCGCCCACCCACGGAGGCCGCCCTTCCGGGCTGAGCGTTCTGGGCGCCCTGCGCCCTGCTCAGCCCGGAAGGGTCCCCGCGGGAGCGACGGTCTGTACCCCAGCGGAGATGGGCAATGATGAATGTGAATTTCAGGTGTTGGCGACCGCGGCCTGCTCGACCGGGAGGGCGGCTGCGTAGCGCTGGATGAAGGCGTCGAAGCCGGCCACGTCGGCGGGGGCGGGAGCGGCGGTCTCCAGCTCCGCGCCGGCGAAGACCGTGCCGGTCAGGAAGTCGTCCAGGGTCTGGCCGGGCTGCTTGGCGGCGACGAACGCGGCGAGGATCGCGATGCCCCAGGCGCCGCCCTCGGAGGCGAGGTCGCCGACGGAGACCGGGGTGTTGATCGCGGCGGCGAGCAGGTTCTGGGCCACGCCCTTGGTCTTGAACAGGCCGCCGTGGGCGAACATCCGGTCGAGCTGAACGTTCTCGGACTTCTGGAGCACGTCCATGCCGAGGCGCAGGGTGGCAAGCGCGGAGTAGAGCTGGACGCGCATGAACGTGGACAGGTCGAGCGTGCTGCCCGGCTCGCGCAGGAACAGCGGGCGACCCTCGTGCAGCTTGGTGATCGGCTCGCCGGAGAGGTAGTTGAACGCCATCAGGCCGCCGCCGTCGGGCGCGCCGTCGAGCGCCGAGCGGAAGAGCGTCTCGAAGATCGTGTTGGCGTCCGCGGAAACGCCCAGGGCGGTGGCGAACTGGGTGAACAGGCCGGCCCACGAGTTCAGCTCGCTGGCGCCGTTGTTGCAGTGGACCATCGCGACCAGATCGCCGGCCGGGGTCGTCACCAGGTCGACCTCGGAGTGCCGGCGGCTCAGCGGGCCGTCCAGCACGATCATGGCGAAGATGCTGGTGCCGGCGCTGACGTTACCGGTGCGGCGGGCGACGGAGTTGGTGGCGACCATGCCGGTGCCGGCATCACCCTCGGGCGGGCAGACGACCGCGCCGGGCTGCAGCGTGCCGGTCGGGTCGAGCAGTTTCGCCCCGGCCTCGGTCAGCGTGCCGCCGGACTCGCCGGCCGGGAGCACGGCCGGGAGCAACTGCTCCAGCTTGACCGGGAGCCGGCCGTCGACGAGCTCGTCGAACTGGGCGAGCTTGCCGGCGTCGTAGCCACCGGTGGTGACGTCGATCGGGAACATGCCGCTGGCGTCGCCGACGCCGAGGACCTGCCGGCCGGTGAGCTTCCAGTGCACGTAACCGGCG
The DNA here is from genome assembly GCF_044388125.1 of Actinoplanes sp. NPDC020271. Taxonomy (NCBI): domain Bacteria; kingdom Bacillati; phylum Actinomycetota; class Actinomycetes; order Micromonosporales; family Micromonosporaceae; genus Actinoplanes; species Actinoplanes sp. NPDC020271. The sequence goes on from NZ_JBIRWQ010000015.1 coordinate 221,995, forward strand.
AGCGTGGTCAAGTGGGCGAGACGCGGCAGGTGCTCCTCGCCGTTGAGCACGGCCTGGTAGAGGTGGGCGATGCTCCAGCGGTGCGGGATGTTGTAGTCGAACAGCTCGCTGAGCTGCTCGGACGCGTCACCGGTGTTGGTGTTGCGCCAGGTGCGGAACGGGGTGAGCAGTTCACCGTCGGCGTCGAACGCGAGGTAGCCGTGCATCATGGCGGAGACGCCGAGCGCGCCGGTGCTGGTCAGCTCGACGCCGTGCCGCTCCCGCACGTCCTTGGCGAGGGCGGCGAAGCAGTCCTGCACGCCGGCCCAGACCGCGTCGAGGGAGTAGGTCCAGACGCGGTCGACGAACTGGTTCTCCCAGTCGTGGGCGCCGGTCGCGATGGCCGCGTTGTCCGGCCCGATCAGCACCGCCTTGATCCGGGTCGATCCGAATTCGATGCCGAGCGCGGTGCGCCCCTGCTCGATCGCTGCACGCGTTTCCGTCATGGTCATGTTCTACCTCAAGCGGGCCTGGGACATGGGAGTGTGAACGCTAACATTAGCTGTGGTGCAGCTCAGCGTCTGACGACGGCTGAGACGCCAGGACGCTCACAGGATAGGGCCCCGGCGATCCCCCGGGTAGCGGCAACGCCGCCGTAGAGTGGGGCCAGGTGGCGGCCCGCATCGATGCGCGACGCCCTCGTGCCGGCGCTGATCCTCACCCTCGACGTCATGACCGTGCCGCTCGTCGCTCTCCACCGCGGCTCGCCGGCGCGGGCTCCTCGTCTGCGAGGCCGGTGCGGCGGTGCTGCCTGGTGCTGATCAAACTCCGTCTGCGGGATCGGGCGCAGCTGGTGGTGTGGGCCTACGAGCCGGGCCCGGGCGGTACCGGGCTGGATCAGCAGTTCCTGAGCAGCCGGTCAAGGACACGGACACCGAAGCGCAGCCCGTCCACCGGAACACGTTCGTCCACCCCGTGGAACAGTGACGTGAAGTCCAGCTCCGGCGGCAACCTCAACGGCGAGAACCCGAGATGCCGGATCCCCAGCCGCTGGAATGCCTTCGCGTCGGTGCTGGCCGACAGCATGTACGGCAACAACCGAGCCCCCGGATCCTCCGCACCGACCGCCGCCGCCATGGCGTCGACCAGCGACCCGGTGAAGGACGTTTCCACCCCGGGCATGAACAGGTACTCCCGTTCGATGCCGGGCCCGAGCACCGTCGCCAGTTCCGCCTCGAACGTCGCCTCCCGGCCCGGCAGCATCCGCCCGTCGACGGTGGCGCGGGCGGTCGACGGCACCACGTTCGCCTTGTAGCCGGCCTCGACCATGGTGACCGTCGCGGTGTCCCGCAGCGTGGCCCCGACCAGCCGGGACAGGTGACCGAGCCGGGCCACGGCCGCCTCCGGGTCGTCCGGGTCGAACGGGATCCCGGTCATCTCGGCCAGCCCCTCCAGCAGCTCGCGCACGGGACCGGTCAGCACCAGCGGAAACCGGTGCCGGTCGAGCCGGGTGATCGCGGCGGCGAGTTTCGCCACCGCGTTGTCGTCGTGCAGCAGGGAGGCGTGCCCGGCGGTCCCGCGCGCGGTCAGCCGCAGCCACGCGACGCCCTTCTCGGCGGTCTCCACCAGGTAGGCCCGAGCGCCGTCGCCGGTGGTCACCGAGAAGCCGCCGACCTCGCTGATCGCCTCGGTCGCGCCCTCGAACAGCTCGGGACGGTTGTCGACCAGCCATCGAGCGCCGTTGAGACCACCGGCTTCCTCGTCGGCGACATACGCGAAGATCAGGTCCCGCGGCGGGACGACGTTCTCCCGTTTGAGCTGCCGCGCCACGGCGAGGCTCATCGCGAGCGTGCCCTTCATGTCGACCGCGCCGCGCCCCCACACGAAGCCGTCACGCACCTCGCCGGAGAACGGGTGCACCGACCATTCCGTGGCGTCGGCCGGCACGACGTCGAGGTGACCATGCACGAGCAGCGCCCCGCGCGACTGGTCGCTTCCGGTCAGGCGGGCGATGACGTTGCCACGGCCGGGCGCTCCCGACTCCACGTAGGTCACGTCGTAGCCGACCTCGGTGAGCTTCTCCGCGACGTACTCGGCGGCCGGCCGCTCAGTTCCGGGTCCGCCGCTGTCACTCGCGTTCGTCGTGTCGATCGCGATCAGCTCGCTCGCGAACCGAACCACCTCGTCGCTCATCCCCACCCCCAAGATCAACCCCAGTTTCCCGTACGCCCCGGCTCGCGAACTGTCGGCGGGCGGGCGCCGATGGTCAGCAGTTGTCGCGGAGTTCGCGGACCAGGGACGAGACGACTGCTTTGAGACTGCCGTGGTGGGCCGCGGCGACCTGGAGCTGGCGCTGGTAACTCGCTCCGCCGTCGACGATGTCGCGCAGCCGTTCCAGTTCCGGCCGGCAGGCGAGCGCGTCCGCGACCGGTGCCAGCCGCGGCACCAGCTCGGCGAGATCTTCGGTGACCAGGCGTTCGTCGCCGGCCGCATTCTTGATGATGATCGCCTCGAGGCCGTAGCGCGCGGCCCGCCACTTGTTCTCCCGGACGAACCACGGCTGCATGCGGGGCACGTCCCGGCCCGCGTCGAGTTCCCGGGAGAAGTGTTCGACCAGGCATTGGGCGAGGGCCGCGACGGCGCCGATCTCCCACGCGGAGGAGACGCCGTCGAACGTGCGGATCTCGATCGTCCCCCATGTCGGCGACGGCCGGATGTCCCAGCGCAGCTCGTTGAGTTCCTCGATGACGCCGGTGTGCTTGAGGTCGGCGACCAGCGACTCGTACTCCGCCCAGGAGTCGAGCTGCGGGGGCAGCCCGGCGGTCGGGAGCTGCTGGAACATCAGCGCGCGGTTGGAGGCGTACCCGGTCCGCTCCCCCGCCCAGAACGGGCTGGACGCGCTGAGTGCCTGGAAGTGCGGCAGGTACGTGAGCAGCCCGTCGATGATCGGCAGCACCTTGCGCCGATCGTCGACCGCGACGTGCACGTGGACGCCCCAGATCATCATCTGCCGGCCCCACCACTGGGTCCGGTCGATCAGCGTGTCGTAGCGCGGCTTGCCCGGCGTCACCTGCTGCCGGAACCACTGGCTGAACGGGTGCGTGCCGGACGAGATCAGGTCCACCCCCATCGGCTCGGCGACGGCCGCGACCCGTTCGACGAGGTGGGTGAGGTCGGCCACGGCGTCGCGCGCCCGGTGATGTGGCGCACTGACGAGTTCCACGGTGTTGGTCAGCAGCTCGTTCGTGACGTGCGGAAACCCGTCCGCGACGCCGAGCTTGGCGAGCAGTTCCGGGGCCGCCGCGGCCAGTTCTCCGCTGCGCCGATCGACACAGGCGATTTCCCATTCGATCCCTAGACGCGATCTGACCGATGGGGCGAAATCGATACCCATGCGCCCAACCCTAAGAGGACGTCTGATTAACGTATTTTGTGGTGTTATGCGATTTGAGGGTCTCGCCAGGTTGGGGTGTTTTCGTCCGTCAGCCGGCGGGCGA